>CAMWIJ010000009.1 GCA_947174275.1 uncultured Muribaculaceae bacterium
AAACACGAAAGTAGGAGATAAACACCTGCAATTAGTGTTTACCTCCTACTCGATTGTGCGTGTTGTCTGTTAGGTGAGTAACATGGGCTCGGCGCGTGCCGAGCTCGGGAGGCTATCACCAAAATTGTAGGGACGCACGGCTCATCAACACCATTCGTGTGACCGGGAGGGCGGAAGGTTGAGGATGCGATGAAACGGATGGGTGCGATGTAAATCGGCGTCCTGCGGAAGCCGTTGTTTTTTTGCTCGTCAACCCCGCAAGCCTCGCCGGGCTCGGCGTGCGGGGTTACGCATAATCGGCGTCCTGCGGAAGCCAACTCAAGTCTAAATCGCAGTGCATTTTACAGTCTCGGTTTAGTATTGCTCTGAGAGTGTTGCAGAACTCAGATGAATGCCTCCAAAAAGTAGGGACGCACGGCTCGTGCGTCCGAGTTTGTGCCTGATAATCAAGATGTTGTCGGGCGTGCGAGCCGTACGTCACTACAATATGAAGTGCTGCAACCCTTCAAAGTAAAGCCGGGAATTATTATATTGTAATGCAGTGTTATTTTGGCTTGAACCTTTTTTTTGTTTTGTCTCAACTTATTTCGATTAAAATACATTATAGTTGAAAAGGCGGTCGGTTATGCGGGCTGCAGAGGGATGCAGTCCGAAAATCGGAAAACTGCCGCAGAGGGATAAGAGAGTGATGATTTAAATCCAAACACTCTCTAAAAAAAGAATTGGAAATATGCATATTATTGCACCGATTTTGTTAAATTTGCACTTAAATCTATCTGTATGATTGAACGGATTATTATTATCGACAGTGTTGACCCTGTCAGCTTTTATGGCGTGAACAACTGCAACATGCAGCTGATTAAGAACTTGTTTCCCAAGCTCAGGCTTGCGGCGCGCGGTTCGGTAATCAAAGTGATAGGCGATGACAAGGAGACCTCTGATTTTGAGAAAAAAATCAAGGAGCTCGAGGCTTATTGCGTGAAGTTCAACACTTTGCCCGAAGATGTCATACTTGATATCGTCAAAGGCGACGCGCCCAAAGACCTGAAGATGGACGATGTCATCATCTACGGTATCAACGGCAAGCCGATCAGCGGCCGCACCCCCAATCAGCAGCGGCTTGTCGAGACTTTCGTCAAAAATGACCTTACGTTTGCCCTCGGTCCGGCCGGCACGGGCAAGACATACGTGGCGATAGCGCTTGCCGTGCGGGCGCTCAAAAACCGCGAGGTGCGCAAAATCATACTTTCGCGTCCGGCTGTGGAGGCCGGCGAAAAACTCGGATTTCTTCCCGGCGACATGAAAGATAAAATCGATCCGTATCTGCAGCCGCTCTACGATGCGCTGGAAGATATGATTCCCGCCGTGAAACTGAAAGAGTATATGGAGACCAAGGTCATACAGATAGCTCCTCTGGCGTTTATGCGCGGCCGCACGCTCAACGACGCCGTGATAGTGCTCGACGAGGCACAGAACACCACCACCCATCAGATCAAAATGTTTCTTACCCGCCTGGGCATGAACGCCAAGATGATAATCACGGGCGACACGTCACAGATCGACCTGCCGCGTTCCACACAGTCGGGACTTGTGCAGGCTCTCCGCATTCTTGACGGCGTCGACGGCATAGGCAAGGTGGAGTTCGGCAAAAAAGATATAGTGCGCCACCATCTGGTGCAGCGTATCGTCGAGGCCTACGAGCGCTACGACAATGCGCACAAGGAGGAGAAGTCAGCCCCACCGGCCGACAGCGCGCCGGCGCCCGCCGACTGACGCGGTGCCACTTCTGTAAACTGCTAAATCATTAACACATAATAATTGATTATATGGATAAGACACTTCTGACCACTGACTTCAATTTCCCGGGACAAACCGCCGTATATCACGGCAAAGTACGCGATGTCTACACCATCGACGACAATATCATGGTTATGATTGCCACCGACCGCATATCGGCCTTCGATGTCATTCTGCCCAAGGGCATACCTTACAAGGGTCAGGTGCTCAACCAGATAGCCGAGACATTTCTCGATGCCACGGCCGATATCGTGCCCAACTGGAAACTGGCTTCGCCCGACCCCATGGTGACTGTGGGATACAAATGCGAGGGTTTCCGCGTGGAGATGATAATCCGCGGTTACCTTACCGGTTCGGCATGGCGTGAATATCAGGCCGGATGCCGCGAGCTGTGCGGCGTGAAACTTCCCGACGGCATGCGTGAGAACGAACGTTTCCCCGAGCCTATCATCACTCCGACCACCAAGGCCGACGAAGGTCATGACGAAAATATCTCTCGCGAGGAAATCATCGCCCAGGGCATCGTGTCGGAGGAGGATTATGAAGTTATGGAGCGCTACACCCGTGCTCTCTTCGCCAAGGGCACAGAGATGGCTGCAGCCAAAGGTCTCATACTTGTCGACACTAAATATGAGTTCGGCAAGCGTGACGGCAAGGTGATACTCATCGACGAGATCCACACCCCCGACTCATCGCGCTATTTCTATGCCGACGGCTATCAGGAACGCTTCGAGAAGGGCGAGCCCCAGCGTCAGCTTTCAAAGGAATTCGTGCGCCAGTGGCTCATCGACCACGGTTTCATGGGAAAAGCCGGACAGGAAGTGCCTGAGATGACCGACGAATTCATCGCTTCGGTCACCGACCGCTACATTGAGCTTTATGAACATATCACCGGCAAGCAGTTTGTGCGCACTCCCGAGGAGCATCTCACCGAGCGCATCTCGCGCAACGTGCTCGACTGTCTCGCCAATCTTCAGCTCTGATGGGCGACGCGGCCGAACATATCAACCCCTACACAGGCGACAGCCGTGACAAGACCCGTCAGGTCGAGGCGATGTTTGACTCCATCGCCCCGGCCTACGACTTCATGAACGCGGCCATGAGCTTCGGGCTTCACCGCCGCTGGCTGCGCAAGGCAATCGCCGAGGCTGCCGGCGGAAATCCCGTGGAGATACTCGATGTGGCTACCGGCACAGCCGATGTGGCTATAGCGCTCGGGCGACGTATGCCGCAGGCGAGGATTACGGGGATTGACCTGTCGGAGGGAATGCTTGAGGTGGGGCGCCGCAAGGTGGCCAAGGCCGGACTGGACGAACGCATAGAGTTGAGGCAGGCCGACTGTCTGCATCTGCCATTCGACGACGAGTCGTTCGACTGCATAACTGTGGCCTACGGAGTCAGGAATTTCGAGCGGCTGCTCGAAGGCTACAGGGAGATGGTCAGGGTGCTCCGCAAGGGCGGACGCCTTGTCGTCATCGAGCTGTCGACACCTCCGTCGCCGGTCGTCAGGCCGTTCTACAGATTTTACACCCGCTGCATTATCCCCGCGGTGGGGCGCATGGTGTCGAAAGATGTGCGCGCCTACAGCTATCTCCCCGAGTCGATAGCCGCCGTGGCCCAGGGCAAGGATATGACTTCGCTCATGGAGACGGCCGGACTGAGCGGCACGTCGTTCCGCAGGATGACATTCGGAGTCTGCACCATCTATACCGGCATACGCGGCGATTTGCCCTCCGCACATTAGAGGGTGAAGCGGCCGCTCCACCCTCCGGTTGTCGTGTCAGGCTGCGCGTCGCTTCCAACTGCGCCATGCGGGATTTCCATCCCCACCTGATAGAGTATATATGGTAGGTTATCTGTAAGGATAACATCTGTAGAGGCCGTCAGGTTGGCAAAAACTTGTTAAAAACCGTATTCCTGACAGGTGTCAGTCATGAAACAGTCTATTATTAATTTAGAGAGCGTTTGAATAATAAAAGAGAAAGGAAGTAAAAACTTCAAATTACTTCAAACACTCACTTAACCGCAAGTCGATAAAATGGCAACACAATATAAATATATCACTGCCGACGAGGCTGTAAAGCTTATAAAAAGCGGCGACCATGTATTCGTGCAGGGCAGCTGCTCGATACCCGAAGCCCTGATAGTGGCATTGGCCAAAAGAGGCAATGAGCTCAGCGATGTCGTGCTTTACAATGCCTTCGCTCTCGGACGGCGCGTGTCGCCGCTGTGCAATCCGGAGCTGAAAGATGCGTTTCATATCGATTCGTTTTTTGTGTCGAATGCGGTGCGCGGCTGGGTCAACGAGGGTTACGCCACGACCACGCCGCGGTTTTTCGGACAGGTGCCAATATTGTTCCGCGACGGAACGATACCGCTTGATGTGGCTCTCATAAACTGTTCGCTTCCCGACGAATACGGAAATGTGTCGTTGGGCGTGTCGGCCGACCTTACACCGTCGGCGGTGGAATGTGCCCGCACCATCATAGCCCAGATCAATCCGATGATGCCGTTCACCTACGGCGACTCTGTGATACATATATCCAAAATCGACGCTCTGGTCAAGGTCGACGACCCTCTGGCCGAGACTCCCGATGTGGAGCCTACAGAGGCCGAACTGGCTATCGGACGTTATATTGCCGAGCATATCAAAGACGGCTCTACGCTTCAGGTCGGAGTGGGAACCGTGCCCAACGCCGTGCTTCACTCGCTGCGCTCCCACCGTCATCTCGGCATTCACACCGAGGCGCTTACCAACGGCATGGTCGACCTGATAGAGAGCGGAGTGGTCGACAACTCGCGCAAGAACATAGAGCCCGGAGTGTCAGTGGCGTCGCTTGCGCTCGGCACCCGTCGTCTCTACGACTTCATGGACAACAACCGGTCGCTGCTGTTCCGCGACATATCGTGGGTCAACGACCCGTTTATCATCGCCCAAAACCGTAACGCCGTAGCCATCAACTCATGCCTGGAGATTGACCTGTCGGGGCAGGTGTGCGCCGACTCTATCGGCACCCGCATATACTCAGGTGTAGGCGGTCAGCAGGATTTCATCTACGGCACGTCGCGGAGTCTTGGCGGACAGTCGTTTATCGCCATGCTGTCGACCACGTCAAGAGGGGAGAGCAAAATCAAGCCCATACTGACCCCCGGAGCGGGGGTTGTCACCACACGTTTCCAGACCAACTGGGTGGTGACCGAATATGGCGCCGTCAATCTGCGCGGCCGCAATATGGTCGACCGTGCCCGCATGCTGATATCTATAGCGGCTCCGCAGTTCCGCGAGGAGCTCGACCGCGAGGCCTACCGCATGCTCGGCTATGCCTACCGCAAATGGAAATGACTCTGTTTCAGTCTCATAACTGCATTTCGATCCGTCATGAAAAAATTTTTTCATGGCGGATTTGACTTTTGCATATATGGCGGGTATTATATATGCAGGTCGGATGGAAAGCATGGCCGACACCGTTGGATTTTTCCTTGTAACGTAAACAGTCTATGACGTCATTTTCAGATAACGATATTCTCGACACTATGGCAAGTAACCCCGAAGCGGGGTTCCGCAAACTGCTGGGCGCATACAAGGAGCCGGTCTACTGGCATATACGGCGTATCACCGTTGTCCATCACGACGCGGAAGACGCATTACAGGAGACTTTCATCCGGGTGTTCCGCAATATCGGCAAGTTCAGGCGCGATATGTCGCTTGCGGCGTGGGTGTTCAGGATAGCGTCAAACGAGGCGTTGCGGGCGCTTGACCGCCGTAAGGATTTCCACTCTCCGCTTGACGGAGCGACGGAGTCTGCGGGAATTGCGGCCGACGAATATTTCGATTATTCCGACCTCGAGACGGTCAGGCTGCAGAGGGCAATCCACTCGTTGCCGCCAAAGCAGCAGCTCGCGTTCAATCTGAGGTATTACGACGAATTCGATTATGCTGAAATAGCCCGGATTACCGACTCTACGGTGGCGGCGGCAAAAGCCAATTATCATGCCGCAAAGGAAAAAATCATCAGATTTATGAATTCTCACGACTGAATTATGGAACATTACGATTTTGACAAAGTTGGCAGAAAAATGCCTTACCGCGTGCCCGATACATTTTTCGACGATATGGAGAGGCGTATCATGGCAAAGGCCGTAGCTTCGCCGCGCAGACGCCGCAATCTGCTTCCGGCATTGCGTCGATCGGCGCGAGTGGCCGGCGCGGTGGCGGCTGTGGCGCTGCTCTTGGTCGCCGTCGAGCGGGTGACACCCGAGGCTGTGGCTTGCAGCACCGAAATCGACATAGCTTTCGACTCCCTGTCAGACGCCGACCGCTCATCTCTGCTCGAGATATATCAGGACGATATCTTTATGAACCAATAATTTTATAAACCAATAAATTCACCGACATGAAAAATTCAATCAGACTCATTATGCTCGTTGCCGCGATATTTCTGTTTGCCGGCACAGCGACAGCCGCACAGCGCAAACACAACGGATCGGCACAGCGCGAACAGCTTGCCGAAAAGCAGGCGAAGCACATTGCCGAAAAACTATGCTTCTCGCCCGAAGTGAGCGAAAAATTCATCGCCACTTACCTCGAATGCCAGAAAGAGACGTGGGGTGCACGCACAGTCAGAAACCGCACCCGCAGCAAGTCGCTTACCGACGCCCAGACCGACAGCCTTCTGCGCAGCCGCTTCGATCACAGCCAGAAACTTCTTGATATCCGTAAAAAATATTATGACGAATACAGCAAGTTTCTGTCGGCCAAACAGATCAAGCGAGTTTATGAGATGGAACAGCAGATGATGAAACGTTTCGTGCGCAAGGCCGACAAAAAGAAAAGCACTGCCGGCAATAAGAGAAAAAGATAATATCGGCTACAGGTCATGAAGGCGGGAGAAATCCCGCCTCCGTTGTTTTCAGGCAGATGCGCTGTCGCTCAGGTCGGGCGGAAGCTCGCGGCTCCGGCGGGTGAAAAACAGCGTGATTGCAGCCAGAGTGAGTATTACCACCGCAGTCGGGTCAAGGATATTGCCAAGACCGACAAGCGGACTCGCCACTGCGCCAAACAGATATCCCGCAAGACCGATAAGTGCAGACGCGTCGCCGGCACAACGGCGTCCCTCATTCATGGCGAGTGTGTTGCCAACGGTGAACATGATGCCCAGACAGAACAGCATCGGCAGGTTGAGGGCCTCATATACCCATACGCTGTCGGCGACGTGGAAGCAAAGAAACTGCGCGGCGGCAACCACGATAAGAGACCGCCCTGCCACCACCGCTCCTTTTTTCAGCGGCCTGAAACGCAGTGCAACCATTGCTCCTGCCGCCACAAAGAGAGCGTTGAAGCCCATAAACAGTCCGAACTGCATCGGTGTGTAGCCGTAATGGTCCTGGATGATGAAGGGTGCGGAGGAGATATACGCGAACATCACTCCGAGGGCAGCTCCTTTCATCATAGTGTGCGTGATGAAAAAGCGGTTGCGCAGCAATATGCCGTAGTTGCGGAACCCGACCCCGAAATGACCTGAGAGACGTCGTGACGGCGGCAGCGATTCCTTGAATGCAGGGGTGAGCAGCAGAAGCAGCACACTGATGCCGAACAATGTCCAGAAGATGCCCTGCCAGCCTACAGTGCGTGCCATGAAGCCGCCTATCACCGGTGCGCTTGCGGGTGCGAAGCCATTGATTGCGCCCACGAGCGCCATTACCTTTGCGAGCGCCTTGCCGCTGTAGAGGTCGGCGGGAATGGTGCGGGCGAGGAAATATCCGCCTGACGCTCCGATGCCCTGCACCAGACGCCACCAGATGAATTCGTGTATGCTGCGTGACCACACGCTCGCAGCCGCTCCCCCCGCAAACACCAGCAGCGCGCATATCAGCACCGGCTTGCGGCCGTAGCGGTCGCTGAGCGGGCCGAGTATTATCTCTCCCACGCCGAGACCTATCATGCCGAATGTCAGACCGAGCTGCACGGTTGAGGCCGTGGTGTGAAACGAGCGCATCATGTCGGGCAGCGTGGGCACATACATGTCGTTGACGAACGAGCCGAATGCGCTCAGCAACACCAGATACAATATCAGGAAGGCATAATAGCGTCCTCCCTGCGGACCTGACGGAGAGACGTCGCCTACGCCCGCAGATTCTGTTTGCTGTTTATCCATAATACAATTTTATAAAAAAACACCGGTCAGCCTGAATTGGTTTGAGTTCTGAAACACGCTCTGTCTGTCATGTGAAACTATTTAATTAGTTAATGTAGCTTAAAATCCGGAATTATATATTGCGCTTTTGATTTTTTTGCTACCTTTGCCATGTAAACTAATTGTATAGTTATGCGTAGACCTACACCCAAAGACCAGCTTACCGACAAGGAAGAAGAACTCATGCGCCTGCTGTGGGAGCATGGCCCGATGTTTGTCAGCCGTCTGGTAGAGCTTTATCCCGAGCCCCGGCCTCATTTCAACACTGTCTCGACCGTAATGCGACGTCTTGAGGCCAAAGGATTTGTGGCACATGATGAGATTGCCGGCTCGTTTCAATATTATCCGGTGGCGAAGATGGAGTCGTTTCGCAGCCGCAGTCTGGGACGTATCGTCAAAAGCTACTTCAAGGGAAGCTACTACGGCGCCGTGTCAGCCCTCGTGGCAGAGGAGAAGATAACGGCCGACGAGCTCCGCGAGCTCCTTGACATGGTGGAGCAGAAATCAAACGAACAAAAATCCAATAAATAACAAGCACATGGGGGCATTTCTGTCATATACTATCGTGAGCGGACTGTTTCTGCTTGCAATGTTTGCCGTATACCGCATTCTGATGGCCGGAGACAACCGTCATGCCTACAACCGCGGCGTGCTGCTTTCAATCTATGCGATGGCATTTCTGTCGCTTCCGCTCTATAATCTGCTCAGTAATCTCTTTGCCGCCGCTCCGGCTGCCGCTCCGGCATTGCATCTCGCCGACGTGGCGGTGACTGTCAACGCGGCCACGGCTGCAAATCCGTCATGGGGACGCGTGCTGCTGTGGATTTTCATCGCGGGGATGGCAGTGACATTGCTGCGCACTGTGGCTGTGTGGACGCGCATCATCCGCATCATAGCCCGTGGCGAAAAGACTGACAAAGGCCGCTACACCCTGGTGCTGACCGACAACGCTGGCATCGCTCCCTTCAGCTGGATGCGCTACATGGTGATGAACCGCGCCGACTATGCCGGCGACAGCGATGCAATCGTGGTTCATGAGCTGCGGCATATCACTTCCCGCCATTGGATTGATCTGCTTGTGGCGCAGGCTGTCACGATAATAAACTGGTATAACCCCGCGGCATGGCTCATGCGTAGCCAGCTGATGCTCGTGCACGAATATCAGGCCGACGCCGCCGTCATCAACAACAGTTTCAATCCGAAGGAATACCAGTTGCTTCTGATAAAAAAGGCCGTTGGCTCGAAATTCCCGTCTCTCGCCAACAGCCTCAATCATAGTAAACTTAAAAAACGTATCACCATGATGTACAAATCAAAATCAGGTGCAGGCTCACGCCTCAAGGTTCTCGCGCTCGCGCCCGCAGTAATCGCCGCCGTGCTTGTCACATCTGTGCCTCAGGTCAAGGCTGCCATCTCGACAATCAGGTCAAGCGAGGTTGTCAGCGGCAAAGTTAACAATCTTTCGGCTAACGGCGAAACCAATGCCGATGAATTCAGGCTCAAATCAATCAACAACAACGATAACAAGACCACAGTCGTGATTGCCGGCACCATTCCCGGCAGATCACTGGAGGTGGAAAGCGCCACTTTCGTCAATGGTGACAAGATATACTTCGCCAACGGAATGGATTGCCAGATGACTGACGGCAATGCCACAATCACCGTCACGTTTCCTTTCATGACTGAATTTGACGACAACTGCTACGTCACTCTCGGTGTCAACGGCTGTAATGTGAAAATCGACCTTCTCAATGTTCAAACCGGTTCGGCATCGGCTGCCACTGAAGTAAGGACAACGGAAAAGGCCGACCTCAATGCCGAATATTATATCGACGGTAAAAAAATTACCACTGCCGCATTTGAAAAAATACAACCCGGCGACGTAGCTGAAATCAAAATTGACAAACAGGGCGATATCCCCTCCATCTACATCTCCCTGAAAAAGTAATATTTACATAACGAAGTCATAGCTCCCCGTATTGCGGAACCCCTCGAAAGTAAATCCCGAAAGGAGCGACGGGTCGGCGATGCGGTGGGTGATGATATAGCGCGTCATCGCGCCGCGGCACATCTTGGCGTAGACGGTGACATTTTTCAGCCGTCCGTTCTCCTCGACCTTGAATGTTGGTGTGATGATGTCAAGTTCGGCCACAAGCCGTTTCCAGTCAAACATATCGCGGAACTCATTGCTTGCCAGATTGACAAGTATGCCGTCGTCGGCTTTCGTCAGCTCGATGAGCCGGTCGGTGAGCAATGGCTTCCAATAGTCGAAAAGCGATTGATGCGAGGTGACAGGAAGTGCCACCTTCCCTTCCAGCCTGTAAGGATTGATGAGGTCGGTCGGACGCAACAGACCATACAGAAACGATGCAATGAAAAGATGGCCGCAGGCATAGCGCATATCGTCGGCCGAGAGTGTCAGAGGCGACAGCCGGTTGAACACAATGCCGTCATAGGCCAGCACGGCAGGGGTGAGTGTCGATGAGTCGTGCCATGCTCCGTAGCGAAGCACATTTTCCGCCGCGAGCTTGCGGCTGATGCCGAGCATCTGCTGCAGTTCGTCGGCCGAATATGAAGCCATCTGCGCCGCTATCATGGCGGCGTTTTCCTGAAAATGAGGGATTTCGGCCGGCATATCCGTGCCGGCTGAAATCCGCATCTTTTTTGCACATCCTATAAGTATCTGCATATCAATCTGTTTTTTGACTCTGTTGTTTTGCCGGGTTATATATCATAACACTCCGGCAGGAGTTATTGTCGGAAAGTAAACTTCACCGACTGCAGCGATGCCGGGTCGGAACTGTTGCCGTAGCGTATGATATAGTCACCGTCGAGCGGAAGCACCTCCTCGTTTTCAGGGTCGAACCACCTGAACGTGTCGGCGTTGAGGTTGAACTCCACTTTTTGGGTTTCGCCGGGCTGCAGTTCGACTTGAGCGAAATCTCTGAGCTGCATGACCGGGCCGTCGGTGTCGGCCGGACGGCTTACGTAGATCTGCACCGTCTCCGTGCCCACTTTTTTGCCTTTGTTGGTGACGGGAACTGTCAGGCATGCGCCCTGATTCTTTTTGTTTTTCTTGATTTTTGCCTTGCCGATGCTGAAGTCGGTATAGCTCAGTCCGTGACCGAAGCGGTAGAGCGGTGTGCCGCGGTAATAACGGTAGGTGCGGTTGGCCATGCTGTAGTCAAGGAAGTCGGGCAGCTCGTCGGTCGAGGTATAGAATGTAATCGGGAGTTTGCCTGAGGGATTATAGTCGCCGAAGAGCACATCGGCCAGAGCCTCGCCGCCGGCCTGCCCCGGATACCATGCCTGGAGTGCGGCCACTGACGGCACCGCCTCGTCGGTTATAGCCACGGCAGAGCCTGAGAAGTTGACGTAGACCACCTTCTTGCCGGCATCACGCAATGCTGCAAGCAGACGCCGCTGTGAGGCGGGCAGTTCGATAATCTCGCGGTCGCCGCCTCTGAAACCTTCCACTTTGATGGGTGTTTCCTCCCCTTCAAGCTGTGGCGACAGGCCGCCGGCAAACACTACGACATCGACATCGGCAAACTCGTCGAGCACGTCATTGACGTCAAGCTGCTCCTGGCGCCCGAAGTCGAGAGTCAGCGAGTCGCCTGTCATCTCGGTGCAGGTATACGCGATTTTTATATTGTAGCTTTTTCCGGCCTCTACCTGATATTTGCAGGCTTCGGAGCTCTTCATGTTGACGCCCCAGAATATGCCTTGTCCGTTGATTTCAATCCACAGCCAGCCCACCGACTGCGCACTGAAGGCTATTTCGCCCGACTCCTCGGGTGTGAATTCGGTGGTAAACTCCACGGCAAATCCACCAAGAGGCACGCCCGGAGCCCATACCGTGGCACCTGACGACGAGAAGTTGAGGGGCGAGGAGTAGACGCATGTCACGTCGGGCTGCCGGCTCTTGTCGTTGGTGTTCCAGTAGCGGGCATCGAAACCCGGGCGTCCGTCAGAGGCGCGGGTCTGAGAAAAGAAACTCTCTATCACTTTGTCTGACGTGTAGTCGACACCGGGATAATATTTCAGGCGGCCCTCAGGCAGGCGGTCGCGCAGAGCGCTGTAGAGGGTCGATGTGGATGACGGAAAACCGTTGTAGTTGCCGCGCTGCATTATAGAGTCGTTGGCGTTGGGACCGATGAGGCCTATTTTCACATCCTTGTCAAAAGGCAGAGTGCCGTCGTTTTTGAGCAGTACGATTGACTTGCGCGCCATCTCGAGAGCGAGAGCCTTGTGGGCGTCGGAGTCGATGACGTCGGCGGGGATTGATGTCCACTTCACCAGAGCGTCATCGTCCATTTCTCCGAGCTGATAGCGCATTTTCATCACGCGCTCTACTGACCGGTCAATCTCCTTTTCGTCGATAAGACCCTTGCTGACGGCATCAGCGAGCCAACCGTAGACACCGCCGCACTCCAGGTCGGTGCCGGCGCGCACTGCCGTGGCCGAAGCGTGGCTTTCGTCGGGTTCGGTCTGGTGGCATCCGCCGTTGTAGAAGTCGCCGATGGCGCCGCAGTCTGACACCACTACGCCGTCAAATCCCCACTCGTCGCGCAGTATGGTCTGCAGCAGCCGGTTGCTGCCGCAGCAGGGCTCGTCGTCAAAACGGTTGTAGGCACACATCACCTGCTTGACGTCGCCTTCCTCCACGAGAGATTTAAAGGCGGGTAGGTATGTTTCCCAAAGATCGCGCGGTGAAATGTTTTTGGCGTTGAAAGAGTGGCGGCACCACTCCGGTCCGCTGTGCACGGCATAATGCTTCGCGCAGGCCATCAGTTTGTAATGATTGAGTGGATTGTCGCCGCGGAAGTCGCCCCCCTCGAAGGAGTCGCCCTGGAGTCCGCGCACCACGCTTAGCCCCATGCGGGCTGTCAGATACGGGTCTTCGCCGTAGGTCTCATGGCCGCGTCCCCAGCGGGGGTCACGATAGATGTTGATATTCGGAGTCCAGAAGGTCAGACCCTGATAGATATTCAGCGGTCCGGCCTTTTTCCAGATCTGGTTTTTGGCGCGGGCTTCGTCGGAAGTGGCGGTAAAGACGTCGTAGAGAAGCCGGTCGTCAAACGACGCCGCCATGCCGATAGGCTGGGGGAACACGGTTGCGAGTCCGGCGCGCCCGACCCCGTGCAGTGCTTCGTTCCACCAGTTGTACTGTCTGATGCCCAGGCGCTCGATTGCGGGTGACTGATGCTGCATCAGCGATACTTTTTCCTGCAGGGTCATTTCTGCCACGATGCTCTCGGCGCGTTGCTGCGGTGTGGCCGTCGGGTTTTTGTAGAGTTGGGCTGACGCCGACAACACTGTCATCGCGCCCAATAGAGTCAGAATTTTACATTTCATGAGATAATAGTTATGTCAGGTTTGCAATTGTTTCCCCAAATATACAAAAAATCTGCATTCCTGTAAAATCAATGAGGCTGTGTCAAAACTTCATATTGTAGGGACGCACGGCTCGTGCATCCGCGTGTAATGCCTGATAATAAGGCTATTGGCGGACGCACGAGCCGTGCGTCCCTACATTTTGGAGGCATTTTTCTGAGTTATGCAATACCCGCGCTATTATTCGTGACTGTTATTAAGCAGCTGTTCAAAATGCGGCGATATCAGAGCTGGCTGCTTTCATCTATCCGTGACAATGCAAAGGAGTAGGCGCCGGCTGATATCGCTTTTGACGCCCCGAGCCGTGATATCGTGACGCCGATGCGCTTCATGCAGTCATATTCGACAGAAAGGTTTGTGCCTCTGACCGCAATTGTTCTGGTGCATCCCTTTGCAAAAATGTCAAATTCGTCGGGGTCGTCAAGATTGAAAACTTCCATCTGCACACGGTTTACCGCGTCACCGCCGATAGTGGCGAGCTTGCTTCGGAGTTCCTTCATCAGTGAGGGCATAATCAGATGGCGGGCGGCAGTGATGCCACCTCCGATCACTATGATGCCGTCAATGAGCTGTGCGGCTATTGCAATGGCGTCGCCGGCTATCTCTCCGAACTCGGCGAAGGCTTTTCGTGCGGCCTTGACATTGCCTTGGCGCTTGCCGTCGGCAATCTCGCAGATTTCCTTCGGCTCGAAATTGTGGTTGTAGTCGCCTGACACCTCGGCATAGACCCGTTTGACGGCTCTTACTGCCACGCCCTCCTCCACGATGATGCCGTCTTTGATTTTGTGGGGGAGGCAGAATGTCTCTACGCATGAATTGTCGCCGCGGTTGAGTTGCCCGTTGACAACGATGCCGATGCCGAACCCGGTGCCGAAGGTATAGCCCAGGAGGTTGCGATATTGTTTGCGGCTGCCTGCCTCTCTGAGACGGCGGTTGATATCGGGCAGCGCGCCACACAGAGCCTCGCCGCAGGCGAAAAGGTCGCCGTCGTTGTTGATGAATACAGGTATCCCGAATTCGTTCTGAAGCATCGGTCCGAGAGCTACGCCGTCGCGGAATGACGGAAAGTTGGGCAGATAGCCGCCGATGATGCCGTTGGGATAATCGGCCGGTCCGGGAAATGCGAAACTTATCGCCACCGGTTTCTCGTCAAGCGAGTCGATGACTTCGCGAAAACCCTTTACCATAGTGTCAAGACACAGGTCGAGGTCATGGGCATTTGACGGATATGTTACAGGCTGTGTGATATATTCACACCCTTTCATGGCGCCGAACACAAGATTTGTGCCTCCGGCATCGAGAGTTATGACTATGCGGTTGTCGTGGATATACATATTCTGGTTATGGTTGTCTGGTTATCGTACTATAGTGTATGAGCCCGCGGAATATTCTTTCGCTTCGGTCTCTCCGGGCAGTGTGACAGACGCCGTCACGCCCTTGGGGATTGTGAAATTCCATATCCATTTGTCTCCTTCATATTTCCAATGGCTTTTGATCGGTCCGGAAGCGGAAGCGTATTCAGCTTTGACGAAACCGAGTCGCTTGTCGGGTATGGGTTTCATTATAATCTTTCTGAAGCCGGGAGAGGTGGCGTCGCATGATATTCCAGCCATTGTCTCCCACATCCACTGGCACACGCAGCCGTAGGCGTAATGGTTGAAACTGTTCATGCCCTGCGGCCCCATGCCGCTGTCAAGCATGTAGCTGTTCCAGCGTTCCCAGATAGTGGTGGCGCAGTTGTCGACAGAATAGAGCCAGCTTGGATTTCTGCGTTGGAACAGCAGTTCGTAGGCAATATCGGTCATGCCGTTTTCCGTAAGTACGGGCATAAGGATTGAAGTGCCTAAAAATCCGGTCTGCAGACAGTTGTCGTGCTCGGCGAAGTTGTCGCGCAGACGCGCAATCATGGCATCTCTGGCACTCCCTTCGACAAGATTGTTCTTAAGCGCGAACAATGCCGGAGTCTGCATGGTGTTGAGAATATCGGTCTTGAACCGTCCGTCGCTGTCAAGAAACCGTTCTTGCAGATATTCGCGCGCCGCATTTACCATTGTGTCATATCGGGCGGTGTCACGGCCTGTGGCGGCAGCCATGTCGCGCATCATCCCGGCGTCTGACAGCCAGTAGCAGGCGCTCAGGTAGTTCCAGTATTCGTAGGTTTCGGGGCGTGTGGTGATATTTCCGTCGGCATCGCGGTAATCCTTCCGGCCGCTGCAGCTTTCAAGGTCTTCATAGCTGAGCCAGTCGGCCCACTGGTAGTTGCCGTTGTCAGCGACCAGGGCATGGTGGTCATATCGGGTATCGTTGATGAGAGTCATGAATTTCTCCATCGACTCCCAGTTTTCGTCGACTATCTTCGTGTCGCCGAACTGTTTCCATACAACCCAGGGAACGATAATGCCGGCGTCGGCCCATCCAAGTCTTGTCATATCGGTAGGGAAAGCTCCGTATTGCGCAAAGGGAGCCACACCGGGATAACCGCCCGATTCTTTCTGAGTGTCGCGCATGTCTCTCATCCACTTGTGGAAGAAATCGCGTGTATCGGCAAAATAGGTGCCGGTCGCGGCAAATACCTGTGTGTCGGCCGTCCATCCAAGGCGCTCGTTGCGCTGAGGACAGTCGGTCGGGACGGAAAGATAATTCGACCGCAATCCCCACACCGTGTTGCTTATAAGCCGGTTTATAAGCTGATTGCCGGTGGTAAGGCTGCCGGTTTCGAGTTGTCGGGCTATCGAGGTCACGGGCACTGATTTTACCGTTTTGATATGCACCTCGCCATCGGCTGTGACCGAGATATATCTGTAGCCGAAGAATGTGCACTGCGGGCTGTAGGTGACATAACCGTCGTTGTCGCCGAAGGTGTGTTTCAGCAGCATGCCGCTGTCAGGTATGCGCAGATTAAGTCTGTGGCAGCTCCCTTCGGGTCCGTCCATGCCACGGGCTTTGGCTCCGTTGCCGTCATTGAGCATTTCGGCGGGACAGCAGCTGAGTGTCGTGCCTTCCTTTGCTTTGAACGTGAACTGAGGCACTGCGGCACAATTCTGACCGAAATCCACGACAAGCGTCTCTCCGGGGCGCAGTGTCATCTCTTCATCACGCCTGAAACGCTTCGTGACGACTGCTTTTCCGTAATCATTGTCGGTGCGTCCGGTCACGCCGGCCCATATATATGCCTCGACAGGACTGAGCGCGAGGTCATCGCGGCGATACACCTCGGCTCCCTCGGAAGGGAAAATGCCGCCTTGGAACTCACGGTTGATTTCCGGAGCTGACAACGACACCGAGATGTCATGCCCGGCCGGCTCACGGGCGTCATATTCCTCGCCGTCAAAAATGGCGGCATGTTTCACCGGACCGGCTATTCCGGCTTCCCAGTCAGAGGTGTTGGTGCCGAAGTATTCGACCGAGCCGTCGGCATACGTCAGTTCAAGCACACCTCTGAAAGCTGTCTTCCGGCCATACATGCCGTCGCTGCCTCCCGGTGTGATAATCTTGTCGGCCCACCATCCGGGCGTCACCTGTACGGAAAACATATTGTCGGCGCCGTTTTTTTTAGATATGGCGTCGGTGACATCGTAGGTGAATGAGAGCCGGGTCTTTGCATAGTGCGTGAAGCCCGGCTTCAGTATTTCCTCGCCTACAGGCTTGCCGTTGACATACAGACTGTAGACACCCAGCCCTGATGTCATCCATTTTGCCGACTTTACGTTCCTGTCGTTTCTCACTATGGTCCGGAACCATGAAGCCCCGTCGGCCGCACGCTCGTTATTGCCTTCGACGCGCCCGGTCACTACCGGAGCGTCGAAGGCGGATATCCATTCCGAGCCTGCCCAGAGCGAGGAGTCCATCGCACACACTCTTTTGCCGACACTTCTGCCGGAGGCTGATGCCGCGCCGGCCGACAGCATTATGCCGGCCGACAGCACACAAAAAGTCTTCAGATTCATAATATTGTCACTTTGATTTTTACCGGATAATGGTCTGACGGGACTCTGCTCCGATAGGCGTCAAGATTTATTTCTTTCGGGAAATCTGTCGTCACATACGGCTGAGACTCTTCGGCTGCGGTGCGGTAAGAGTCGGTAAGCACGCCATATTTCTCAACCTTTATGTCATCAGTCACGAATATGTGGTCGATGCGGCTTTCCGTAAATCCGTCGGTCTTGTAGCTGTTGATTGTGCCGTTGAGGGCATAGACAAAATCAGCCGTATTGAAAGAGTCAGACAAAAAATCAGAGGCCGACAGCACATCATACATCGCATCGGTCTGGTCGACATTGAAGTCGCCGGTCAGGAATGTAGGCAGGTTAAGTCCGATTTCTCTCATCTTTTTCTGCACGAGCAATATGCTCTCGGTGCGGGCCTTCTCTCCGACGTGGTCGAGATGGAGATTGAAAAACTGGAATACCTTGCCTGACTCCCTGTGGCGGAACTTGCCCCACGAGCAGATGCGCACGCAGGCGGCGTCCCAGCCGAGTCCGGGGCGGTCAGGTGTCTCCGACAGCCAGAAGTCGCCGTGGTCAAGAAGTTCAAACATCGCTGTATCGTAGAATATCGCAGAGTGCTCGCCGGCTTCTTTGCCGTCCTCGCGGGCCACTCCGGTGTATTCGTAGCCTGGCAGCAGTGATTTGAGATCCTCAAGCTGGCTTCTGAAGCCTTCCTGAGTGCCGAAGATGTGAAACTCATGAAAACGTATGAGCCCGGCTATTACCGGACAACGCCGGTGCCAGCCGTCGCCGTTTGCAGAGTCACTGTCGTTTTTCTGCCGCAGGTTGTAGGTGGCGACATTGAAGCGTGTCTCTGCAGCGGAAAGTGTGGCTCCGGCGCCGCATGCCATGATAAGCAATGCAATCAAAAAGAGTCGGGTGCGCATGTCAGATCGAATTAAGCAGGTCGAGTTTTCCCTCGTTGACCAGTTTTACTATAAGCTCGCCGAACAGAGTGTTTTGCCAGGCAAACCACGGGCGGGTGAAGTCATTGGCGTCATCCTTGTTGAATGACTCATGAATGAAGCCGGTGCCGGCGTCAGTGTCGAGCAGCATGCGGAGGCAGTCGGCGATCTCATTGTCGTCGGTGCTTGTAAACGCCTTCATCATTATGCTCATCGGCCATACCATATCGTAGCCGATATGAGGCCCGCCGATGCCCTTGCCGGCCTTACCCTTGAAGAAGTAGGGATTGCTGTCGCTCCACACAAATCTGCGGGTATTCTGATAGACCGGGTCATTGATGTCGACATCTGTGAGATAGGGGAGAGAAAGAAGACTCGGGGCGTTGGCGTCATCCATAAGAAAATGATTTCCGAATCCGTCGACCTCGAAAGCATATATCTCGCCGAACTCCGGGTGGTTGTAAACCGCATGACGCTTCAATGCAGCCTCGACCTCACCGGCGAGGTTGCGGCACTCCTGTGCCGTGGCATTGTCTTTGTTTACTGTCTCAAGTATTTCCGCAGCTTTGCGCAGCGATGAGACGGCGAAGAAGTTTGACGGAACAAGAAACTGCAGTGTCGTGGCATCGTCTGACGGACGGAAGCACGAGACGATAAGTCCGCACGGTCTGACGGGAGCGCCGAGGCCGTTGTTGTTGAGGGTGTCGAGCGCACGTTCGGTCTTGCGCTGAAATTTATAGCTGCCTGCGCCGTCGTAGCGCTGCTGTTCTTTGAAAGTGGCAAGTATCGCGGCAATCGCCTGCAGCCACTCTTCGTCGAATATGGAGGCGTCACCGGTCACTTTCCAGTATTCGTAGGCCAGACGTATCGGGTAGCATAGCGAGTCGATTTCCCATTTGCGTTCATGCACATCGGGAATCATGTCGGTCAGGTCAGACATCCATTCTCCTCCGGTAGGGCCGTCGTTGAAGGCGTTGGCGTATGGGTCGAGGATTATGCATTTGAACTGACGGCGTATGACTCCCTCAAGCATATCCTTGAGAGCTTCGTCGTCGTTGGCGAGCTGAACGTAGGGCCACACCTGCGCGCCGGAGTCACGGAGCCACATCGCATGTATGTCGCCGGTGTAGACAAAGGTGTCGTGACGGCCATCCTCGCCGACGCGGTAATGCACGGTAGTGTCGATTGTGTTGGGAAAGCAGTTCTCAAACATCCAGGCCAGCTTCTGATTGGTGAGCATGGCCTTTATGCGGTCAATCCGGGAGTCGACGGCGGCTGATTTAAACAGCCGGTCGGACTGTTGCGGCCGGTTGGTAACATTATATCGGGCGACGACAGCCGTATTGTCGGCCTCGCATGTGCCGGCTGCTGACGCGGAGCCTGACCAACAGGCTCCGCACAGCAGCAGTGAAACGATGAATGGATATTTTTTCATTGAAGGTTATTTTTTGATTTCGTTGCTGAATGAATATGGCGCCGAAGCATCTGACGTGCCTCTTGCCATGTTGGGGGTGTCAGACATGATATAGTCGATTTTTGCCCCTTTTGTCAGGTCGTCATGATTGAGATAGTTCATGTCATGGCGCTTGCCGTTGACGGTCATCTTCTCCACGTAGCGGTTTTCATTGCTGTTGTTTTTCGCGGATATTTTTACCGTCTTTCCGTTTTCGAGATGCAGGGTGGCCTTGTCAAACAGCGGCGCTCCGAGCACATACTGGTTGCTTCCGGGGCACACGGGATAGAAGCCCAGAGCCGAGAATACATACCAGGCCGAAGTCTGGCCGTTGTCTTCGTCGCCGCAGTAGCCGTCAGGATTGGGGGTGTACATCCTGTCCATCACCTCACGCACCCAGTATTGGGCTTTCCATGGCTCGCCGGAGTAGTTGTAGAGGTAAATCATGTGCTGTATGGGCTGGTTGCCGTGGGCATAGTTGCCCATGTTCATGATCTGCATCTCGCGTATCTCATGAATGACACTTCCGTAATAGCTCTCGTCAAATACCGGAGGAAGGATGAACACCGAGTCAAGCATCTGATTGAAGGTCGATTTTCCGCCCATGAGGTCTATCAGACCCTTGGGGTCATGGAATACCGACCATGTATAGTGCCAGCTGTTGCCCTCGGTGAATGCGTCGCCCCATTTGAGGGGATTGAAGGGCGACTGGAACTGACCGTCTTTGTTTTTGCCGCGCATGAGATTATGTCCGGCATCGAAAGTGTTTTTATAGTTCATCGCACGCTGTGCGAAAGGTGCGAGTTCGGCATCTGTCTTGCCGAGTTTCTGTCCCAGCTTATAGATGCACCAGTCATCGTAGGCATATTCGAGAGTGCGGGCCACGCTTTCTTTTATATTGACATCGTAAGGCACATAGCCCAGCGTGTTGTAGTATTCATGCCCGAGACGGCCCGTCGACGGCACGTGGGGGTGAACTTTGGTCGTGCCGCTGACCACGGCTTCCCAGAGGGTTTCGGCGTCACCGCAGTCAACCCCTTTGAGATAAGCGTCGGCAACGACCGATGCGGAGTTGTTGCCTACCATGCAGCCGCGGTGTCCCGGACTGGCCCATTCGGGCAGGAAGCCGCTTTCACGATAGGTGTTTGCAAGGCCGGCCTGCATCTTTTCGTTCATCGACGGATACATGAGGTTGAGGAAGGGAAACAGCGAGCGGAACGTATCCCAGAACCCCGTGTCGGTGAACATATAGCCGGGCAGCACCTGACCGTTGTAAGGGCTGTAGTGCACAGGATTGCCCTGGGCGTCTATCTCATAGAATGAACGGGGGAACAGAACCGAACGGTAGAGGCATGAATAGAATGTGCGCAGACGGTCGATATTGCCGTCTTCGATTTCGATGCGTCCCAGGGTCTCGTTCCATCGGTCGCGGCCTTTCTGTTTTATGGTCTCGAAGTTGTCGGCGCCGAGTTCGTCGAGGTTAAGCAGAGCCTGTTGGGGGCTGATGAACGAGGAGGCGACGCGGGCATTGACCTGCTCGCCGCGACGGGTCTTGAAACCGACGATGGCTCCGGCATGGTCGGCCGTGGCCGTCAGTCCCGACTGATCGATATCGCCGTCGGCAACAGATGCCGTGTAGACAAAAGGTTTGTCAAACTCGATTACGAAATAATTGCGGAAATTGTCCGGAACGCCGCCGTTGTTTTTGGTCGTGTAACCGACAATCTTGTTTTCCTGCGGGATGACCGTGACCGACGAGCCGTTGTCGAAAGCATCCACCACAACAAACGCATCTTCGGTTTCGGGAAATGTAAAGCGCATGACCGCCGCTCTGTCTGTCGGAGTGATTTCAGTCACGACATCATAGTCGGCGAGATATGCGCGGTAATAATAAGGTGTGGCGATTTCCGCCTTGTGAGAGAACCAGCTCGCACGCTCGTCTTCATTGAAAACCGGCTTGCCGACAACGGGCATTATGGCAAACTGGCCGTAGTCGTTTATCCACGGGCTTGGCTGATGGGTCTGTTTGAACCCGCGTATCTTGTCGGCATCGTAGGTGTAGGTCCACCCGTCGCCCATCTTTCCGGTCTGCGGAGTCCAGAAATTCATGCCCCAGGGCATTGCGATGGCGGGGTATGTGTTGCCTGTCGAGAGGGCGTGTTTCGACTGTGTGCCGACCAGCGTGCTGACATAATCGACCGGCGACGCGGCATTGGTCTTTGAGGGATAGGCTTGCAGCCCGCAGGCAACTATTGTAGCCAGCATTATACTGTATTTACGCATCATAATGGTAAGTGACTGTTTAAAATTATTTTATATTAATCCGGAAATTGCAGACAACGGTATCATCTGCAATTTCCGGAAAATATGATTTAAAAATTATTTTACAAGAACCTTTTTTGCGGTTCCGTCGGGCATTATCATGATATTTATTCCAGGTACCGGCGCGCTATGACGTATTCCCATCAGGTCATAGTATTTTACAGCACCGGCACCATCAACGAAAGGGACTTCGGCCGACGACAGGTCAAGATAGTCACGGTCAGTGGGGTCATTGCCGTAAAGTTTGCGGAGTTTCAGGGCGGCCTCACGTATTCTCTTCTCGTCAAACTTCACTACTTCGCGGTCGTAGGTCATGATGCCGTTTACTTCGGTCTCGACGTCGGTGGTCTGGGTGTAGACCGCCGCGCTCCAGCAGAAGGGAGTGCTGTTGCCGTTGTTGTCGATGCCCATGGCCTGCTTTTCGATCTGATTGGCGAGCTTCACGTAGTCATCTGTCATGGTCGCCTTGCTGGTGTAGGTGTTGTAGGTCTGCGAGTTGCTCTCATACCAGCGGTGTCCGGGGCTGTTGAACCCGAGGCCGCCATACTCACCGAGCACGAACGGACGGTTGGGATCGGCCACGCCGGAGAATACCTCGAGAGGCTGCGCGTAGGTGTGCTCGTCGACAAATGTGCCGGAGTTTTCGGCAAAGCGGTAGTGGTTGCCTCCTGAAGCGGGATTGACGAGGCGGGTGTTGTCGATATCCTGGGTGTAGGCCACCATTTCAGATGTCTTGAACTGTCCCCAGCGCTCGTTGAAGGGAGTCCATACCACGATGCAGGGGTTGGAGTAGTGCTGGTCGATGATTTCTTTCCACTCTGCCTTGAAGTTCTTTTCGATAGTGGCGCCGTTGGAGCCGGGGATGCTGCATACATGGTCGCGATACCAGCCGTTGACATTCCAGTCGCCTTCGTCGGTGCTGAACTGCGAGGGCATGTCCTGCCATACGAGCAGACCGAGACGGTCGCAGTGATAATACCAGCGGGCGGGCTCCACTTTCATGTGCTTGCGCACCATGTTGAAGCCCCATTCCTTGGTCTTTTCAAGGTCGTAGGCGAGAGCTTCGTCGGTGGGGGCTGTCATGATTCCGTCAGGCCAGTAACCCTGGTCGAGAGGTCCGAACTGGAAGTAGTCCTTGTTGTTGAGAGTCAGACGCCAGTGGCCTGCTTCGGGGCCTTCGGTCACCTTGCGGCAGCCGATCTTGCGCATGGCGGCGTAGCTGTCGATTACGTCGACAGTAGTGCCGTTGTCGTAGGTCACTTTCACACCGTAGAGGCTGGGAGATTCGGGGCTCCAGAGACGTGGATTGGCGACAGGCACGGTCAGTGAGGTGACCGAGGCGGCGGGCTCTGTGGCCGATGCTATCTCGTTGTCGCCTTCGTAGATGCTGACTTTGACATTGCCGGAGATTGTGCCTTTGAGGCTTATGTCAAATCTGAAGCTGCTCTCGTCGAGGTCGGGAGTGGTGCGCACGTCGGCGATATATGATTTTTCGACCGGTTCCATCCACACCGACTGCCAGATGCCGGAAGTCGAAGTGTAGTTGATGTCACCGTTGCCTACGGGGTAGCGGCGCTGCTTGCCGACAGGCTGCGCGCCCTCGTCGGTGGGGTCGACTACTTTGATGTAGACGGTGACTGCTCCGTCGACGATACGGCTTGTGAGGTCGGCGTCAAATGAAGTGTGGCCTCCCTTGTGGTTGACTATCTGCTGACGTGCAGAGGTGCCGTTGGCATAGACGGTGGCTTCGTAGTCGGCGGCTCCGATATGGAGTATGACGTTGCGTCCGCTCCAGTCGGCGGGTATCTCAATCACTTTTTTATACCAGATGGCATTGCCGGGCTCAAGAGGCATGCACACTCCGGAGAGCGATGACTCGATGGCGAAAGGCACGAGTATCTGCGAGCCGGTGAAGTCGGCGTCGGATATGCCTTGGGTGGCGGGAGCTATCGCGTAGTCCCACAATCCGTTGAGGTTGACCCACTCGTCGCGCTGCATTAGCGGACGGGGATATTCGGGAAACACATTGTCGGGGTCGATGTCGGCCGCCCAGCGTGTCTTGATATGGTTGCCTTTTGGCTCCCATGCGGTGGATGCGGGGGGCAGCTTGGCGAGCTCGCGGTCCATGAGCACCTTTGCCCAGAGGCCGGCTATGACCGAGCGGGCCGAGAAGTTCATGCTGCGGCCTGTAGAGCAGTCATACCAGTCGGAGAGGGGGATGCGTGAGGGGGTTTCGTTGATGTAGTCCCAGTGTCTGTCGGAGAATGCCTCGAAAGTTGCGAGGTCGTTGCCGGCGAGAGCCGCTGTCCACATGAGCCAGTCGGATTTGGCTGAGTTGTCGCGGCCGTCGAGCGGTGTGCCGTATTTCGGATTGTGTTTGAGATACCACGCCAGTTCGCGGTCATATACGTAGGCCGGGAAGTTGTTATAGCCATACATTTTGTCCCACAGGAGATTGTATTTCTGGCTCCATGTCTCGGCGGGGTCGGAAAAGCCCATCTTGTAGTGGTCGCCGGCGCGTCCGGTCGCTTCCCAGATGAGTCCCATGTCTTTGGCTGCCTGACGGTAGGTGGCGATTACGCGTGCGGTGGCCAGGTTGCCCATTTCTGCTATGTCGGCAAAAGCCGAGAGAGCGGTGATGCCTTTGATGGAGAGGTTGGTGTTCTGTTCGCTCGGGCCTTTGAAGTCGTCGGTGCAGAGCTGGTTGCCGGGGTTCTGGCTGTTGTCCATGCAATATTGCGCCCACTTTGCGAGAGTGCCGGCGTAGGGGCGGAGCCATGATGCGTCGCCGGTGGCCTTGGAGATGGCTGCGCAGAGTATGAGTGTGTTGGCGGTCTCTTCAAGGGGCATTGTGTCGCCGTAGACCTGGCCGTTGGCAAGAGGATACTGCCCGAGGTCGTGGGCGGCGCAGTTGGCGTTCTTGCGGGCGTCGCTGAGGGCGTAGTCGAGGATGGAGATTACCATGCCTTTGAGAAGCGTGGGGTTGTAGAGCAGGTAGAGGGGCGACGAGGGGTAGGTGAGGTCCATTGTGTTGACACACCCGTTTGACTTGTTTTCTTTGGAGAAATAGAGCAGGTTGCCTTTGTCGTCCTGGAAGCATTTATGGGCGGCCATTGCGTGGCGGTAGACGCCCGAGAGCTGTTCGGCATATCTGACATTGCCGGCGGCGAGGCCGTCGTCGTAAATCATCTTGTCGAGGTCGCGGCAGCGCTGCATCAGTGAGGAGTAGTTGCGCGCGAAATCGTCAAACGCCTCGAAGATGGTTTTTCCGTCGCGTGCATAATAGGCTTTATACTGTTTGTTCATGTATTCGATGTCGAACACTTCGTCGTAGCCTATCATCATGAAGCTGCTGTTTTGCTTGGTCTTGCCGAGGTCTTTGACATATATCATGAGCGGCATCTCTGACTGGTTGTTGCTGACAGTCACGCCGGCAGACGACGCAGGAGCTTTGCCGGTGGCTATGAAGCGTGCTTCGCCGTCGGCCTGGCCGGCTATGGCGATTTCGCCGCCGTTGACGGCGGGGATGTATAGATAGCCCCAGTCAATCGACACGAGGTCGCCAGAACAGTGGAGCGGGCGGTTGTCCTGCGCGCCGGCCTTGAGATATCTCATGCCGTTTTCGGTAATTATGCCGGTTTCTGTTTTGTGGCTCATGTCGTCGACGGTCATCTGGGCGGTGGTGGCGATGTAGACTTTGACATCATGCTCCGCGCCGTCGGTTGAGGTCACCTGATATGATATGAAGTTGATGGGAGTCGAGAGCACGTCGGGGTCGTCGATGAGAAGAGGTGAGGTGAACACCAGGTCGAGGTCGACGGGGCCGCAGGTGAAGTTGTAGAAACTGTTGGTCGCGGTGACGTTGACACTGTTCTGGCGGGCCGGCTGGGTGTCAGCATCTTTTTTGACGTTGGTGTAGATGCCGAAATCAAGGTAAGAGCCGCCGGTGGTGTTGTGGCAATGGCCGGCGAGAATATGTCGGCCGGGACTGAGTGCGTTTCTGACCGATGCGGGGATCTGGCGTCGCTCGCCCTGCAGCCATGTCTCGCCGGTGGAGGCGATGCGCTGTCCGTCGAGGTAAATCTCGCACACGTCGTCGTGAGAGAACTGCACCCAGAGGTCATTGGCGAGGTCGTCGGCGGTGAGGGTGATTTCGCGGCGCACATATATGTCTTTGTTGTCGCCGGTCCACGCGTTCGTGCAGTTGGGATATTCGCCGGCCGAGCCCCATGCGGCTGTCTCGGTTGCCCATGAGCTGTCGTTGAAGTCGGGAAGTGTCCAGCGGGTGCCGTTCTGTGTGCTGTAGTTGACCTTGCCTTTCCAGCTGACTCCGTCGATTGTCATTCCGGCGACGGGGCTGAGGATGACTTCGCTGGCCTGTCCCATGAAGCGGTAGGCGGTGCCGTCGACGAGCAGCAGTCCGTCGATGGCTTTCTCCTTTTCACACCAGTGGCGGGTGGGGCCTCCGTTGAGGGCGTCGTAGTTCGACCAGATGGAGAAGAACGGATTGTTGACAAGAAGAGGGACGGAGGGAAGTCTCATGTCAATCTCCTTATACGGGACGAAGTCGGCCTGTGTCTGCGCCGTCATCGTCGACATACCTGCCATGGTCACGGCCACGGCAGCCAGTAGATTTTTTGAAAATGTCATGATGATATTGGTTTGTAGAGTTAGAGTTTTTCTTGGTGATAGCAAATATAGATTAAATAAAAATAGCACCTCGGAAATATTTGTTCAATAATAAAAACTATCAGGTCAAAGCAACGGAAAACGCACTCTATTGTCCATACAAATCAGGGTGTTGTGTCAAGATTGACGAGATAATCGCACTATTTGAACAGATATTTCGGCTCTCGAAAAAAATGGCGCATTATATTTGCGACATGCAATCCAGTCGCCATGAAAACTTGCATCGGGTCAATTGCGCAGACATTGCCTGACAATATAGCATACTGTCACGGGATAAATCATAATCAACCATATTATTCAGATACATTAACCAATAAATCAACGCATGAAACAAAGAGACTTACTTTTAGGACTGTGCATGATGGCAGGCGGTGCGGCTTTCGCGGCATCTCCCTATACCGGCACAAGTCCCGAAGAGGCATTTGCCAACGGTGGACAGTATTACCTGTATCAGGTAGAGACAGGCAAATGGTTGCAGACCAATCGACATGACAACGGCGATCTCAGCTGGACAACCCACGCCGAGCTCGGCGGCATAGGCTTCAATATCGAGCTTCGCCGTCCCGAAGAAGCCGGATTTGAAAAAGGCTATCAGATTTTCTGCCATTTCACAAACAACGGCGAGCTCAACGGCTCTGACGAAGACCGTTTCTTCCTTGACCAGGGCGACCGCATGCTCACCGAGTGGATATTCGAGCCGTCAGGCGAAGGATACAAAATCAAAGTGGCTGCACGCGAGGTCAAGCCCGGCCGCGAAGCCCGCGACGGAGTGGCTGAGGATACCTATATCGGATCAGACGAATCATATCGGTTCGGCGGTCTGTCTGACAATCCCACCCAGTTCACATGGCAGCTCGTGTCACGCGAGGAGCGTATCGCCAAGATGAAGGCTGACGCCGCGGTCAACGGCAGTGCCGACGCGACCTTCCTCCTCCCGTGGAACGACCACGGCCGCAACGACTTGCGCGACCGCGAATGGAGTGTCATTGATGTCAACAGCTACGGCGGCGGTGTCGGTCTGGGCGGCAACCAGTATTATCCGGTTGTCGAGAGATGGCATCGTGTCGACCACAAGACATCGATAACTGTCAGCGACATACCCAACGGCACATACAGCTTTGCCGTTCAGGCATTTTACCGTGACGGAGAAGTGGAAAGCGCCGAGACGCGGCTCCGTGCCGGAACCGGCACCTCTGTCAACGCCGCCACTTACTTCGCCGGCACAGAGACCGGTGTTGTAAAGAGCATATTCGCCGACGCCAAGACTGAGGCTCAGGACGGCTACAGCTATGGCGCCGACCTTCTTGACGAGGACTATATCGTGACCTCAACCGTGTATGTTCCCAACAACATGGACGAAGCAGGTATCGCATTCTCTCAGGCTGCCGATGTCGACGTCGCCGACATGAGCACTCCCTATATGAACGAATGGATTTCAGCCGGAGTGGCCGAAGGAAGCATCACTCTCGGCATCGAGAAACATGCCAGCGAAGATGCCCGTTTCCGCGACTGGCTGATTTACAAACGTATGTATCTGCGTTATGACGGAGAGCAGATCAAAGGCGAGGATCTCAGCGGCCTTCAGGCTCAGCTTCAGGCCCTTATCGACGAAGCCAAAAATCTCTACCAGTCATCTTATCTGGTCGAGACCATCGAAGCCGCAGAAAACGCTCTGGCTACCGCCAAGAGTTCAAGCACACTTATTCCCGCCATCGACGCGCTCCAGGAGGCAGTCAACCGCATGACTGAATCACAGGGTGTCATCGAAAGCTATCTTGCTACAATCCGACTGTTTACCGACGCGGAAGCTCAGGAGAAATTTGATGTGGCAGAGAGCCGCAGCGATTACGAGAACGCGCTTAAAACACTGCGCTATGCACGCCGCCGCGCCGCATCCGAAAAAATCAATGACATCTACGAGGGCACTACAGCCGAAGAGCTCAAGAAAGGCGGCGACTTCTATCTCTACAATGTAGGTCAGCAGCAGTTCTTCTCGGGAGGCTCTGACTGGGGCGCGCACGCTGCTCTCGCCAATCCCGGCATCGTTGTCACTCTCGAGCCCGAAGAGGGTGTGGCCGACGGTATGAGCTTCTACATCAACACTCACCTGCGCAACGGCGGTGCCGATGACAACCCCAGCCAGTATCTCAACTACCGCGGATATTGCGACTGTGCCAAGGCTGACGACTTCTACTTCCAGGCAGTCGACGGCAAGCCGGGTGTCTACAACATACTCCAGAACGACTATCGTGACGTGCACATGGCATGGAATCCCTGGGCATCTGTAGACACAAATCAGGGCGATGAAACCACCGTGGGTACCGAAAACCGCAATCTTGACCCCGAAGACCTTAACGCACAGTGGAAGGTCATCAGCGCCGCCGAGCGTCTGGCCGCCCTTGACCGGGCTTCACTCGAAAATCCTGTCGACGCTTCATTTCTGATCGACAACCCCGGCTTCAACCAGCGCATGAGCGACGAGTCATGGGTCTCAACCCAGAGATCAGCTGACGAACGTCTCGGTTACGGCATCTGGGAGCGTGGTGCCAACCACAATGACTTCGCATGGGAATTCTGGAACACTTCCGAATGCGAAGTGTCGCAGATGATTGAAGATGTGCCCGAAGGCATCTACCGTGCCGAGGTGCAGGCTCTCTACCGCAACGGTGACCACGACATGCAGGCTACCTGCCGCGACGATGACGGCAACAACAACCTCGCAGTGTTCTACGCAGGCATGGACGAGACTCCCATCGCCAATATTCTCGACTACATGGATCTCTGTCCCGGTGAAGGCAACATGGCCGATGACGTGACTTACGAAATCAACGGCGAGGACAAAGTTGAAGTGGCACGCGAGCATGTAGGCGAAGTGCCCAAGTATGTCAACGAAGTGGTGGCATGGTTCCACGCCGGTTACTACAAAAACCAGATTGTGTTCGAGCATAAGGGCGGCCCCCTCTTCCTCGGTCTCTACAAGGATATGCAGGCTAATGAAGAAGACTGGATTGTCGCTGACAACTTCCGCATCATTTACTACGGCAAGGACACTACAGTTGACGAAGTGCTCGCCGGCGTCGAGGAGATTGCAGTCGACGAAGCTGTAAACAACGGTGACAACCGCATCTTCAACCTCAACGGTATTGAGGTTAAGAATCCCACCGTTCCCGGCATCTATATCCAGAACGGCAAGAAGTTTATCGTAAGGTAACAATACCGGCAACAGATGAACATCCGTTTCTGACAGAATACTGATAAAATCTCCCCGACTGAGGCCTCGTGCTGTCGGGGAGATTTTCTTACATTGATTTCTCTGATTTTTCATCTGCGATATCTCCGAAAAATTGCCATATTAAAATCAAATTGCTAAATTTGATACGAATTAAGAGTAAGAAACTGTTTAAAATTCATATCACTTTGCCTTTGAGCGTCTTGTCGGTGTCTTTTTGTTTATTCTTCGGTCACGTAGCTACGGCTACGCTCCCTCATCACAAACAAAAATCAATCCGACAATCCATCTCAAAGTCCGTATCATATAAATTTAAACAGTTTCTAAGAGAGTGTCTGGATTAATTTGAAGTTTTTACTCTCATTCTCTTTAATTGTTAATACGGTTTAAAAGTAAACATACTCTAAAAGTTCCTTACCATGAAACTTGCAAAAATATTTGTCTCGCTGACTATTCTACTGCTTGCACAGACGGTGTGCGCCTCGTCGGTGCGCGTCAACTCAACCGGAGCCGGCAAGGGCACGCTCAATCTTTGCGCTCTCCGCGACAAATATGGATTTCTGTGGGTCGGCACAATGACCGGGCTCGCTTGTTTCGACGGTAACGGCTCTCCCGTCAACGGCACTCTCTCGGGGGTGCTCCGCTCCACCTCGAATATGCGCGTGACCGACATCTTTGAAATCGGCGATGACCTGTGGTTTGCCACTCCCAACCGGCTGATGAAGTACGACCGCGCCAACAAGACCTCTTACCGCCTTCCGGCCAAAACGAAATATGACGTGGAGATCTCCACTCAGGTGCATAACATCTGCGCAGGGCCTGACAATCCCGACGAGCTGTGGATTGCCACCCAGGGCCAGGGCATATTCATATACAATGCCGTGACTGACGAACTGACGCAAGACTCCCGTCATGGCTCGTTTTTCACCGATATAATTACAGCTGACGACGGCTGCATATATGCTGCGGGCATCAACGGCGAGATACACAAATTCAAGGCGACCGGCGAGCATGCCGCCACATATCCCATACCCGGTTATGCCCAGAATAAAATCAAAATAAGCCTCGAGCACTCCGACGACGGCTTATGGATAGCGAGCGGCAGCGACATCTACAGTCTCGACACCGCTACCGGCGATATCACACAGCGCACGTCGACATCGTCGCCCATCTCCTCAATCATCAGTTACGAGGGTGGCCGGCTTATGCTCGGCACCTCGTCAGGCATCATGGAATATGACCCCCGGTCAGATACCGTCACACAGGTCGAGATAGCGGAAAACGGTCAGTATTCCAACTCCAATTCCACCAAAGTCAAGATAAATCAGCTGAGCAGGGACAGCCGCTCCGGCGGACTCCTCACCGTGAGGCAGTCGGGCGAGATTATCGAGCTGTTTCCTCTCGACAACATATACCGTTTCATACCTATCAACCGCGACCCCAACGAAAACAAATATGTCAATGCTCTGGCCGTCGACAGCCGGCGCGGCGGGCTGTGGGTCGGCTCTGACAACGGTCTCTACTACTACGATGTGTCGACCGGAGTGCTCTCCGTGCCTGCGATAGCCGGGCTCGGAGCCGAAGCAATCACGTCGATAACAAATGACGGAGAGCAAGTGTGGATAGGCACAGCCGCCAACGGTCTCTTCCTCTACAACCAGGCCACCGGACAGTCACAGCATTTCAGAAACGACGAGAACATTCCTTATTCCCTGCCGGGCGATGAAATCAACAATGTGTTCATCACCACGCAGGGCACTACCTATGTGCTGACACACTGGGGTATATGCCGTTACAATCCGTCGCACAACGAGTTTAACACCCTTCCGGAAATAGGGCAGCAGACCGAGGTGGTGTCGATGGCCGAATATTATGACGGCAGTCTGTGGGGCGCTACGGTAAAAGACGGGCTTCTGCTTCTGCGTCCCGGCGAAACGCGCTTCGTCAACTTCAGAAGCGACAATCTGGGAAATGTGCCCATCGACAAGCTGGTGATGAGCCGTAACGGCACGTTGTGGGCAGCCACGCGCACCGACGGCCTCTACTATTTCAACAAGGAAAAGAATGATTTCGAGCCTTACCGTCTGCCGTTGCTCGCCAACAAGAGCATTCTTGCGCTGCAGGAAGATGACAACGGAGTGCTGTGGATACTGACAGAAGAGTCAATCATCAAAATCTCCAAAGACGGAAAGATTGATGCCAACCGCCGTAATCTGTTCCCGTCGATAGGCCTCAGCCAGCCCTTCGTGCTGCTCGACAACGGCGACATGGTCATAGGGGGCAACAACGGTTTTCAGATGTTCAATCCGGCGCTGATATCGCCCAACCGCGATGTGGCTGCCTATCCGACCACCATATCGTTTCCATTCGACGAAGACGGGACACGTCCCGAAGAGCTCGGCCTGAGCATATTGCTCTACACTACCGACAGGATAACGCTGCCTTTCGACCACAATTCGTTTACCATACACCTGGCGGCCAACCATCCGTCTGACATGCCGACCGTAACCTACGACTATATGCTCGAAGGAGCCGACAAGGAGTGGAACATCGGCACCTCACAGTCGGAGGTGACTTACAACAATCTGTCGCCGGGCACCTATTGCTTCATGGTGCGTCCGAGCGGATTCACAGATGTCGCCACAACCTCACTGACAATCGTGGTGTCGCCGCCGTGGTATCTGACAATATGGGCCTATATCGGTTATGCCGTGTTGCTGCTCATCATGGCGTTTGGCGTCTGGCAGTGGGTGAAGATGAAGGTGCGCAAGCACTATGCCCGCCGCATGGAGTCGATGAAGATACAGCGTGAACGCGAGGCGTGGGAGTCAAAAATGAGATTTTTCGTCGACCTCGTGCATGAGATACGCACCCCGCTGATGCTCATATCGCTTCCGCTCGAGCAGCTTATGAAACAATTCAAGATGGCCGGTGGCGGCGAGGGCGGCCGGCCGGATGACGGTCCGCTTCTGAGCCATGAGCTTATCGCCGGCAAAAAATATCTTGGCTCGATGCAGACCAATCTCGACTATCTGCTGGGGATAACCAACGAGCTTCTTGACTTCCGCAAGGTCGACAACACAGCCGAGCAGAAGCTCTATCTGAGCGACTGCAATCTCAACAATCTCATCGAGGAGATACGCGACCGCTTCGAGGAACCGATGGAAAGCGAAGGCAAGCGACTTATTGTCAATCTCCCCGATGCGCCGGTTGTCGCCTGCATTGACAAGGCCAAGACCGACCGCGTGCTTATGAACCTTATAGGCAATGCACGCAAGTATTGCAGGACTAAGACGGAGATAACGCTTGAGGAGACTGACGGCAATGCGGTGATAACGATTTCCGACGACGGCCCCGGCATACCGAAGGAGGACCGCCGTCACATATTCGATCTCTACTATCAGATTAAAGACGACGCGGTGGGAGCCGCGCTCGGCACCGGACTCGGTCTGGCCTACGCCCGCCTTATAGCCGAATCACACGGCGGCAGCATAACCGCAGGTGCGACTCCGCAAGGGGGTGCTGAATTCCGGCTCAGCATACCGCTGGAGGCTGAAGTCAAGTCCGGCGACACTCCGTGCGAGGTGCTTGAACCGGTCGGCAGTGCAGGCGATGCGTCCTCATCCGGAGCCACGGCTAATGCCGCCACAGCCGGTGACGGCAGCGATGCCGACGGCTTGTCGGCCGAGAGCGCCACCGTGCTTGTGGTCGATGACAACAAGGAGCTGCTTGAGATGATTTCCGACGGCCTGAGCGGCAAATACAATGTGATAACGGCCTGCGACGGCGTTGATGCGCTCGAGAAGCTAAAGGAAAATGATATTGACTTCATTGTCAGCGATGTCATGATGCCACGCATGAACGGAGTGCAGCTGCTGCAAAAAGTCAAAGAGGATATAAACACCTCGCACATACCGTTTATTATCCTTACGGCAAAGACCACCCGCGATTCGCGTGAGGAGGGTATGGAAAACGGCGCCGACATATATCTTGAAAAGCCGTTCTCGATACGCGCTCTCATACTTCAGATTGAGAACATACGCCGCACCCGGCAATATTTCTATGCCCGGCGTCGCGGCACAGAGCCTATGGCTGTCGTCAATGCCGACGTTGAAGAGGCTATCGTTGAAAACAAGTTGCCTGAGCTCAGCAAGTATGACCGCATCTTCCTTGAGCAGATGGAGAAACTGATGGCCGAGAATATTTCTGACGACCAGTTCTCAATCGACAGGCTCGCGGAGTGTCTGAATATGAGTCGCTCAAGTTTCTACCGCAAAGTGAAGGTGCTGATGGGCATGACTCCGGTCGACTATATCAAGAACTATCGTCTTGATGTGGCTGCCCGGCAGTTGCGTGAGCGCGTGCAGGTCAATGAGGTTGTCGCCAATGTGGGCTTCACGTCGCCAAGCTACTTTGCCAAATGCTTCAAAGAGAAATACGGAGTGCTTCCAAGAGACTACTATGCCTCGCAGACCGCCGGAAAATGAACTGACTGAGCGCGAAGCGCGGCTGACAGTATGTTTCTTTTAAACCAAATATTTAAGTTAAGCCGGGACTTGTGGCGGCATTGTGATATCTGATGTCGCCGCGGCTCAATCAGTAGGTGCCGAAAACGGGGAGGGAGTTCTGCCAGGTGATTTTTTTGAGCAATACGGAGCTTCCGGTGTTTGCCGATCCGGAAAATTGCTTCGCTCCGTAAAGCATCAGAGTCTCCTTGTTGTCGGGCGACGGAATGAGGCAGATGTTGGAGGCTGCGCCATATTCCGATCCGGTAGCGGCGAGAAACACCGGTTCCGTCGATTTGTCCCATGAAGCGGGATCGAGGAGGTCGGCCGACGTTGATGCCGACAGCATGCCGAGTGTTGAATAAACGGTCCAGATGCCGCTTGCCGAGTAGTTTATAATCACCTTGCTGCTGTCGGGGGAGATGTAGGGCTGGGGATTTTCATTGACAAATATCGGATAGGCCGAGCATGAGCCGTCGGGGTTGATCCACTGTCGTTCCCATTCGTATTCGGGACGTGATATCAGCACGCGCTCTGATTTGAGTGTCCACGGATTTTCCATTTCGGCGATGAAGATGCACTGTGTCTCGGCCTCTGTGCGTCGTCGCTCCCATCCTGACCATGTCATGTAGAGGCGTCGGTTGACGGTGAATACCGAGGGGTGTATGCCATAGTTCCACTCTTCGTTGACGATGATCGGTCCGCGTAGTTTCCAATGGTTTGTGAGCGGATTTTCCGATTCATTTTCAAGAAGATAAATGTGGTGGTTGTCAGTGTTGCCGTTGTCGGCCTCGAAGTAGATATACCATTTGCCGTCAATCTTGTGGAGCTCGGGCGACCAGATGTTCTGCAACTCATAGTCGCCGGTCTCCCACACTGTGACGGGCGACGACTTGCCCAGACTGTCGGGCGATGTGGCCGAATAGAGCGATATGAGTCCTTTTCGCTGGTCGGGCATGGTGTAATAATATGTGTCGCCATCTTTTACCGCATTGGGATATCCTCCGGTGGGAAACACGATGACAGCTTCGTCGGAAATCTCTCCGGCGCCTGAGCCGCAGCCGGCTGTCAGGAGCAACGCTGTAATATGCAGGATTAATGTGTAGAAGTAATTGCGCATTTTCACGGTGAAGGGTGATTTGGTGCAGATTTACAGGATGAGTTACTTGTGAAAATTTTATTACAAAAAATATAACAGATGAATATTATCAGTGTCGATAGTTGTTTTGGCCACTTATATTAAGCAAATATAATCAAATCTCGCAACATTGACAAATTATTTGCATGATATCGGCTGAAAGTGTGTGTTTATGCGGGAAGTGAACAGAATCTTTTGGTATTTGAACAGCAAATGCGAATCGTTTCAGGAATAAATTGTTTACTTTGCGAGCAAAACCAACCTTTTTATCACTATCATGAAGAGAAGAAAACAGATTATTACGACATTGTTCATGGGATGCATCATGACAATGACCGCACAGACACCTGCTATGTTCACTCCTCATCAGCATACCGACCTGCGGTTGCCTTCAGTGCCGCTGGTTGTGTCTGACCCTTATTTTTCAATATGGTCGCCCTACGACACTCTCAACGAGGGGAGCACCCGTCACTGGACCGACGCGGAGAAGCCGCTCGAAGGTATACTGCGGGTCGACGGCAAGAGCTACCGTTTTCTCGGTGTGAAGAACACCGTCATGGAGACAATCGTGCCGATGGCCGACGAAGTGGCGTGGAAGGGCGCGATAACCCGCAGCGTTCCGGCCGACGGATGGCAGATGCCCGACTATGACGATTCAGGATGGACAATCGCCGAGGCGGCCTTCGGTTCGCCCGATCTCAGTTACGTGCGCACCCGCTGGAGCGACCAGAACAGCGACATGTTCGTGCGTCGCGTCGTGGAGCTCACGCCCGCCGATCTCGAAGGTGACCTCTATATTATATATTCTCACGACGACGTGTTCAATCTCTATCTCAACGGCACCAAAATCGCCGACACCGGCGAGACATGGCGTGAGGGTGTGAAGCTTGAGCTCACTCCGGAGCTGAAAAAACTCCTTCATCCGGGCAGAAACGTGATTGCGTCACACTGCCACAACACCACCGGCGGAGCCTACACCGACTTCGGTCTCTACCGAAATATATCATTCGACCCGCAGTCGACTGTCAATGCCACGCAAAACAGTGTTGATGTGATGGCCACATCGACTTATTATAATTTCTCATGCGGCCCCGTCGACCTCGACCTGGTGTTCACCGCTCCGATGATTATTGATGACTATGACCTGCTGTCGTCGCCCGTCAACTACATTTCATATCAGGTGACATCGACCGACGGCCGTGAGCACGACGTGCAGCTGCTGCTTACAGCCTCTCCGCGCATAGCGCAGAACAAGGAGTCGCAGCCCACAGTCTCGACCTTTGAGACGAAAGACGGCGTGACATACGTCAGAACCGGCACCGTCGAGCAGCCTATACTCGCCAAGACCGGCGACCATATCTGCATTGACTGGGGATATCTCTATCTTCCGGCCATCAACGGAGAAGTGTCGCTCAACACTGACGCGAAAATCAAATCGACATTCGTCAATGACGGCAGACTGCCCGCTCCGGAGCATGAAATCGTGGCTTACAAGGCCTCTGAGCAGCCGGTGCTCGCATATATGCATGACTTCGGCAAGACGGCGGTTGCGTCAAGCTATGCCATGATAGGCTATGACGAAATCTATGACGTGGAATATTTCTTCAACCGCTACAAAGGCTACTGGGCTCACGGCGGCCGTGTCTCGATACTTGACATGTTCAAGAAACTTTCAGGCTCATACGCATCGATAATGAAGCGCTGCCGCGAGCTTGACAAGACTGTCTATGACGATGCCTGCGCCGCGGGAGGGAAGAAGTATGCCGAACTTCTGTCGGGCTCATACCGCCATGTAATCGCAGCTCACAAGCTGTTTGAGGACAATGAGGGCAATCTGCTTTTCTTCTCGAAGGAAAACGACTCTAACGGATGTGTAAACACCGTCGACCTCACTTATCCGGAAGCGCCTCTTTTCCTGTGTTACAATCCCGAGCTCCAGAAAGCCATGATGACATCGATACTCGACTACAGCAAGTCGGGACGCTGGACCAAGCCTTTCGCGGCCCACGACCTCGGCCAGTATCCGAAGGCCAACGGCCAGGTATATGGCGGTGACATGCCTCTGGAAGAAGCCGGCAACATGCTGACTCTTATCGCGCAGGTGTGCATGCTCGACGGCAACGCAAATTATGCATTGCCTTACTGGGAGATATTGCAGACCTGGACCGACTATCTCGCGGAGAACGGTCAGGACCCCGCCAATCAGCTCTGCACCGACGACTTCGCCGGCCACTGGGCCCACAACGCCAACCTCTCGCTCAAGGCCATAATGGGTGTGGCCGGATTTGCCAGGCTCGCCGAACTCAAGGGCGACATTGCCACCGCTGACAAATACATGGCAAAGGCAGCGGAAATGGCCGTGATATGGGAGGAGACAGCGCGCGAAGGCAAAGGCAAGGATATGCACTATCGTCTGGCTTTTGACCGCGACGACACCTGGAGTCAGAAATACAACATGGTGTGGGACAAGCTCTGGAACACCAATCTCTTCCCCAACAACGCCATGCAGACTGAAATCAACTATTACCTGACCCGACAGAACGAGTTCGGACTGCCGCTCGACAACCGCAAGGACTACACAAAGAGCGACTGGATCATGTGGACGGCTGCCATGGCGCCCAATCAGAAAGTGCTCGCCCGCTTCATCGATCCGCTCTACAAATATGTCAACGAGACACCTACCCGAGTGCCTATCAGCGACTGGTATAACACCGTCACCTCACGCAAGACAGGCTTCATGGCGCGCTCGGTCATCGGCGGACACTGGATGCCCCTCTTCGCCTATAAGCTGGGCATGATGCCGGCCAAATAATTGAGAGAGTCATTGCAACGCAATTTAACCAATATAAATTCTATATCATGTTTAAGTCTATCATTATCAAAACCTTGAAAAGGGGTATCGGCCTCCTTGGAGCGTTAGGCTTAGTCCTGGCGGTCAACTCCTGCTCCGACGACGACAAGTTGGATACGGGCGCCGCTTATGATCCCAGTCAGGCTGTGGTGATAACCAGGTTCATGCCCGAAGAAGCAGGCTATCAGGACCAGATTATCATCTACGGCAGCAATTTCGGAAACAATAAGGAGAATGTAAGCCTGAAAATCGGCGGCAAGGAAGCTGTGGTGGTGAGTGTCATGAACGACAAACTCTACGCTTTCGTGCCCTCCGGCGCATTTTCCGGTGAAATAGAACTTACAGTCAGCGGAGACAACGGCGCCAATCCGCGCACCATCGTCTCAGACAAGAAAATCACATACGTGCGCAAGAAAGTGGTAGGTACGCTTGTCGGCTACCAGAATGAGCAGGACGACCAGGGAGAGATCTGGGGCTCGTTTGACATCGCGGCCGGTTTCAATGCCGAGGGCTGCCTTAAATTCGACCCGCTCAACCCCGACCTCCTCTATGTTGTCTATGACCGCGGCGACGGCTTCGTGGCTCAGCTTGACCTTGCCAACCGCACGGCCACAAAGCTTCTCGATGCCAACCGCTTCCAGAATCAGCGCCTGCGTAACATCGACTTCACTCTTGACGGCAAGTATATGCTTGTGTCGACCGACCGCGCCGACAACAGCAACCATTCGACAAGCGTATGGGTGGTTGAACGCGCCGGCAACGGCACATTCTCCGGACGCACTCCCCAGGTGCTCTACGGCTACAAGCAGTGCAACGGCGTGGCCGTGCATCCCGTCAACGGCGAGATTTACTTCAACTCCTACGAAAACGGCTCGTTGTTCCGCGGAGAGTTTGAAGACTATCTCGAGGCAATGGCCAATCCTATTCCCGACCTTAACAATCCGGGCACTACATTTACCTGGACCGGTTTTATCGACGATGCCCACTACACCACATTCCGTGAGCTTTACCGCATCCAGGACCCGTCATACGAATTCCAGATCACCATCCATCCCACAGGCGACTATGCCTATATCACCATCGTCAACCGCAATGTCATCATGCGCACCGACTATGACTGGAACAAGAAAGAGTTTACGACGCCTTACGTAATCGCCGGCCTCAACTCCAACCTCAACGACGGAAGCTGGGAGGATGCCGTGGGCACGAATGCCCGCATCCACCGTCCGTATCAGGGAGTGTTTGTCTACAATCCCGAATATGAGAGCCAGGGCAAGGAGGATCTCTATGACTTCTATTTCTGCGACTGCCTCAACTTCTGTGTCCGCTACATCACGCCCGACGGCCTTGTGCGCACATTTGCCGGCCGTGCTCCCTCCACCAACGGCAACATCTGGGGCACCGAGGACGGAGACTTGCGCCAGCAGGCGCGTTTCCGCGACGTGACCGGTCTGGCCTACGACCAGGCAAGCGACATCTTCTATGTGCTTGACCACAACAACCGCCGCGTGCGCACCATCTCGCTTGAAAGCGAAGAGACCGAAGAGTCAGGCGACGAGTAATTTTAATCAATGACTAACCCAAGCATTCAAACAATGAATCAACGATTTTTATCGGTAGTCGTAGCAGGCGCGCTCTCGACGCTTGCCATGGTTGCCAAAGAATATAGAGGCAACGTAGTCAGTTCGGCTGACGGCGAACCCCTCACCGGTGCCGTGATCGCAGTGACTGGCACCACAACGGCAGTGACAGCCGACATCGACGGAAACTGGACGCTCGATATTCCCGACAATGCGGAGAGCGTGACAGTGACCTACCTCGGCATGCAGCCCCTCGAAATAAGAGTGAAAGACCTCAGCCCCAACTGGAACGACCTTAAGATGGACGAAGTGAAGACGGAGCTCAACGAGGTAGTGGTCACCGGTATGGGTGCCCGCAAGAAAATTTCGGTGACAGGTGCGGTGACATCGGTCGATGTCAATGACATGAAACACTTCGCCACTTCAAACATCTCCAATGCTCTGGCCGGCAACGTGCCGGGTGTGATGGCGATGCAGACTTCGGGCCAGCCCGGCAAGAACAAATCGGAATTCTGGATCCGCGGTATCTCCACCTTCGGAGCGTCGAAGAGCGCATATATCCTCGTCGACGGTTTCGAACGCGAGAATATCGACGACCTCAATATCGAGGATATCGAGACATTCACCGTGCTCAAGGACGCATCGGCAACGGCAATCTACGGTTCGAAGGGTGCCAACGGCGTTGTGCTCATCACGACCAAGCATGGCAAGGACGGCAAAATAAACGTCAACGTGAAACTTGAGTCGTCATACAACACCCGCACAAAGACTCCTGAATTTGTCGACGGTGTGACCTACGCGAAACTTCTCAACGAAGCCAACATCACCCGTGCGAGAGGAACATATTTCACTCCCACGGAAATCGAACTTTTCCAGAACGGTCTCGACCCTGACTTCTATCCCAATGTCGACTGGAAGAACCTTATCCTCAAGGACGGCGCGATGAGCTACCGTGCCAACGTCAATATCTCGGGCGGCGGCGAGCGCGCACGCTATTATGCCTCGGCATCGTTTGTGACCGACGAGGGTATGTACAAGACCGACAAGGCCATCAAAGACAAATACAACACCAATGCCAACTACAACCGCTGGAACTATCGTGTGAATCTCGACATCACCGCCACGCCGACCACTATAATCCGCATCGGCACCTCGGGCGACCTTTCCACGCGCAATGCTCCGGGGCAGGGTGACGTTGACCTGTGGAACTCGCTCTTCGGCTACAACGCCATTCTCACTCCGGTGCTCTATTCCAACGGCTATGTGCCGATGATCAACATGGGCCGTGACCAGACGCGCACCAACCCGTGGGTCATGACCACGCAGACCGGTTATCTGACCGAATGGAACAACAACCTGCAGAACAACGTGTCGCTCGAGCAAGACCTGCGTTTCATCACAGAAGGCCTGCGTTTCACCGGCCGTGTGGGTTATGACACATATAACTACTCGCAGATCAAGCACTATCAGCAGCCCGACCGCTGGTATGCCAACGGACGCGACAAGGTGACCGGCGAAATTATCTTCGATAAGATTTTCAACATGGAGCCGATGACCCAGAGCTCTGACAACAACGGTTCGCGCCGCACATTCCTTGACTTCCTTCTCAACTACGACCGCAGCTTCGGCAAGCATAACGTAGGCGCCAACGCCAAATACACCTACGACTCGTTCACCACCACGCAGAATATCGGCGACGATATCAAGAACTCGGTGTCGAAGAAAAATATGTCGGTGGCCGGCCAGCTCCTCTATAACTATGATTACCGTTACTTCGCCGACGTCAACTTCGGTTACAACGGTTCGGAAAACTTCGCTGACCATCACCGCTGGGGTTTCTTCCCTGCGTTCTCGGCCGGCTGGAACCTGTCGCGTGAGAAATTCATGGAATGGGCGTCGCAGTCATGGCTCAACCAGTTCAAGATACGTTACTCATGGGGTAAGGTGGGCAACGACGCCATGGATGTGCGTTTCCCCTATCTCTACACCATCGGCAGCAGCGGTGACAATGTGTATAACTTCGGCACGATACAGGCGCCCACCAACAGCAGCTGGGCAAACGGTCTGCACTACACGGCTCTCGCTTCCAACAATGTGACCTGGGAGGTTTCGACCAAGCAGGACGTCGGTGTCGACCTTTCGATCTTCAACGACCGCTTCTCGCTGACTGCCGACTATTTCCACGAGAAACGTACAGGCATCTACATGCTCCGTAATTTCATGCCCGGTTCGCTCGGTCTGGAGTCTGCGCCGTGGGCCAACGTGGGCGCCGTCAAGTCGGAAGGTATCGACGGCAACTTCCGTTTCACCGACCGTTTCGGCGACGTGACCGTGACCGTGCGCGGTAATCTTACTTACTCCAAGAATACCATCCTCGACTATGACATCGAAAATGTGACCTATCCCTATCAGCTCCACACCGGCTATCGCGTGGGCCAGATCTACGGACTTGTCGCCGAGGGTCTCTTCGCTGACTACGATGATATCCGCTCACACCCCACCCAGCAGTTCGGCGAGGTTATGCCGGGCGACATCAAGTATAAGGATGTCAATGGCGACGGTGTGGTCAATAATGATGACCAGGTGGCCATAGGCTCAACCGACCATCCCAACCTGATCTATGGCTTCGGAGCGTCGGTGCAGTGGAAAGGCTTTGACTTCAACGTCCTGTTTCAGGGCGCGGGCAAGCAGACTGTCATGATGGAGGGCAAGAGTGTATGGGCTTTCTCACAAGACCGCTACGGCCAGATATTCGGCGACCTGATAGCCGACCGCTGGGTCGACAGCGAGACTGCCGCACAGCTCGGCATCCCCGCCAATGAAAATCCCAACGCAAGCTATCCGCGTCTGGTCTATCTGCAGGGCTATGCGGAGCACAACAACTACCGCGCTTCAACCTACTGGGCACGCAGCATGTCGTATCTTCGTCTGAAGAACCTTGAGATAGGCTACTCGCTGCCTCAGCACATTCTCGACCCCCTGCGCATGTCGGGAGCCCGTTTCTACTTCCAGGCCAACAACCTCGTGACATTCTCCGACTTCAAACTCTGGGATCCGGAAATGGGAAGCACCAACGGTGAGGCTTACCCGCTGACCAAATCGTTTACCTTAGGTTTAACAGTATCGTTCTAATCCGAAAAGCTATTAAAATGAAAAAAAGAATAATAATTCCGGTCTCAGGCATTCTCGCATGTGCCGCAATGCTGTGCTCCTGCACCGATGAGCTTGATTCCGATAAATATTTCGATGACCGAGTCACAATCGAGACTGTCTTTACCGACATCAACATGACCAACGAGTGGCTCTCGCAGGCTTTCAGTTTCCTTAAGGGCAATCTCGCCGACTGCAAGACCAAAGAGGGAGCTTTCAGCCAGTGCTTCGCCGATGACATGTATTACGGCGACCGCGACGCCAACAAGGGAGACGCTTTCCCCTACATGGAATCATACAATGCCTTCAAGCGCGGCGACTATGACGAGAACTTCGGCGCGAGCGCATGGACCGATGCCTACAAAGGCATCTACCAGGCTTCGATATTCATCAACAATATCGACATGAACACGAAGCTTTCGGAAGAGGACCGCATGGACATGAAGGGCCAGGCCCGTTTCGTGCGCGCCTACTATTACTGGCTGCTGCTTCGCAAATACGGTCCGGTGCCCATCATGCCGGTAGAGACCGCCGACTATACCCAGTCATACGAGACGCTGTCGCTTCCGCGCAACTCTTACGAAGAGGTGGCGGAGTTTATCGGAGAAGAGATGGTGCAGGCCGCGAAAGAGCTTAAGATGGTCAGCCGCATATATCAGGAGGGTGTCAACACCGACGCTACCGCGATATGCCGTCCGACCAAGGGTGCCGCACTCGCCACCCGCGCGCTTGCTTATCTCTATGCAGCGTCACCTCTGGCCAACGGACAGCTCAACAACGGCAGTCCGCGCGCCACGGAGGCGGCGTTTGTCAGCCAGCTCGTCAACAAAGACGGCAAGCAGCTTCTCAGCACCACTTACGATGAATCAAAGTGGGCCCGTGCGGCCGCCGCATGCCGTGACGTCATGGAGCTCGGCGGCGGTTACGAGCTCTACCATGTGGGAGTCAACACCACCAATAACGAGACTTCCGGCTATCCCAAGACCATCACACCGCCTGACGACGGCGATTTCGCCAATCAGGCATGGCCCAACGGCTGGGCCGATATCGACCCCTATCTCTCTTACCGCGACCTGTTCAACGGTGTGGTAGGACTTGAGAACACCGAGATTATTTTCTCACGCGGCTACAACATGACCGGCCACCAGGGAGTCGAGGGTTTTGTGACTCACGCGATGCCCACCACTCTCAACGGCTTCAACTGCCACGGACTGACGCAGAAGATGGTCGATGCCTACTACATGAACGACGGCACCAACTGTCCCGGCATGAACAGCATGCCCGGCTACGAGGGCGCTGACTTTGTCGACACCCGCGAGCGCTCGCTCGAGTTTACCGGCAACTCACCGCGTAATCCGCAGACACTCTACACCAACTTCCCGCCGCTTGATGTCGATGTATGTCTGCAGTTTGCCAACCGCGAGCCGCGTTTCTACGCATCGGTAGGCTACAGCGGTTCACACTGGTGGAGCAAGGATCCCGACAAGACCAACTCGAAGAGCGAGTATTATCCTCAGATATTCTACTACCGCGGCACCAACCGCCACGTCGATGCTGACGGCAACCAGACTTTTGACCCGAGCAACGGCTACAACAACTCGTCATATTATCTGCGCACGGGATATTCTGTCAAGAAATGGGTCAATCCCAATGACTGGCGCAAGAGCCGTGACGGTGTTGACTATGCCAACATCGTACCCAAATGGGAGCCGGCCATCCGCTACGCCGATATCCTTCTTATGTATGCCGAGGCTCTCAATGAACTCTCGGGCAGCTATTCCATCGCTTCGTGGAACGGTCAGCAGACCTATACTGTCAGCCGTGACATCAATGAGATGAAACGCGGCATACGTCCGGTGCGCTGCCGTGCCGGCGTGCCTGACTACAGTCCGGCGACATACGGCGACCAGACACTCATGCGCAAGACCATCAAGCGTGAGCGCATGATCGAACTTATGGGCGAGGGCAAGCGCTACTATGACCTGCGCCGCTGGATGGACGCACCCTATGAGGAGGCACTGCCGATCTATGGCTGCAATGTGCTGATGACACAGTCGCAGCGTGCAGACTTCCACAAGATAGTACCTATCTACGATCTGCCTACCGTATTCTCCGACAAGATGTATTTCTGGCCTATCTCGACCGATGAAATCAAGCGTAACAAAAATCTCGTACAGAACCCCGGATGGCATACATTCCTCTAAAAAACAATAAAATAATATGAAAATTCAAAAGATGTTTACATACTGCATGATGGGTGTGGCCGCTCTTGGCTTCACCTCATGCAACGACGACTGGAATGAAGAGCAGTATGAGCACTATATAGGATTTGTCGCTCCGCTCGACACCGAGGGCAGCAGCGTTGGCGTGACCACCGTCTATGTGCCCCTGACACGAATCAATGAGAACGGCACGGCGCTTTACGGAGAGCCGGGACTGTCGCACTATGACCTGCCTGTGCAGGTGTCGGGGTCGACTGTCCATCCCAACAATATCACAGTCAATGTCGTGCATTCCGACACGCTGGATTATCTGAATCCGGCCCGTTTCTCCAACCGCACCGATATATGGTTCAAGGATATGTCGGCTTTTGCGGAGTATCCCTCGGAGATAACCATACCCGGAGGCAAGGATATAGCTCTGTTGCGCATCAAGTTTGACTTCCGCAATCTTGACCTGAGCGACAAGTATGTTTTGCCTCTGACTATTGACCACCCGATGCGCAATCCGCTGAAGAATTTCGCCACCGCGATGCTTCGCGTGCTTCCCTACACAGATTTCTCGGGAGTGTATCAGGCTACCAACCTCAAATATTATATCGTAGAGTCAAACGGCAACGACAACGAGGAGCCCGGAGCGATGAACACTGTGCAGACTTATGCCGTGAGCGATGACGAGGTGTTTTTCTATGCCGGCACAATCAACGAGGAGTCGCAGATACGCAAGAATTTCAAAATCTTCGCGCGTTTCATCGCCGACGAGGGCGACGCTTCACACGGCCGTGTGGAGATGTGGGGCGATCCGGCCAGTCCGGAGATGGCGTTTGAACAGTTGTCGGAGGCGCACTACACCATACTCGAAGTTGAAGACGAGGTGCAGAGCTATATCATGCGCAAGACTGTCATCATCAATGGTGTCGACTACAAATATTCCGACACGAAGACTGCGCCGGGAACAGCTATCAACTATCACATCAAGGGCACGATGACCATGGAGCGCAAGCTCAACACTCAGAAGCCCGAAGAGGATCAGATAGAGTTTTAAATGAATTCAAACGGATAAGGTGTCAATGATAATATTGACACCTGTCCGTTTATAAAAAATATAACCCTGACTTTATGAATAAACTTTCACCCTGCCTGCTGTCGCTTGCAATGTGCGTTGCAGGCTCAGTGTCTGTAAAAGCCGAGCTCACTGCCGACCAGCAGCTTGCAAAGCGAAATGTGGAACGTGCGATGGCCATAATGGATGCGACCTGGGCCAAAGGCGCGATAGTCAATAGCGACAGCGACATCGCGATGTGTGATGTCTTTGACATCAATACCGACGAAAGGAGCGGCCCGTCGGATGTGTGGCCCTATACAGCCGCCATCGAGGCTCATTGCTCACTGCTTGAGGCGATGGATGCCCTTGAAAGAGTCGATGATGCGGAAACCCGTCAATGGGTTGCTCAGCTCAAGCCCCGCTACAGGGGCAATCTCGACAGACTTATCGACAATCTGGAGTGGTATCGCGGCACATATAATCTTCCGACCTATGCCGTAATCAGCAAGTCGGTGTCGCCTTACGCCGTGCCCCGGGCATCGCGTCGCGGCGGAGCCGACGTGTCGGGCATTCTCAATGTTTATGACGACCAGATGTGGCTTGCCCGCGAACTGATACGTGCCTACAGACTTACCGACAACCGCGAATATCTCGATCTCGCCGTCTATCTTACAGATTACGCGCTCGAAGGCTGGGACTGCTGGCATGATGCCGACGGCAAGGAATATGGCGGCATAACGTGGGGTCCGGGCTACAATTCAAAGCATGCATGCTCCAACGCCCCCATCATACAGCCGCTGGTGTGGCTTTCTGACATCTATGCAGGGCTTGAGGCTGCCGATGCTCTGACCGATGAGGAGAAGGCCTACCGCTATTATGACCGTGATGAGAACAACAAGGTGTTTGTGGTGAAGGACAATGCCACCCCGCGCTCAGAGCGTTATCTTGAGTTTGCGAGAAAGGTGTATGACTGGCAGAAAGAAAATCTGTATAATCCCGACAAGAAGGTGTTCTGGGATATGATGGGAGCCGATAACACGATCAAGGTGTCGGGCGGTTACCGTCAGCATGTAGACTGCGGGGGGCCCACGGGCAGTTTCATCAGCTACAACACCGGTACCATGATTTCGGGTGCCGCGGAGCTTTACCGCACTACCGGCGACGAACAGCTTGTCACAGATATGGGCAACTATGTCGCAGGGTCTGTCAGGGAGTTTGGCGTGGAGAGCGGCCGCAACGGAGGCAGTTATGAGTTTAACACCGACGCGAATGCCACGTCGGGTTTTACTACGTGGTTCAATGATGTGCTGATACGCTCGTTTGTCGACGTACTGCCGTATGCCGACGAGGCCGGTGTCAATCCGGAAAGGTATCTGGGTTTCCATCAGGCCAACCTTGACAAAGCTTTTGAAAACTACAATGTGGGCAATCTGCTGCCGATACATCTGCGCACGGGCTGGGGCTCGGAGGTCAAGACCAAGCCGTTCCACCAGTACTCTTTTGCGTCGGAATATGCCATTCTGGCCAAGAGACTTTTGCCCGCTGACGAAACTTTATCAGTAGACGATGTCACTGTGTCCCCTTTTGATGAAGCCCCGGAGGTGTACACACTTTCGGGGGTAAATTTAGGCGCATACTCAAGCGTGGCGGGCACTCTGTCGTCCGGCCTTTATATCGTCGGCAACAAAAAGATATACATAAAACACTGACAATCACTGATGCCATGAAATATTTCAAATATATGCCGGCGCTCGGAGCGCTGTTGCTGACGTCAGTCGCGGCAGGCGCCGAGACGGAGGAGTGGATGAGCGGGCTGCCCGACAATGTAGCGGTCAGGGAGCTGTCGATACCGGGGGCGCATGATGCTGCCACGGGCAACGGTTTTTCCGGAAGCTCGTCGTTTCTGGCGTTATTTTCCGGTGTCACCCAGTCGCTCAGCCTTGAGGCGCAGTGGGATGCCGGAGTGAGAGCCTTTGACCTGCGCCCTTCATATAAGGCGGGTGTCGACGGCAATCTGCAGATTTATCACGGCATACTTGAGACTAAGATGTCGATGAAAGCGGCGTTGCAGACTCTTGTCGACAAGCTGGCGTCAAGTCCGGGAGAAATGGCTGTGGTGCTGATGCGTCATGAATCAGACTCCGACAGCAACAGTGACAGTTGGCCGGCGGCGATGTCGGAACTTCTGGCCGAGTTTGACGGGCATATCGCGACGTTCTCTCCCGATATGACACTCGGTGATGCCCGCGGCAAGATAATTGTGTTGTCGCGTGACAGTTTCGAGTCGGCCAAGGCGGCGATGATAGCGGGGTGGAGCCATTCCGAATCATTCACCGACCAGAAGAGGGCCATTCTGTCGCTCGGACGCAACAAGGCTGCGCTCTATGCACAGGATTATTATGAATGCTCAAGCGCTGACAGCAAGTATCAGGCGGTGACGACGCTGATAGATTATTCGACCGCCAACACTTCGACTACGCCGTGGGTGATAAATCATGTGTCGGGTTACACGGGGTCAGGCACGAACAGTGATGTGTCAAATCTGGCCAAGGCGCTTAACATACGTGTGGCCGATTATCTCGAGGCCTCGGAGCCAGGGCGCGCCGGAATTCTGATGATGGATTTTGCCGGAGCCACTAATGAGACAAGCGGGAAAGCACTTGTCGATAAGATTATAGCGCAGAATGCCAGATATATAGATGTGAAATCTGCGGCTGTCGACGCTCCGGAGTCAGCCTCTGACATCGCGGGAGATGACAGGGTGTATGATCTGCGGGGAAGATATCTTGGCCGCGGGGTTGAGATATTGAAAGATCTGCCGGCCGGGGTATATATCCATAACGGCGTAAAAATAATAATCAGGTAAAAAAGATTTCAGAAAGGTATATACCGCAACGTAAAGAAGATTGTTTCGGGTTTGTATTTTTGAAGTAAAAAAGAATTTAATCACAGTCATGAAAAAAGTATTGTTCGCACTGGCAATTTCGGGAATTTTCACAGCTTGTCAGACTTCACATAATCAGGGAACGAAATCAGGGCTTGATCCTGAAAAATTCAACACTACGGTCGACGGCAAAGAGGTCGGTCTCTTCACTCTGACCAACGGCAACGGAGTGGAAGCGTGCATAACCAATTACGGCGGCCGCCTCGTCTCACTGATGGTGCCGGACAGAAACGGAGAATTCCGCGATGTGGTTCTCGGTCATGACTCGATAGCCGACTATATTGATATCGATGGTAATTTAGGCGCGCTGATAGGCCGGTATGGCAACCGTATCAACCAGGGAAAATTCAGCATCGACAGCGTTGTGTATCAGTTGCCCCAGAACGATTTCGGACACTGCCTGCACGGTGGCCCCAAGGGTTTTCACCATGCGGTGTGGGATGCTGTCCAGCCGAACGACTCTACGCTGCGGCTGTCGCTTTTCTCGCCTGACGGAGAATACGGATTTCCGGGCAACGTCAATGTCAATGTAGTCTATACGCTTACCGGAGACAACGCTGTTGAAATCGCATACGAGGCCACAACTGACGCTCCCACGATACTCAATCTGACAAATCACTCGTATTTCAATCTGAGCGGCAATCCTGCGAATGATATCCTTGCCGAGAGATTATGGATAGATGCCGGGGGATACACTCCCATCGATTCGACATTCATGACAACCGGAGAGATTGCGTCGGTAGCCGGCACTCCGTTTGATTTCACCACGCCCAAGGCCATAGGCCGCGACATCGACGCCGATGACATGCAGCTGCGCAACGGCCGCGGTTATGACCATAACATGGTGTTGCGCGGTGACCGCGACATAAACGCTCCGGCGGCTACGTTGACAGATGATGAATCGGGTATCATGATGGAGATGTTTACCACCGAACCCGGCATACAGTTTTATACCGGCAATTTTCTCGACGGCACGGTGAAAGGAAAGAAGGGAACCGCTTATCCCCACCGGAGCGCCATCTGTCTGGAGAGCCAGCATTATCCCGACAGCCCCAACAAGCCGCAGTGGCCGTCGGTGGTGGTGCGTCCGGGCGAGAAGTATACAAGCTATTGCAAATACCGTTTCTCGGTGGCTGAATGATGATAGACGGGGCGATGATGAAAAAGCTGTATCAGTTATTGGCCGCGTTGCTCTTTTCGTATATCTGCGTGTCGTGTGCCGGCCATAAGAGATCCGGCGGCAATCCTGCCTTCGAAGGATGGTATGCCGATCCGGAGGGTGTTGTGTTCGGCGACAGATATTGGATTTATCCGACATTGTCGCTGCTTCACGGGGAGGACTCGGTCAATTATCGCACTGACCTTGAGCGCACCATCGACGCTGTCAATCAGGATTACCGGATACAGACGCACATGGATGCTTTTTCATCACCTGACCTTGTGGCCTGGGCGCGACACCGCGAGGTGCTATCTGTCGGAGATATCTCCTGGGCGAAGTTCGCGCTCTGGGCTCCGTCGGTGATTGCGGCCAATGACAGATATTATCTTTTTTTCGGTGCCAATGACATTCAGGACAACGGGCAGACCGGTGGTATAGGCGTCGCGGTGAGCGATGTCCCGGAGGGGCCGTTCAGAGATGCGGTCGGAAAGCCTCTCGTGGGGGAGATTGTCAACGGTGCGCAGCCTATTGACCAGTTCGTGTATCATGACGAGGAGAGTGATGAGTATTACATGTATTATGGCGGTTGGGGCCACTGCAATGTTGTCAGACTCTCGCGCGACCTTCTGTCGGTAATTCCTTTTCCCGACGGGGAGGTGTATAAGGAAATCACGCCGGAGAATTATGTGGAGGGCCCATTCATGCTCAAGCGTGGAGGCAAATATTATTTCATGTGGTCGGAAGGTGGCTGGGGCGGTCCGGATTATTCTGTAGCCTATGCGATTTCCGACAGTCCGCTGGGACCGTTTGAACGTGTCGGAAAGATACTTCAGCAGGATCCGGATGTGGCTACCGGCGCGGGACACCATTCGGTAATTCAGGTTCCGGGCAAAGATGAGTATTATATCGTCTATCACAGGCATCCGCTCGGCCACGGCGGCAGTGAGCGGGTGGTGTGTATCGACCGCATGCATTTTGACGGCGACGGCAAAATCAAGCCTGTAAAGATGACGTTCACAGGAGTGGATGCACGCCCTTTATGAGACACTATCATCAGTTACGATGCCCGCATCGCTCCCTCTTCAACTTTAAAAAAGCCCTCCAAAATCTCTCTTTGCGCTAAAATCATTTAAAAGTAAACATACTCTTAACAATTCGCTTAAAATGATTGATATCAAACGAATATTCAGAGTCTGCCGGCCGATTGTCATCGCGTTGACGGCATCGGCAGTTACTGTGGCGGGGCAGGCCCGAGGGCTTGCTGACCGGGCTACGGGAGAGCTTCTGCTTGCAGATCCGACCGTCGTCACTATCGACGGCAGATATTATATGGCCGGCACTCAGTCAGCCGGTCCGCAAGGTTTTACGGTTATGGAATCGGAAGACCTTGTGCATTGGAAACCATCGGCATCGGGCGGTCGCCCTCAGCTCTCGCCGGGGCCTGATGTGTATGGCACAAAAGGGTTCTGGGCGCCTCAATTTGTCAATGTCGGCGACAAGGTGTATATGTTTTATACGGCCAACGAGCAGGTGGCATGTGCAGTCGCTGACTCAATCGCGGGGAGATACCACGCGTTTGTTCCGAAAGATGCCGGCAATGAAGCGATGACCCCGGCTCCGATTGATCCGTCGTGCGGAAATATCGATCCGTTTCTGTTTCGTGACCGTGACGGCAGATATTACCTGTATCATGTGAGGTTTGACAACGGAAACTATATCTGGGTGGGGGAGTATGACATTGCGAACGGCAAGATTGTGGAGGGCACGCTTCAGCCGACCATCCGTGTCGACAGTGACTGGGAGCATACGCGATCGTATGAGAGCGTTCCCATTATGGAGGGGCCGACAGTTGTCATGATCGGTGACACGTATTATCTCTTTTATTCGGCAAATCATTTCATGAGCAAGGATTATGCTGTCGGATATGCCACGGCACCTTCTCCGACAGGTCCGTGGACGAAGTGTCCCGACAATCCGGTGATAAGCAGTCAGGTCACAGGCGAGCCCGGATGCGGCCACGGCGATATATTCGTCGACCGTGACGGCAATCTCCGATATGTGTTTCATGTGCACAACTCGGATGATGAGGTGTCGCCCCGCCGCACGCGGATTGTAACGCTGAAGGTTTTGCCTCCCGACGCGGACGGAGCGCCGTCACGCATCGTGGCTGACCGGTCATCGCTGATCCGTCCGGTAATGGTGGCGCCTGATGCCGCATACTGCAATCCGGTCATCAATGTCAGCGCTCCTGATCCGACAGTGATACGTGGCTCTGACGGGGCGTATTATCTTTATGCCACGGAAAATATCAGAAATCTGCCGATATTCAGGTCGGTAAATCTGGTTGACTGGGAGCTTGCAGGAACGGCGTTTACCGATGAGACGCGTCCGCAGATGGTGCCTGACGGAAATATATGGGCGCCTGATATACAATATATCGACGGGCGATATGTGCTCTATTATTCCAAGTCGAGATGGGGCGGCGAATGGGACTGCGGCATAGGTGTCGCAGTGTCGGAGAGTCCGGAAGGGCCGTTTACGGATTGTGGCTGTATGTTTCTCAGCAAGGAAATCGGTGTGCAGAACAGTATCGACCCTACATATTATGCGGACGGGGATGAGAAATATCTTTTCTGGGGCAGTTTCCGCGGGATATTTGCCATCGGGCTTTCCGACGACGGGCTGTCGGTCAGAGAGGGAGCCGAACCGGTTCAGATAGCAGGAACACTCACCGAAGGGACAAATATATTCAGGCATGACGGCTATTATTATCTTGTGGGATCGGCAGGGAGTTGTTGCGAGGGTGAGAACAGCACCTATAAAATAGTCATGGCGCGTTCGGAAAATCTGCTGGGCCCCTACGTCGACAAGGATGGGGGAGCGGCTATGGACAATTGTTTCTCGTTGCTTATGAGCAGAAGCAAGGATGTGATCGGTCCGGGGCACAATGCCAATTTTGTCACTGATGACGCGGGGCAGCACTGGATGCTGTATCACGGATTTGATGCGGCAGAGCCGGAAGCCGGCCGTAAGGTCTATCTCGACCGGATTGTCTGGGATACAGACGGCTGGCCTGAGGTTGCCGGTCATAAGCCATCGGAAAGAGCCTTAAAGCCAATTATCGGTTCCCGTAATATGTAGTGAGACACTCTGTCAGTATTCTTTATTCCGGATGTTTGTAATCCCGGACAAAATATCGGAAACATGAAACACAGATTTATTTTTGGAATATTTTTCGCTGCTGCTACACTTCTGACGGCAGCATTCAGAATTCAGGCCGGGGATGTGGTTACTGTCACCGACCGTCCGTCGGCAGGTATAAATACAAACTATGCGGGATTTCGCGCACCGCTTCAGAATGCGCCTCTTATCAAACTCCCCGTGGGGAAGGTGCAGCCCAAAGGCTGGCTCCGCAAGTATCTCGAACTTCAGAAAGAGGGATTGAACGGTCAGCTTGGCAGTGTCAGCGCATGGCTCGACAAAAACAACAACCAGTGGCTTGGCGATGGGGGAGACCATGGCTGGGAGGAGGTGCCGTATTGGCTGCGCGGCTATTGCAGTCTGGCTTATATTCTTGACGATGAGGCGATGAAACGTGAGTCGCAGGTGTGGTTTGACGCAGTGCTCGCCAATCTGAAGGAGGATGGGTTTCTCGGTCCGCACAATTATGAGAACGGCAATCCGGAGTTGTGGGCGCAGATGGTAATGCTGTGGGCTTTGCAGACATATTACGAGCATAGCGGTGACGACCGGGTGCTTGATGCGATGACTGACTATTTCAAATGGGAGATGAATGTGCCTGACGGGCAGTTTCTCAAAGGGCTGTGGCAGGAGAAACGCGGCGGCGACAACATCTGGAGTGTTATGTGGCTGTATAACCGCACGGGCGACGGGAGCATATTGCCTCTTGTCGACAAACTGCACCGCAACACTTCAGACTGGACGATGGACAATAACCTGCCCAACTGGCATGGTGTGAATGTGGCTCAGGGATTCCGCGAACCGGCGACTTATTATATGTATACGGGTGATGAGCGGATGCTCGAGGCCACCTATAATGCGTTCAACACCATGCGCCGGCATTACGGGCAGATGCCGGGCGGAATGTATGCCGCCGATGAGAATGCACGCGAAGGTTATTGCGATCCCCGCAACGGAGCGGAGACATGCGCGATTGTCGAGCAGATGGCGAGTGACGAGATACTGATGGGGATAACCGGCGACCCGTTCTGGGCCGACCATTGCGAGAATGTGGCGTTTAACAGTTTTACGGCCGCTCTCACTCCCGACATGAAGGCTTTGCGCTACATAACGTCGGCAAACATGGCCATAAGCGATGAAAAGCTTCACGGCCCGAGCATAGACAACAATCTGCGCGGCATGTTGTCGATGAGTCCGTTCAGCAGCCGGTGCTGTCAGCATAATCACGGCATGGGCTGGCCATATTATGCCGAGCATCTGGTGATGGCGACCGCCGACAACGGCCTCGCCACCATGCTTTATGCCGCCAGTGAGACTACCGCGCAGGTGGCCGACGGCAAGACTGTAAGACTGACCGAGACAACCGACTATCCTTTTGACGGCAATGTCACACTCTCGGTCGGCACAGACGGTGAGGTGGAGTTCCCGCTTTATCTGCGCATACCGGCCTGGTCGGGTGAAATATCGCTTGAAATCAACGGCGAGGCGCAGTCAGTAGCTGCCGCGGCGGGGAGGTATGTGTGCGTCAGCCGCAAATGGAGTGACGGTGATGTCATACGACTTGTTATGCCGATGTCGGTGAGCGCCGATGTCTGGCCTCAAAACAAAGGGAGTGTCAGCGTGAATTATGGTCCGTTGACATTTTCGCTCAGAATTGACGAGATTGCCGAGGAGCATGACAGTCGTGACAGGGAATTCGTACAGGATGACTCTCACTGGCAGGATGGGGTGGATGCATCGCTCTGGCCGTGCTATGTGCTGCGTCCCGGCAGTGACTGGAACTACGCGCTTAAAGTCGGCAAGGACAATCTTCCGGTGCATTTCAGCGTAGTGAAAAAGGGCTGGCCGGCTGATGATTTTCCCTTCAGGCAGGAGAGTGTGCCGCTGGAGCTGAGGGTGACGGGAGTCAGGGTGCCGTCGTGGGGCTATGACGCGACAGGCATGACCGATGTGCTGCCTGATGAGCAGGCTCCGCGTGACACGGTTGAAACCCGTCTCACCCTGATACCTATGGGGGCGGCGCGACTGCGTATCTCCGCTTTCCCCTGTGATGTAAACTGATATAATCACAATTAGAATCACATATTCGCCACGTTCAACGTAATTTTTTGAAATGAGTTGAGCAAGCAGTTTTTGGATGGCGGTAATGCTGATGCCTGTTTCTTCTTTCATGTCTGCAAGTGTCAGTGTCGGCCGGGTGCGCATGGCATTCAGGATTTTAGTGTAGTTTGGCGTGCGGAAAGCAATCCGTTCTCCATCATACCACCAGACATTCTCATCATTTTCACTTCAACCGGATTTTTATGGGTCAGCGGATTTTTCCAGTGGGCGTGGAGGTGATGTCAAGAGTATAGTGTGGCCAGTCTGAACATAAAGAATTTGATGTCACCGACGCCTCGGAACTGTGTCATGAACGCCTTGATTTTGGCATTGAAGGATTCTGCCGAGGCATTTGTGAGCCTTCTCTCGAAATAGTTGATTATTGTGGTGTTGTGGTTCTCGAAAGTCTCCATGACTTTGTCGAATTCATTATTCCCGAAGGCCTCCACTTCGTTGTACCATCTGGCGAGATTCAGTCTGGCAACTCTGGCAGAAGTCTTTTCGTTGAATATGTCCACAATCTTTAGAAACAGTCCGTATGCCTTTTCCAGATCGGGAAACACCCGTATTGTGACCGTATTGAATCCTACTACGGCAATGAGGAGAAGCGGCCTATCAACGGAATTGCAAGCAGCCATCTCGCCCGACGTACCTTTATCGGCAATATCTACAAGGAAGTCAAAGACCCCAATCTTGTCGGAGCGCTATCAGGACACAAAGAGGGCAGCAAGGCTTTCGCCTGTTATCGTGACATTGGCGAGGAAATGAAACAAGACCTTGTTAACATTCTCGGATAATAGTCTTGATTTCCAATAAAATTCATAACTTTGTAAAATGAAATCCGAGCTGAAGAAATACGACAATATCAACGCTGTTGACGCTCAGTTTATCAGCGATATAAAGGCGATAGTATATACCGCCAAACAAAAGGCATATCAGGCCGCTGACCTCTTTCAAGTCGCGGCTAACTGGCTTGTTGGAAAAAGAATCATCGAACAGGAGCAGCATGGTCGGGAGCGCGCTGAATATGGTAAACGAATCATAGAGCTTGCATCAGAGGCGTTGACGGCAGAATATGGCAAAGGTTATTCAGCTACCACCCTCCGTAATTATAGGAAGTTCTACCTTTCTTTCAGAGGATTACAAATTCAGCAACCACTGCTTGCTGAATTTAAGAACTGCTTTTTGAATCAGCAACCATTGCTTGCTGAATCTCCGACAACCATATCAGGCAAGGAGTGTGTCTATCCTATGCCGAGCAACCTTTCATGGATGCATTATGAGCGCCTTATGCGTGTTAAAAATGAGGATGAGCGAGATTGGTATCTGAGAGAAGCATCTACCGAAAACTGGAGCTACCGTACCCTTGACCGCAATATAGGTTCTCAATATTATCATCGTCTGCTCCAGACGCCTGAATCAAAGCGAGGTGAAGTCGTCGATGAGATGAAACGGCTTACAGCAGACTATCAGAAAGACCGACATAAATTTCTAAGAAATCCGGTCGTGGCAGAGTTTTTGGGCTTTTCACAAGATGCCGCATATTCTGAAACCAATCTTGAATCTGCGATTATCGACCATCTCCAGAAGTTTATCCTCGAACTTGGCAAAGGGTTTGCTTTTGTCGCGCGTCAGCAGAGGATAAAGACTGACATGGGCGATTATTACATTGACCTTGTATTTTATAACTATATTCTTAAATGCTTTCTGCTTATCGACTTAAAGACATCGAGAATCACACATGAGGACATCGGGCAAATGGATATGTATATCCGTATGTACGATGAGTTGAAATGCTCGGAAGGCGATAATCCTACAATCGGATTGCTCCTTTGCTCGGAAACAAGCAAAGACTTAGCACGGTATTCAATTCTCAAGGACAGCAAACAACTCTACGCTGCCAAATATCTGACATATCTCCCGACAAAGGAAGAATTAACCGCAGAAATCGAGCATCAGAAAGAGATTTTCGCCCTGCAAACGGGCAAGAATCAAGATTAAGCTCTTGCATTTCCTGCATTATTCGCATTTTGGAGAATCATGAGATTGCACAATTTCCATAAAACTTTTATAGCAACATTAGCGATGTTTTTGCTGTTAGTGGCTTGTAACAGTGGCCATAATGCTGAAATATATCGTGGATTACAAAGGGCAGAGGATTTAATATCAGAGGATAAAAAAGATGAGGCGCTTACAAAGCTTTTTAATCTTGAGAATAATCTAAACGTAAATACCCCTGATACATTGAAATATAAGGTGTTGTCACGTATCGGAAGTATATATTATTCTGACTTCAAAAAGGATAAGGCTGATGACTATTTTAAGAAAGCATTGGCTGTCGCACGTGAATGTGGCAATGAATATGAGAGTATCGCGTTGTGGAACAGGTGTCTGACTATATCCGACAATGATTCGATTTTGATTTATCTTAAGGAATGTCAGGATATAAGTCATGTTTCCGGATTAAGATATACCGAGGCCATAGCGGGAATTAATCTTGCAAGTGCATACATCCAAATTGGAGATATGGATGAAGCGCATGAGATACTTGACAATATGGATCGTGCTGTTGGCAGTGATAGCGTACTAAAAATTGAATTGGCAAATGTCAAAATGAATTATCTTATTGGCAGTAAGAGTTTTGACAAGGCAAAGAAACTGCTTGAAGAGCAAAATGTAATAGATTTGAATTTATATGGCCGGCTTTCTCGATATCGTAATTTATATGCCATTGAAATAGGGGAAGGAAGGTATGGATCAGCTCTTGAATATCGTGATTCGATTGACGAAATAAAGAACAAGATTGATTCGATAAGTCTTGATGAAAAACTGTCAAAAACAGAGCTGGAGTTTACATCTAAACTTGATAAAGAGAAGAGGAATAGAGAGATTACTGTCATAATCGGCTTATGTGTCATCATTATATTATCGGTATTTCTTTTTGCAGGAGTTAAGCGCAGGCTTATGATGAGAAAGCAGATTGAGTTGAATGAACAAATATTAAAGCTAAATCTTAGAATAACACAGCTTACAGAATCTTATAAGGAGAGCGATATATCTGCCAATGAAGTGACTGCTGATGTTCAGACCGAGATTATTGAAAAGTTGAGGCTGAACAAGGAACTGTTCATACGGAAGCCGATATATAGTCAGATGAAACAACTGAACCTGAAACGTGATTCTGATGCAATAGCTAAAACTGCAGTCAAGGAGATTCTGGAAGGAGTTATCGGGCAGTTTGCAGATGTATGTTCAAACCTCCGGCAACTATATCCGGGCATGACATCTGATGATGTATTGTATTGCTCTATAATATATGTCGGATTCTCGAAAGAGGTAGCATCTGTGGCTTTCGGGTCAAGCGAGGATGCACTCCGACGACGTAAGAGCAGAATCAAACAAAAGCTTCCTCAAGCTGTTTTTGATGCCATTTTTGGGACAAAAGCGTGACATTCGACTTGTGTCACACTATTGTCCGACTTGATATATAGACGGTTATGGTTGTCCGTGCTAACTTTGCGGCAGAAACAAAAAGCGTTTATATATGGAAAGAATCATACTGATCATATCGTTCCTGCTTGCAATGCCCATAGTCATCTACGCACAGGATTCTCTTGATTCCCTTCTTATAAATCGGGATCTTGATGAGGTTGTTGTGACCGCCCAAAGAAAGTTCACCAAACCTACGGCTCGCGGTCTGAAAGTGTCTATGTCCGGCAATCCTCTTTCAAAAATTGGGAGCGCCACAGACGCAATTATGCAGATGCCACTTATCGACGGCTCGGCAGGTAGTATTTCTGTTCTCGGTAAAGGTGCTCCCGTGATATATATCAACGGGAGGAAAATGATGAGTTCATTTGAATTGAACACACTGAAATCTTCTGACCTCGCATCAGTGGAAATCATCACTAATCCGGCCGCAGAATATGGTTCCGATGTGTCTGCTGTAATCCTCATTAAAACAAAACAGCCACTCGCCGGATTGTATGTTTCCGGCAAAGGAAATGTGACAGTCTCCGACGAATGGTCGGAATCAGTAGGTGCCAATCTACAATATCATAACAATAACGGCTTGACCGTTTTCGGTGACATATCTTATGGCTGGGATGGCTTTAAGCAGACGCGACATTATGCGGAAATATTCAAAAGAACCTTAGATGCTGAGGAAACCTTTACAACACTCTCTGATGAAACGGCAAAGAAGCGTAGTAAGTCGTTGACAGCAGACGGTGGCTTAAACTATGACTTTGGTGAAAACTCAGCCGGCATAAAGTATATCTTTAGCCGCACACCTAAAAGTAAATTTACCTCTGAGGGTAATTCTTCGACCGATGTGCTGCCAATAAGTGACATTACATCAGCAACATCACTTGACGCTCAGGCTTTCGACCATTATATCAATGCCTTTGGCGATTTCAAACTGCCACTGTCTATCGGTTTGCGCGCAGATTTTGACTATCTGTTCGGAAAAAATATATCATGTTGGGATGCAAAGGAGGAAGAAACCGGAAGAATCATAACAAACAG
>CAMWIJ010000010.1 GCA_947174275.1 uncultured Muribaculaceae bacterium
TGGTTAAATACAAATGGTCGCCTGAAAGCGATTACACTTGGATTGTGGTGCAAGCTGTCGATATTGATGGCAAACTTCAATTCAAAGATATATTTCCTGTCGGTACAGAAGCCGAGGGTAAGAGCTATATAAAACGTAAATAAGACAACTGTCTTTTCCGCATAGTGGGCTTTACCGTACTTTCGCAGTGCGTCAAAGCCCATTTTCTATGCAGACAACCTTTAGCTCGACGAAACATAGTTCGTCAATCCCAATCAATTTCCAAGTGCCGCAAGGTTGGCACGAATTAGGAGATAAACAACTACGTTACGTTTATCAGCTTCTCGCTTCCGACTTTTAAGGGGTCAGCTGATAGTTGAAAATCAATATAAGGAAATACTAACGGTTTCCGGGACTGGGATCAGCCGGAGCACGCTGACGGGTGGCTGCTGACCCAGTATAGTGCAATGAATTGGGACCAAAGTGGCTCAAGTCTAAATTGCAGGTCATATTACAGCTTCAGTTTAATATTGCTGTGAGGGTGTTGCAGAGCTCAGAGGAATGCCTCAAAAGTAGGACTTGAGCCGAAAAAATTTCGATTAAGACCGATAGAAACTAATTTTTTAAGAGAATTACTAATAAATTAGTTGCACAACTAATTTATTAGTATTATATTTGCAACGTAATTAATTAACCAGGCAATGAAAAAACTATCAGAAAGAGAAGAAGAGATCATGAGTGTGTTATGGAATAACGGCGCTATGTTTGTGCGGGAGATTGTAGAACTCTTGCCTGAACCCCGGCCACATTTCAACACTGTCGCCACATTTCTAAAGGGATTGGAAAGCAAAGGCTGGGTAAAAAAAGAAATGATCGGCAATGCCAACCGCTATAGTGCGATAAAAGATGTGGAAGCTTATCGGCAAAACTCACTAAAAAATATCATAAGCCGTTTTTTTGGCGGCTCTTCATTTAATCTCGTGTCGACTCTGACCCGCGATTCATCTATTTCTACGGATGAACTGCGCGAACTGATAAACATGATAGAAAAGAACAAATAGTTTGATATATGGGCACTGTCACACTTTACTCTTTTTATGTGGCGCTTATCCTGGCGACGTTCTATCTTCTATACAAATGGACTCTCGCCACAACCACATTTTTCCGCTTCAACCGCGTGGTGCTGATGGCTGGATATGTATTGGCGCTACTTGCATTGCCTGTCTTAAATCTGTTGACAGCGAATTCGGAATGCGATTCAACGACAATCGGTCAAGTTGCCATAATAGAGGCTGAACTGAGTTCTTTATCAGATTTTCCGGAGCCTACATGGCCTGAATTTGTCACTGTTGCATACCTGCTCGGAGTAATGGCGGCGGCTGCGCTTAACATTCGTTCTGCACTGCGCATACGGCATCTGATAAAGAATGGGGCTCATATCCGTCGTAAAAGTTACACTATGGTGATTACTGACAGGCAATGTTCTCCATTCAGTTGGGGACGATATATTGTCATCCCGAGCTCAATACCGGAGGAAGATATAACAATGATTGTTGAGCATGAAATGAGTCATTTGCGCCACCGCCATTGGCTGGAGCTTGCAGTAGCTCAAATCATGGAGATATTCAATTGGTATAATCCGGCCGCATATCTGTTGAAAAAGGAGGTGCAGGATGTGCATGAGTTTGAGGTCGACAGAGATGTAGTCGGAAAAGGATATGACGAAAAGGCATATCAGATGCTATTGTTGAGAAGCAGCGTCGGAGCATCGTTCAATAATTTCGTCAACAGTCTGACACACAGCCGCCTTAAAACCAGGCTGCAAATGATGATGACCGAAAAAAGCAAATCTTCTCGCCGACTCTATGCATTTGTGATGTTGCCGCTTACCGTATTTGTAGTTTTGGGGGTGCGAAACTCCGCTTTGGCCGAAACGCTTTCCATGATTGATAATGCTGCAATCATGTCATCTGCAGTCAATGAGGTCATATACGAGACCAAACAATCAGAGACAGGTTCGATATCACATTCTGTCAGCTATAAATCTGATGGTTATTTGTCAAGCGTCAAGTTGGAGCAGAGGGGTGATTCGCCTGAACCGAACATATACATAAACGGATATCTTAGTTCCCGCAGCGAACTTAGCCGGTTACGTGCCGACGATATAATATTCATCTTATGCGATAGCCGCAGCAATCGGTTTGTAATCAAAACCAAATAATTCAATAATAACATAAGATACAATGCATTAGCCTTTTGCTCTTACAGAAGGTAGCCCTTGCTGTACCTTATCAAAACATCTATCTTTCTTATGAAAATGTTATTTTCAGGCATTATGTGCGTCTGTTTAGCTACAAATGCCGCCGCACAACTGGGAAACCACGTTACGGATTCGATTGCCACAGAATGGGAACGTCAATTGCAACTTGACGAAGTAGTAATTGTAGCACAACGCCCCGTCATCAAACAACAAGAGGGGAAACTTATATATCTTGTCAAGAATGACCCTTATTGCGCAGGACTTGACGGAATGTCGTTGCTTGACCGTATTCCACGAGTATCGGTAGAAAACGGAGCTGTAAAGGTCGCCGGAAAGGGGAATGTCCGTTATATTATAGATGGGATATTGATGGAACTTGACAATGACGCGATGATGACAAGGCTACGGGCAATACAAGCCGAAAATATAGAAAAAATAGAGATGCTTGCGACACCGCCATCAAGGTATGCAGCGGAACCGAATGCTGTTTATCTCTCTATTACCACGAAAGATGAGACTCTCGGCACAAGGGGAAGCGTATACGGATCACTCAGCAAAGGTGATAAATTCAGTGAATATCTGAGCGGCAGCATCAACCACACGACACGTCGCATCGAGATGTCATTCGATGCCAATATGTGGGACTATAAAGGCGTGAATGACCTGACGGCCGATTATCGATTTGACAATTATTCAAGATTATCTGAAACCCGCACTGACATACACAATTTCAATGCCGGATTCAATACGATGTTCCGATATAAATTTTCAGGAACGATGAATGCCGGAGTAATCGTAAACTACAAATATGACAATACGTCAAGCAGACGCGATAATCACACCGACTACTCTGCCTACACATCATCTTCACACTCCACGGCAACTGAGAAACCGGTCAACGCGATTAATCTAACCGCATTTTATGATTGGAAATTCGGACATAACGGCGAGCTGTTACAACTCACATACAATCTTTTCAGAAAGCACAATCCAAGCAACTCGACAGTGGCCACACTTTATGACGCCCCGGACTTACCCGAAATCGGAATAATGGAAAATGGAGCTATCGATTATACATTTCACAGCGGCAAAGCGGATTTCAAACTACCATACAAATGGGCTGAAATTGAAACAGGAATTGCGTATACGGATATCCGCAACAAGTCGACGCTTGATGTAAGAAATTACAGTAATCACCTGCCGGCAGCCGGCTACGACATATCTAATGACTTTGATTATAGCGAGCAAATCGGTGCGATATATCTGTCAGCGGCAAGAAAACTTTGGGGAAATTTTCATGGAAAACTCGGGCTTAGATATGAATATACATGGACAAAAAGTTTTCTTCGCTCCAACGGCCAATCAGATAAGGACAATTATGGTAAGCTTTTCCCGACACTTAACATTTCATGGAATAATGGGAACATCGGCTCGTTCAATCTCAGTTACTCGATGGGAATGGGGAGGCCGAATTTCTGGGATCTCAATCCATTCAGATATTATTCTGCCAGCGATGATTATGCATCAGGAAATCCGGAACTCAAACCGACATTATATCATAATGCGGAAATCAATTATTACGGGCTCGGCGGATTGTATGCAGTGCTTTATACTTCCTTTGCCAAAGATGCAATAGGTCACATACGCCATTTTGACAATGATGGAGTCAAAAGCACAATTCCTTTTAACTGCATGTCGACCAACAAAACCGGCATGTACGCCAGCTACCGTCGCAATATATTCAAATGGTGGGAGATGACGGTCGGCGGAGAGGTATTCCACAGTTACGCGCACAGCAACAAAGCTCTATTTGCAGCGTCATCTGTCAATGACTGGTCGGGAAAACTTGAAATCAGCGGAAACTGGATGCTCAATCGTCAGAAAAATTTCATTTTAAATGCCCGATTCTCGCATTATTTCCCGTGGCAGGACAGCATGACGGAATATAAAGAGTTACAGTTGTTGAGCCTTACTCTGAGGTATTCATTACTCAACAACCGACTGAATCTGCGACTTGCAGCAAACGATATTTTCGGATGGAACAAATCCCGCTCAAAACAGCAGTTTAACGATTTCACCCTCTATCAGAAATTTGATTCACATCAGGCTCAGCTATTATTCGGCATAACCTATAATTTCGGTGGAGACAAGGTAAACCGAGTATGGCGTGATTCAAAAGAAACCCAATCATCACGCACAAATAAGTAAGGAATATATATAAGTTAATTTGGTAAAACAGGCAGTCAGCAGGCCTTCAGACTTGTGTGGCTGCCCGTTTTGTTTGTTCTCAGTCAAACGGATAGGAGAGAGAGACAAGCATGGAATTATAGTAACGGCTGTCGCCGGTGACCTCTGTCCCTACAAAGGGGGGCAACTCGAATGCTTCGTCAGAATGCGACAATTCTATTTCTGCTATGACAAGCCCGTCAAGCCGGCCTGCAAATTCATCTATTTCCCAGAGCCGGCCGGCGTATTCAACATAGTGACGAGTCTTTTCTATTACTTCGGCTATATTGCAAGATGCTATCATTTCCATGGCATCTGCAACCGGTATGCCGTATTCCCATTCATTCCGGCAACATCCCGCGTTACGACTTTTGACCGTAATGAATGCGCGGTCATCAATGATGCGCAATCTGACTGTAGCATCGGGCGTTGTCGACAGATATGCCTGTACTATATGTTTTTTCCCTTTTGCCAGGCTCTTGTATGAACTGTCTGTGACTATAAATTTTCGTTCTATTTCCAGTGCCATCTCTTATCAATACTCAAACGTTACGACTTCGCCGGAGGCCAGCGATTTTTTCACATCAATTATACGCTGGTTAGACGAACCGCGGAAGTGAAGTGACACGTCGCGCTTGTCCGCCTCAAACGGCCCGTCGACGATTGCCTCTATATATGGAAGTATTTTTTCAATTCCGGGTAATTCCAACAGGCGGCTGTATGTAAATCCGGTGTAGAGCCATATCGTATATCCGGCTTCTGCAACCGCAATGACAAGCGGCGTTATTGCCGGCAAAGAATATAACGGATCTCCACCGGTCAGGGTCACGTTGAAACCATTTTCTTCTATGACTTCCATTATGTCGGAGACTGTCATCTCGACACCTTGTGCAAAGTCCCATGTCTGCGGATTATGACATCCGGCGCATCTGTGACGGCATCCTGCGACGTAGATCGACGTACGCAATCCCGGTCCGTCAACTGAGGTGCCTGGAACGATGTCCATTACACGTATTATTGATTCTTCCATATATATTCATAATAAACTGCCGGATATCATAAGAGGTATCCGGCAGTTGAAATGTGACGTGATTTTATTTGTGAACCACACGGTCATTCAGTTCGGCCAGTTTCGCCTTGTTCCAACGGTCGGTTGTGCCGACAAGATATCCGGTGATACGCTGCAGTTTGTCGATATTCGAAGAATTACACTTAGGACATTTATCAAGACTATCCTGTGCATCTTCATAGCCGCAGTCCATACAACGGTTGCGGTTGTGGTTTACCGAGCAATAGCCGATATTGTACTGATCCATGAGCGCTACTATATCATCGATAGCCTGCGGATTGTGCGTTGCGTCACCATCTATTTCCACATAGAATATGTGACCGCCACGGGTCAGTTCATGATATGGAGCCTCAATCTGCGCTTTCTTTCGAGGGGAGCAATGATAATAGACCGGAACATGGTTTGAATTGGTATAATATATTTTATCCGTAATGCCGGGAATGACACCGAATGTCTTGCGGTCTTTTGTGGTGAATTTGCCGGAAAGCCCTTCGGCCGGAGTGGCGAGCACTGAGAAATTATGGCTGTATCGCTCTGAAAATTCGTTGGCTTTGCTGCGCATGTGTGAGACAATGCGCAATCCGAGTTTCTGTGCATCGTCCGATTCGCCATGATGCTTGCCGGTCAATGCGACGAGACATTCAGCCAACCCGATAAACCCGATACCGAGAGTACCCTGATTTATTACCGACTCAATGGTGTCGTTAGGCTTTAGATTTTCTGTTCCGTTCCAAAGGCGTGACATCAGAAGCGGGAACTGCTTTGCGAGTGCGGTTTTCTGGAAATTATAACGGTCGTTGAGCTGACGCGCTGTTATTTCAAGCACTTCATCAAGTTTCGAGAAGAAACGTGCGATACGTTCATCCGGCTCCATTATCTGCATGCACTCGATGGCTATACGCACAATATTTATTGTCGAGAATGAGATGTTTCCACGACCGATTGATGTTTTTTCGCCATAACGGTTTTCAAACACGCGTGTGCGGCATCCCATCGTAGCCACTTCATATTGATAGCGGCGCGGGTCATCTGCATTCCACTTTTCATGAATATTGAATGTTGCGTCGAGGTTTACGAAGTTAGGGAAGAAGCGACGGGCCGTCACTTTGCATGCCTGCTGATAAAGGTCATAATTCCGATCCTCCGGCAGATAATTGACACCACGTTTTTTCTTCCAGATCTGTATGGGGAAAATAGCTGTCGCACCATTTCCGACACCTTCGTATGTAGATTGCAGCAGCTCGCGAATGATGCATCGACCTTCGGCAGAGGTGTCAGTGCCATAATTAATAGACGAGAACACCACCTGATTGCCGCCGCGCGAATGAATTGTGTTCATATTATGTATGAAAGCTTCCATCGCCTGATGCACGCGACCGACAGTGCGGTTGATTGCGTGCTGCTGCGCACGCTCCTTGCCCTGCATTCCGTCAAGAGGCCGCTTTATAAAATCTTCGATTTCAGCATCGTAAAGATCCGAATAATCTTCTCCGGCAAGATTTTCAATACATTTCACTTCCTCAATATAAGAAGAACGCACGTAGGGAGCAAGATAAAAATCAAATGCCGGGATAGCCTGACCGCCATGCATCTCATTCTGTGCTGTCTCAAGAGATATGCATCCGATTATAGAGGCTGTCTCGATACGTTTTGCCGGGCGAGACTCGCCATGTCCTGCGATAAACCCTGACTTGAGGATACGGTCAAGCGGATGCTGCACACAAGTGAGACTTTTGGTGGGGTAGTAGTCTTTGTCGTGAATGTGGAGATATCCGTTTTTTACCGCATCTCGAGCTTCGTCTGACAACAGATAATCGTCAACAAAAGGCTTGGTTGTCTCGCTGGCGAATTTCATCATCATACCGGCCGGAGAGTCGGTATTCATATTGGCATTCTCACGGGTTATATCATTATTTTTGGCCTCTATGATTTCAAGGAACATATCACGCGTCTTTGCCCTGCGGGCAATGGAGCGTTTGTCTCGATAGGCGATATAGCGTTTTGCGACCTCCTTGCGAGGACTCTTCATAAGCTCGACCTCTACCTTATCCTGTATTTCTTCGACCGACATCTGTTCCTTTCCGGTAATTCCGATGCGGTCTGCAATCTTGTGAATCAATGCCTCATCTTCGCCAAGCTCGGTCTGAAGCATGGCTTTACGGATTGCGGCTTTAATTTTTTCTTCATTATAGCCCACTACGCGACCATCGCGTTTGAGTACGGTTTGTATCATTGCTTTGCTGTTTATTTGTTTTCCTTACTGTTTGAAGTGAAAGAGTACGTAGATAAGGTACGGTATGCGGCCAAAAGTTGATTGGTTGACCAAAAACATTACAAAGCTATAAAACTTATCTCAAAGCTGCAACTTTTATACACAAAAGTTTTCCAAAAATTTTTGTTTTGGAAAACTTTGCAGATTACACCAATATATTACACCATTGATTATCAATGATTTGATATTTCGTTTTGGAAAACTTTGATTTTGTAACAGTTTTAAAGATTGTCAATAAATCAATGTCGTAAAACTCTCACAAGATGCCTATTTTTTTAAACATTTCCACATCGTGAGCCTTTATTCCTGAATGACGAAGCGGCTGCCCTTCATTATAGTCATTAAGATAAAGAGGCGCGGGAGATATATAGTCAAACGATGCCATCGATTGAGTTTCATCCAGATATGGAGTGTCGACACCGCTCATCTGGAGGAGAGTGTGAAATACCGACTGCGACGGAGCCACATACAAGTCTTTATTAGCCGACAGATTTTGTCTCATTTCCGGATATGCATTATCATATTCTTCAGAGGTCCAGATAATCAACGGCACATGCAATTGGTAATACGTAGGCACCGGCGAGGCGTGCAGGAAGCGTCCGCGCTCATCATCAAATATATCTTCGCCATGATCTGAAGTATAAATCATCACCGCTTTAGTTCCCGTAGCATCAAGTTCTGCTATTATATCATCCAGAACGCCGTCGGTGTAGCGAATAGCATTGTCGTACGCATTCAACAACTGGGAGCGATGGCGGATGTTTGCCTGCGTGGCGTCGTCAGGTTTGAAGTAAGACATTTCTCGGGGATAACGCTCATTATAGTTGAAATGCGAGCCGTATGTGTGCAATATCACAAAACGTTTTCTGCCTTTGTTTTCAGAAAGATTTTGCCGCAACAATCCCACCAGATTATGATCATAGTGGTCTGCTCCCTCAAGATATTTTACCACGTCTGCCTCTTCTGAAAAATATTGGGTATATGAATGATTTTTAGCCTGATTTGAAAAGACTGCGGTGGTATAGCCCGCATCCTTGAATGCAGCGATAATGCTTTTCCTGTACATTATGGAATCGAACGACAGGGGAGTGGTATGGGTGAGCATCATAGGCACACATTTGTGTGTGGTATTCGATTGCGAGATTGCTCTTGGAAATGTTATCAGATCGCTGCGTTTTGACAAACGCGGATTGGTAGGACGTTCGTACCCGAAAAGCTCCCAGTTGATAGCACGCGACGTTTCTCCTATGACAAGCACATATATCTCATCCTGAGATTCGGCATGAGTATCGACAGCGTCATAGCAGAAACTCTCGGATGTGCCATGATAATGTGCGCTTTGATATGTACGATGCAGCGCTGTCACAATATTCGACACCACATTCAGGGGATATATATGTCTGGCCGGATTAAAGCTGTCAGACATCAACATTGTCATTGATGACAATACGATGCCTGCGGCAAGACCGACAAGACCATACCGACGTGACATTTTCCTGAATTTCTCCGAAGTTTTAAGTCTACGTGCCGCACTATATACCCCCCAAACAATTACAGGGAGATATAACATCGCGCTAATCACCATGGGCAACATCAGGTTTGACAATAGTTCTCCGGCTTCAGACGAGTCAGTAGTCACGCAATTAATCAGCATATCTATTGCGATTATCGACTCACCGAACAAATACAATACAACTATCTGGAAACCGTTCATCACCATAAATATAATCAGCCACAATATTGTCACTCCGGCATTTTTACGAACGCTCATCAACAAATAATAAAGCGACAACGGTACGATTATATTTACCACCTTGGCCATAACCGACATTGACTCGGTGATATCAAGCAGTATATTAGGCACAATCATCAACAACGGAAAGATGACTGCAAGTATATTTATATTGTCAAAAAAACGTCTTATAGCTCTTCCGTAACGGTTCATTGGTGTTTTATTGGATTTTTAACTTATTATATTGATTGGCCTGTAACTTGAGTATCAGATATTTTACCGGTTTTTAAATCAGCTGTTGGTATTGGGTGCTAAAAAAGCTTCGCTTAGAAAGCTTCATTTATATTGAACACTATGCCAGACTCGCCCTTCCCGAACCCGAAATCAAGGCGCACATTGACATTCTTTTTAAATTCCCAACGATAACCGACTCCAAAGTTAGGCAAAATTTCTCTCGACTGCAAATTTTTAAACTGCGGAAAAACACTTCCGGCTCCGACCCATACAACAGCGCTGTTTCTATGCCATATATGCTGACGCAATTCTACCGTGACATCCACAGCATTCTTATCGCGGTATCGTCCTTCATAATATCCTCGCATTGTTCTACTGCCTCCAATTGTGGCCAACATGCTCCACGGTGTATTTCCGTAGGTGAACAATCCATGCACATCAATTGCCACAATGGCGTCACGCCATGCTCCAAAATATCGACATATTGTAATATCAGTGCTTGAGAAGGCGCTTTTGTTTAAAAGGAAACGAGGATAGAAGCGCTGCTCAAGACCTATATACCATCCACGATGCGGAGCTGTCAGGCAGTCACGCGAGTCATGGTAGAGATTAACACCCACGCCATAGTTAAAAGTGCGCAGTCGCTCATTTCCCCACAGCTCATAATCATCAGCGTTTTTTGCTTTGCTATAATTAAAATGCAACGCAGGGCCGACATAACAATTTCCGGGAAGACTGTAATCGAATGACGTCTTTACTTCCGCGTTAAGCTGAAGATATTTGGTCTTATTGTCATTCTGGCCGGCAGAGTCAAATCCTATGCCCCAAAAATATGTCGGCATCGAGCTGAATGAGACCTTATAATTCAACCGCCAGCTGTCGGAGGGGGTGAAATGAGTGCCGCGAATGCCCACATTATAATATCCTGTAATTGAAAACTCGGTATAAAGCGTAGCATTTGATTGAGAAGTAGTCGAGCTATTGCCGCCGGCAGTATATAGCGCAGCGCCCAAAATTCCGAGCGACAACTTCGTGTCACTTGAATAAGCCGGTCCGCCGATTATGCTGAAATCTATTTTTTTATCGGACGGCGGCTTGTTTGAATCATCAAAATATTTAATAATTTTCTGTATGATATTCTGCTTTGGGGTATCGGTTGTATCTGCATCTGACACCATACTCGTGCAAGCCGCTTCGGATTGATTTACAGAGCACAAGGTGTCTGCATCTACAGTTTCAGCTAAAGATGAAACAGCACAAATAATTAATATTAGCGACCAGACATAACGCATCGTGATGATTGCAAAAGATGGCACAAAAGTAATAATTTATCCCCAATTATTACTAATTTTGCATATATGAAATTTGAGGAATCAACCGATATTATTGCTAAAATACTGTATGACTCGGGGGTTAGACACGTCATAGCTTCGTCGGGGTCACGCTCGTTGCGAATGGTGAGATCAGTCGCCAGCCATCCGCAACTCAATGTGCGGATGATTGTTGACGAACGCGTAGCTGCATTCTCGGCTCTCGGAATAAGCGACTTCACCGCTCAACCCACCGCGCTTATCTGCACATCCGGAACAGCCATGCTGAATTATGCTCCGGCTATAGCAGAAGCTTATTATCGTGGTATTCCGATGATTATAATTACCGCTGACCGTCCGATAGACATTATAGACATAAATGACGGACAGACAATACATCAGTTTCACGCGCTTGACAATATCGTAAAGAAGTCAATTGACATTGACGCTACAAGACCTTGCTGTAAGAATGATTTCGATAAGATAATCGACACCATATCTTTTGCATTGTCTCCGAGAAAAGGTCCGATACATATCAATCTGCATCTTGAGGAAGGGAATGAAGCGATGGATTATCAATGTATTGATTATGAAATCGAACTTTCAAGGCTACATAAACCACATTTGATACCGTGTCTGTCGTCATTCCCAAAATCAGAATTTGCCTTAAAAAAAACGCTTATATTTTTAGGACAAATGCCGTTTGACAGCGAAATGATATCGCTGGTCGAGCATGTTGCCGTATTGCCCGATATCGTGGTTGTGGCTGACGTTGTAAGCAACTGCAACACTCCAAATGTCATTACAGATATAGAATCGCTGATAGATCACATCAAAGCGCATCCCGACACCTTTAATCCGGAGCTGGTAATAACTCTGGGCAAAACATCCCCGATAAGCCGCAGGTTTAAGGAATGGCTTAGGAGCATAGACGGCTACGTGCATTGGCGTGTAAATGACAAGCCAGACCCGGAAAATACATATTTTCATCTTGAAAGAACCATCATTGCCGATGAAAAGACGTTCTTAAAACATATTGTCGACAATGCTGATAGAACAGATGTTGATACATTCAACAGCAGCTGGATGGCGCTGAACCGAAGAGCAGACGCCATTAAGACAAACCTGCTTGCCGGGGCTCCCTGGAGTGATGTTGCCGCTATAAACATGATTATTAAACAAATACCGGATAATTATACAATTCAATGTTCAAACGGAATGTCAATACGGTATCTGTCTTTAACCGGAGCAAAAAGGCATCGATTGTATTGCAACCGGGGGGTAAACGGCATTGATGGTTCGACATCCACAGCTATAGGATATTCATCGGTGTCAGATACGCCCACACTGCTCATCTCAGGCGACATGAGCGCGCTATATGATATATCCGCATTATACTCCGGACAATTGTCACCGAATTTCAAGATGATAGTCATTGCCAATGAAGGCGGCGAGATATTCAGGCTGACACAAGCCACACGTAGCTACGAAAAGCGGGAAGAGATGCTATGCAATATACCGGACATAAAATGGAAGGATGTTGCGAGCTCTGTGAACATGGACTATTACGAGGCACGAAGCAAAGAAGATCTTGAATCAATTTTAAATTCTTTCTTTGTTAAAAATGACCGCTCCACGCTATTGATAATCAAAACCCCTATGGGTAATAGCAATATATATAGAAACATAATTAAAGAAATAAACAAACCATTATGAATAAAGAGATTACATGGATGCCTATCAAGCAGTACGAGGATATACTGTTTGAACAATATGGCAAAATAGCCAAAATAACAATAAATCGCCCTCATGTCTATAATGCATTCCGCCCACAGACCAATATGGAAATGCTTGACGCCATGGCATATTGCCGGGAATCTCCCGAAATCGGCGTAATAATTCTTACCGGTGCCGGCGACAAAGCATTTTGCTCCGGTGGCGACCAGAATGTAAAAGGCGTCGGGGGATATGTCGACAGCAATGGCGTGCCACGCCTGAATGTCCTTGATCTGCACAAGGCGATACGATCAATACCAAAACCGGTAATAGCAATGGTCAATGGATATTCAATAGGCGGCGGTAATGTGCTGCAAGTGGTATGCGACCTTACAATCGCTTCAGAAAACGCCCGGTTCGGACAGACCGGTCCTAAAGTAGGAAGTTTTGATGCAGGTTTCGGCTCAAGCTATCTGGCGCGTTGCGTCGGACAGAAAAAGGCCCGTGAAATATGGTTTCTATGCAAACAGTATACAGCTGCAGAAGCGCTTGAAATGGGTATGGTGAACCATGTCGTGCCATTTGACAAACTTGAAGAGACTACCGTGGAATGGTGCGAGACAATATTACAGCGGTCGCCGATGGCGATACGCATGATTAAGCGCGGGCTCAATGCAGAACTCGACGGACAACGCGGGCTTATGGAATTTGCAGGAGACGCCACTCTCATGTATTACCTGATGGCAGAGGCTCAGGAGGGTAAAAACGCGTTCCTTGAAAAGAGAGATCCGGATTTCGACCAATTCCCTAAATTCCCCGGTTGATGCTTAAAGCTGTCTGGACAAAATATACACTCCGGTTTCTGCGTCAGTCAAGAACCTCTCGTGAAATTCTTGACGAAAAAGATACCTATTTCATCAAAATCCATGATACGCAAAATTCAACCGTAACAGGTTGGGGAGAAGCCGCACTGTTCAGGGGGTTGTCAGCCGACGACACCCCTGACTTTACCAATATTCTTGATGACTGCTGCACGTCAATCAACAATATTGACATCAACGCGATACCTTCATCGGCGATAAGAATGGGAATTGAGACGGCGCTGTCCGACCTGAACAATGGCGGACAGCATCAGCCGTTCATGTCCGGCCAAATACCTCCGACTTGTATCAACGGACTTATATGGATGGGCGACAAGCAATTCATGCTTGAAGAAATAGCAAAAAAGCTGCATCTTGGATTCAGGTGCCTGAAATTAAAAATCGGAGGAATAGATTTTGAAAACGAGCTGGATATACTCCACTCGATACGTAAACATTACAGCCCCGACTCATTGGAACTCAGGCTTGACGCCAATGGAGCATTCTCTCCGGAGAATGCGATGTCACGACTTGAACAGTTGTCGAAGTATACCATACATTCCATCGAACAGCCGATAAAAGCCGGACAAATCTCATCCATGGCTGCGATTTGCCGGGAAAGCCCTATCCCTATAGCTCTTGACGAAGAGCTTATCGGATTAAAAAGCAGCGAGGAGAAGCGTGCGATCGTAGACGAAATTATGCCGTCATACATCATATTAAAGCCTACATTATGCGGAGGTTTCAAGGAGTCAGACCAATGGATAGAAATCGCAAAAAACAGAGGTATCGGCTGGTGGGCGACATCAGCATTGGAATCTAATATCGGACTGAACGCAATCGCGCGCTGGACTGCGACTCACAACGTATCGATGCCGCAAGGGCTCGGCACAGGGCAGGTGTATTCAAACAATATCGACTCTCCACTGCGACTTGAGGGAGAACGTTTAACATCAGACACGGATAATATATGGAATTTCGACGCGATAAAATTTTAGAGCACATTCACAACTGTACGCCTGAAGCTTACAGATTTATTGATGAATTGCTCGATGAAAGCCCCTATATTACCGCACACACATCAGGCTCGACCGGTAAACCTAAAGCCATACGCTTACTTAAGGCTGACATGGTGACATCTGCAATAAGCACCAACAGGTTTTTCAATATAACAGACAAATCATCAATGCTTTGCCCGCTGTCGGCCAACTATATCGCCGGGAATATGATGATTGTCAGAGCCTTGCTTTCCGGCGCACAACTCTGGATTGAAAAACCGGGCAACACCCCCGTATGTCAGGATTACGGCAACATTGATCTGATTGCAGTGGTCCCGTCACAAGTGCAACATCTGCTTAATAATCCGGATATTCTCAAACGATTGAAGCATGTGCTTATCGGGGGGGCGGCAGTGCCACGCGAACTGTCCAACCGGATTACTGCATTGGGAGTCAACGCATACGCATCTTACGGGATGACTGAGACATGCAGCCATGTGGCATTACGCAGAATCGGAAAATCATCAGACGAGATATACGAAGCCATGCCTGATATATGCTTCTCGACTGATTCAAGAGGGTGTCTGATTGTAAAATCAGACAAACGGTCATTCCATAGCCTGACGACAAACGATATCATAGATCTTATTGATGACAAGCACTTTATTTGGGTTGGCCGCTTTGACAATGTGATAAACAGTGGCGGTATCAAAGTGTATCCCGAAGAAATAGAAAAACAGATACAATGTATGATTCCTGAAGATACGGAATATTATATCTCCAAATGCCGTGACGACAAGTGGGGAGAAGTGCCTGTACTTGTCCTGTCAAAAGAGGTTGAAAATGCAAAAAAGATGCTGGAAGATATAAGAAACATCGTAAAATCAAAGGCAGAACGTCCGGCCGGCATTATTGTCAGGAATATCGAATATACCTCTACAGGAAAAATAATTCGACAACAATTCATGTAATCGGATTGCGCAGAATATAATCAAGCCGCGCTCGAAGATTCTATAGCCGCGGGTCAGCCGAATTTAGAGATTTTTTTCAGCATAGCCTCATTAAGAATGCGTATCCGACGGCCGTCTACGGTTATTATCTTTTCATTGACAAAGCCTGATAGCGTGCGTATGGCATTAGATGTCGTCATATTCGATAGATTTGCAAGATCTTCTCTCGCCATATAGATTTTCAGAGTCGAATTGTCATCCTCATATCCATAATTATCTTTAAGCACAATCAACGCCTCGGCCAGCCTGCCTCTAATATGCTTCTGTGTAAGATTGACTATCTTGGTATCAGAGCCGCCGAGATTTCTTGATAATTCTTTAATAAAGAAGATGGCAAGATTGTTGTTGTTGCGAATCAAATCCATAACCAGCTCCATCGGTACAGCGCCCAATGTCGAAGCTTCAAATGCGCCGGCGCTTGATACGTATGGTTCCTGCGCGAAATACGCTCTATACCCGAAATATTGCACCGGACGAATAAGTCTCAAAATCTGCGCCCGACCACCTACTCCTTCCTTAAATTTCTTGACCTTGCCTTTGAGTAGACACCAGAGATATTCCGGAGCTTCGCCCTCGGCATATATAATCTGGTTCTTCTTAAAATTGTGAATTTCAAAGGCATCAATGATGCGATGCTTTTCTTCATTGGTTAAAATCGACCAGATTTCAGCCAAATCTTCACTAATTACTTTCTCAAGGGCGCTCTTAATCATGCTATAAGAATATGTTTTATAACACAAATATAATAATTATTTCAGTAAATTAATAATTTATTGACTTTATACTCATATTTTATTCCGTTTTTAACCAAATTTAAGGAGAAAACTGCCGATTATGCAATTCTAAATCTTTCCACAAACTACAATGGCAAAAAAGTTGCAGTTTTATTGCAAATTAAAACAATAAACATTATCTTTGTGTTATAGAAATAAAGCCTGATAACGGCAGCTGTATAAAACTGAACATTGACATACCACATCAAAGTAGATTGGGAAACTCTTCAAATTATTATGAAATGCCGAGACAAGCTTAGTCGTCTGATGGCGGGCCCCAATCCCTGAAAAGGGATGCTTTATGCCAGGCGGATTACAAAGGACGGCGAGCACTCAAATCCTGTCTATTCGGAGTTTCATCGCATCCTTTGGTGTGGAATTTATAAAAGGAGACCGACAGTGAATAATTTCAACGTCGGTCTCCTTTCTTATATCATATATTCATAAACAAGTAATAGCTTTATCACAGGTCAATCCCTAATCCTTTATTGAAAAACGATTGCGATGTGTTAATTTTCAATGACGCTTCCTCCCACTCGGCAGTAGGAGAGGACTCGCTCATTATTCCGCCGCCGCCCCAGAAACAGCAGTATCCCGGAGTAAACGCGAAACTGCGAAGATTGACATGCGCAATAAAATACGTATCATCCTCCATCGCAATATATCCGCCATAACACTCCCTGTCATGTTTCTCAACCTCGCTAATTATTTTTTTCGACCATGCCAATGGATATCCACAGATTGCAGGCGTCGGATGCAGTGCTGCAACAATCTTTTCTGCCTCTACTTTTCCATTAACGCCATTCACATTCCCTGAGATTTTAGTCAATATGTGTTCGATGCTACCGGCCGGCACCGTCTCTGCGTCTCCATGTTCCGGAATTATTCCAAACGATTCGATAACATCACAAATATAGCGCACGACATACGAATGTTCCCGCTTATTCTTATTATCCCACTCTGAAGCGCCACAGTCTGCCCGCCGCGTTCCGGCCAAGGCGACGGTGTGAAGTTCTCCTGATTCTTTATTAATACTTAAAAGTAATTCCGGAGAGCATACACACCACGCTCCCGTTGTCGGGGTATAATACACAGCACGAAATGATTTCCCGTATGTTGCAAACATATCAAACGCACACCTGACAATCATGCCATAGTCAAGCCTACAATCCGCAAGTATTACACGACGCGATATCACAACCTTTCCAGGGTTAGATTTCAGCAAACCGGTAACCTTGTCTATTCCGGTTTCATATTCAACCCATGAAGTGCTTTCGCCATACGGATTATGAATTGCTGTCGATTCATGCGCTATGCATACGGAATCCAAAACCTTTCTGTCAAGGATATCAATTCGACGTCCGTCCCACATCGTGACAGTAAATTTCCGCGGAGAGACGACTTCGGAGACATTGTCATCAACAACAAACTCAAAATCATGCCGACCGGGCAAAGAGTACATAGCAAATGTCACTCCGCGCTTTAACAATGACAACAGACGCGAAGCCGCATCAGTCTGCTTTTCCATAATCTTATTGGCAAAGTTCCGCAATTAACTCGAAAGGCAATGCTTCAACAATTCTTACCCTATAATAATTGCCGGGGGTCAAAGCATACGTCTTGTTTATAAGAACCTCTGGGTCGACTTCAGGTGAGTCAAATTCCGTTCTGGCCACATAATAATCTTCTTCTTCACGGTCTACAACGACTTCAAAGATTTTGCCGATTTTTTCTTTCTGAATATCAAAAGAAATATCTTCCTGCATACGCATGATTTCATCAAGCCGCATCTGCTTTACATCTTCATCTATGACATCGGGCAGATTTTTAGCAGCGAATGTGTCATCTTCCTCACAATATGCAAATGCCCCCATACGCTCGAAACGCATATCCCGTACAAATTCCTTCAATTCTTCAAAGTCGCGCTCGCCTTCACCCGGGAAGCCGACCATCAGTGTGGTGCGCAGGTGCACACCGGGGACTTCCTCACGAATACGTCGTATCAGTGCACGAGTCTCCTTGGCGGAAATATGACGTCGCATATTGGCAAGCACATTGTCGGAGATATGCTGCAGAGCTATATCAAGATATTTGCACACCTTTGGATTGTCGCGCATCACAGGCAGAATATCATAAGGAAAATCAGCAGGATAGGCATAATGGAGACGTATCCATTTCACACCATCAACTTTGCTTATCTCTGTAATCAGCCTGGCAAGCGATTTCTCTCCATATATATCAGTGCCGTAAGATGACAAGTCCTGAGCAATGATATTCAGTTCACTAACACCCTTTGCTGTCAAAGACTTCACTTCCTCTACAATATTCTCGACAGAACGTGACTTAAACCGACCGGTTATCAGAGGAATTGCACAGAAAGCGCAAAATCTGTTACATCCTTCGGCAATTTTAAGGTAGGCTGAATGCGGAGGGGTAGACAATACGCGTCTGTAATCGGCACACGATTTACTTTCCGCCACTAAATCAGATATGAGATTGACCCAGTCAAATTTCCCATACCAGGCATCAACTTCCGGAATTTCAACAGGCAATTCATTTCTATATCGCTCAGACAAACAACCCATGACTATTATTTTGTCGACTTCGCCTCTTGATTTCAAAGCCGCATACTCCAGAATCGTATTGATTGACTCCTCTTTTGCATCACCTATAAATCCGCATGTATTTATTACAACGACAGGGGAGACCTCTCCGCCATCTTCCGGATTGTGGCGCACAGCTATACCGTTGTCGGCAAACTGCTGTACAAGCCGCTCCGAGTCTACAAGATTTTTAGAACATCCAAGAGTGATTATGTCAACTTTTGTCATATCAATAGTTTTGTCCGTTATTTCCGAACAGATTTTCGCCATAAGCTATTATAATTTGGACAGCTTGAGTAAAGTCATTTTACGGAATCTCCAAAAAGCGACTGCACGAATTCCTTCTTATCAAAGACTTGCAAATCTGTAATACCCTCTCCGAGGCCGATATATTTTACCGGAATTTTAAATTGGTCACTGATGCCAATCACGACACCACCTTTTGCCGTTCCATCAAGTTTGGTTATGGCAAGTTGATTTACTTTAGTGGCGGCAACAAACTGACGAGCCTGTTCAAACGCGTTCTGTCCGGTAGAACCGTCAAGCACCAGCAACACTTCATGCGGAGCGTCGGGAACTACTTTCTGCGTGACATTCTTGATTTTGGTAAGCTCGTCCATCAGGCCTTTCTTATTATGTAGACGTCCGGCCGTATCAATTATCACCACATCTACATCATTGGCAACTGCCGATTGAAGAGTATCGTAAGCTACGGCCGCCGGATCCGCACCAAGTTTCTGTTTCACTACGGGCACATTAGCTCTTTCCCCCCAGATGTCAAGTTGTTCGACCGCGGCTGCACGGAATGTATCTGCGGCACCAAGCATCACCTTATTGCCGGCAGATTTGAATTGATGAGCCATTTTACCTATTGTCGTTGTTTTACCCACGCCATTCACTCCGACAACCATTATGACATGCGGATGATGCGATTTCGGCACTTGGAAATCGTCCAGTTGCTCATCATTATCATTTTCAGTGAGCATATCTGTGATTTCCTCGCAAAGCAGCCGGCTCAACTCCGAAGTGCCGAGATATTTATCCTTTGCCACACGCTGCTGTATACGGTCAAGAATTTTAAGAGTGGTCTCAACGCCTACGTCAGAGGTTATAAATACCTCCTCCAGATTATCAAGTATTTCATCATCAATCTTTTGTTTTCCGGCAATTGCTCGAGTAAGTTTGCCGAAAAGGCCTTGTTTCGTACGCTCAAGACCATTATCGAGCGTCTCTTTTTTCTCTTTGGAGAATAATTTCTTAAAAAATCCCATCTTTCAGTAGTTTAAGTGTGCAAAAATACAAAAATCCTCCGACATTACCAATATGTCAGAGGATTTCGAATTTTAAAATCTTACGTTTTATCAACGTCATTCAGGCTGATGTGTGAGCATCAGTCAATCTGTATGACAAGATACTTATATGTAGACCAGAATTCCTGAGGATTTGTAATATTCAACACCTTTATACCATCAGGTTGAGTTACAATTTCATATGAGTCCGTAGGCTGTCCGGTGAGGACTTTAGCCTTTTTCGAGTGCAGATTCAACGTTGTAAGCAAGCGTTGATCCGCGGTTGTGAAATAGCTGCGTTGGAAATCTTCAGGCATGATTTTTGTTTTCTTAAGGAAGCCTGTTTTAATTATATCATGCTCTTTAAGCTCTGATTTGCTGCCAATCACATAATAACACTCGTTAAGTTGATTTGTGAGTTCAACATTCATTTGCTCGGCCACATTCTTCTCTTCAAGCGTGGTTGCGACAGTCGTATTTAGTGAATCGACATTTTGGGTAAGCTGATCGATATATATATTTGCAGAGGCAAGATCCTTGCGCAACGATTCAATTGTTGTCACCTGTGACGCAATCTGACTTTTCAAACTGGAAATAGCTTGACGCAGATTGGCATTATTGGCATTTGATTTACTAAGGCGCGCCTCAAGCTCAGTCAGTCGTTGACGCCTTTCGTTGAGTGCACGTTGTATATCAGCCATATCCTGCTTGATCTTATTGCGGCGGTCGGGAGTCTCCGACTGAAGATTTTCTGATGACAAAATATTTTCAAGCATCTTTATCTGCTGCATGCCGTCGCCAAGTTCATTAAGAAGAGACAATAGACTGTCTTGGTCGGCTACGACCTGTTGTAATGAATCACGTGTTTGCACCAATTGATTTACAGAGGTGTCATGTTCAGGCGTCGAAGTGGTTTTATCTCCGCAAGCTGCCAAGACAAGTACCGATGCCGCAACAACGCTTAATTTCCCAAATTTTACAGTATTCATATAGTTTAAATTTGAATTGACGGATAAATTATTAGTCAGTATATGCCATATTTCCTTTATTTCGGAATATCTTCTGTTTTGTATTTATTGCGATGGACACGAATCATGTCATCAGTCTTACCCCCGATAACAACAACAATTTCTCCTCTCGGTTGGTTCGTTTTGAAATATTCACACAGTTCTGTAAGTGAGCCGTTGACCGTCGTATTATGCATTTTTGATATTTCCCGTGAAACCGATGCCGGCCTGTCAGCACCACAGACCTCAATCAGTTGCTCAAGAGTTTTAACAAGCCGCAGCGGGGATTCATACAGTATAAACGTACGGTCATCGGCCGCCAACGCTTCAAGGCGAGAGCGCCGGCCCTTTTTCGGAGGCAGAAAGCCCTCAAAGCAAAATCTGTCGCATGGCAATCCGGAATTAACCAGTGCGGGGACAAAGGCTGTCGCCCCCGGAAGAGTTTCGACTTCAATCTGAGCGCGTCGACATTCTCGTGAGAGCAAAAATCCCGGGTCAGATATTCCGGGTGTGCCGGCATCTGATATAAGAGCCACACATTCACCACCTGCGATGCGGTCAACAATAGGACGCACCGTATCATGCTCGTTATATTTATGATGACTCACACAAGGAGTCGATATCCCGAAATGAGCCAGCAGAGGAGCAGATGTGCGAGTGTCCTCAGCCAATATCAGGCTGACATCTCCGAGCACCTCTACCGCTCTCGGCGTCATATCACCCAGGTTACCGACCGGGGTGGGCACTATATATAGTTTGCCTTGATTTGAAGTATCTTTCATCTCTGATATATTATTTACCCATGAAATACGCAGATATGATTGACATAAAGTCTTTGACGTCGGGATTTTCCCTATCCCAGCCTAATGTTTTATAGAAATAATCTTCTACATCAAATGTCGACTCCATACCTTCAATCATCAATAAAGTCTGAGCATATTCCTGCTGTGAATTAGAAAACAGCTGACGTCTGAATTTATAATTGTCATTAAGCGTAAACAACTTCTTGATATCACCGCGCGCACTTATAGCAAACGCCGACCGATTTACATCCACGCCGGAGTCATCCAATATGATATTTACGGAATTTACTGACGGCACTACATCGTGAACCCGTTGATGCGCGGCATTGTCGTCTTGCACTGCGATATCATGAGATATGTCAGACACTTCCGGCGCGTTATCTTCAGCAGCATCAACATCCGCGACGTCACAACCTGCATCCTGCGTCTCCTCAAACAAAACACTGTCTGCAATAGCGCTATCGCTATCTGATGCAATTTGATCGGCCGAACAATCTTCTTTTATGCAGCATTCAGACTGCGCACTGTCACTTTGATTTGCCGGCATCTCACAATTACAATCAATCGCATCTGAATCATGGCTCAAGACATCGGCAGGCGAGTTCAGTGCAGCATCTTCCTCTTGTAGTTCCGATTCGTCACCCAATTCTTGCCCGTATTGCTGCCTAATGGCCATGATATCTGCGTTTATTTCTTCGAGTTTATCGAAAAGCCGGTCGAAAAGCCGGTTAACTTTATAATTGTCAGCAATCTCTGTTTTCAGTAACAAGAGAAGTCCTTCAAGCTCGAGAACGTTACTATAAGCATTTGAGATTTCCATCATAATATTTTTTACTTTACAAACTTAACAATAATTTTGTTAATATTTAACTTCTCAAATCGATTTATTTAAATACGGCAAGAAGGAAGCGCTGTATTTCTTTCCGCAACACATCGCGCGAACAAAAAAAGTTGTTGACAATCACCACCACAGCATGTGTAGGCTTGCCATTGCTTCCTATTTTATAGCCGGCGTAGCAGTGCACGCCATTCATCGACCCGCTTTTAAGCACCAATTTGCCATCCAAAGCAGTGTTTTTAAGAAAATTTTTCACCGTACCTTCACGCCCGACCTTGGGGAACAAGCTCACAAAAGTATCAGCATGTGAGCTTTTCGCCATATAAGCCAGGACATCAACCATAAATTTTGGTGTCACACGATCAACCCTGGCAAGGCCTGAGCCATCGGCTATCTTGATAAAAGAAGTTTCCAACCCGCGGGACTTCCAATAGCTGACTTCTTTATTTATAGCCGCCTTACGGCTCTGTCCGGGCGCCAAAGCTCTCAATGTTGCCTCAGCCATCATATTGTCTGAATCAAACATCATGACGCGCAACATATCCACATTAACCGGAGACTGATATCTTAATAATCTTGTTTCCTCTCCGCATGGTTCTATCACATTATCATTAACCTCAATCCCTTCTCTTTGCAAACGGGCACGCATATTATATGCGAATACAGTCGCCGGCGAATTCATTGTAGTGGTCACATAAAAGTTTTTATTCTCCACATTCCGTCCGCTGACAATATAGATATCGGAATTAACACCTCGTTCAATATCTGTTCCGGCATCAGTCTTTTCCACCATAACGTCTATATACGGCACTTCCGGTGTCGTTTTTTGACTTTCAGGATATAGACGAAATGTATTATTCCGGTAATTAAAGCCATAAAATCCGGCTCCATAGTCCCAACCGGTATCCTCTATGACCCACTGCGGACATTGTCCTGTGTCCGAAAACATATCCTCATCAACTATAATCTCCCCATTTATCACAGATATATTCCGTGATTTAAGCGCTTCAACGATCATATCTTCAAACCCGCGTCGATTCAAGAAATGGGAACTTTCGATTGTCGGATCACCTGATGCTTTTACCACCAGATTGCCGTCCAGTATATTTCCTTGCAATTCTCCGTGAAGCATCACATCGGTATTATATCTGAAGTTTTCGTCAAGCATGCCGAGGGCTGTGGCAGAAGTTACAGATTTCAATATTGATGCAGGAATCATTGACATGTTGATATTTTCTTTTTCGACAGCCTGTCCTGTCGAAAGATTGGTAATATACACGCCGACAGTGGCAGCATCACGCCCATAGAAGTTCAGGCGCTCCGCATCTGCCGAAACTACTGCTGTAGCCAACACTGCAACCAATGAAACTCGATATATGATTTTTCTCATCGTATTTTTTTATTCTAAAAAGAGATATATTGAAATTCAATATCCGGAATATTTATTACGATAACAAAGGTACTCAAAACTTTGCTGACGGCAATGACTCCCGCAAAAATATCGGCACACTTCGCACCCCAAACAAAAAAAAGTATTAACTTTGCATTAATATACGACAATTCAAGCATTGAAATGGCCAACCGAACGCGCGAAAAGTTAATTGATGTAGCCCGACACCTGTTCGCAAGAAAAGGTATCGAGAACACCACTATGGTGGATATCGCCAATGCTTCGGAAAAAGGGCGGCGCACAGTCTATACATATTTCAAGAGCAAGAGCGCAATCTATGACGCCGTGATCGAGTCAGAAAGCGAGCGTATGGTCGAGAGGCTGCGAAAGGTATATTCGCTTGACTTGCCGCCGGTAGAAAAACTACGGCAGTTCGTGATAATTCGCTTTGAGATCCTCAAAATGATTTCAGATACAGCGACGCCGTCAGAGCCATTACGCTCTCTCTTTTCAACCAATAGCAAGCGCTACGAAAAAATAACCCAGCTGGCGCTTGAGAAAGAAAAAATAATGCTCAACAGCATATTGCGTCAATGCATGGACAATCCGGATATCGACCGGCGTCAGCTTGCACGGCTCAAAGTCGTGATGCCTCTGTTGCAACAAGGCATAGATATCTCATTCATGCGCAACAATTACCGTGACCTCGGAGTAGACGAGGCGTCATTCTCTAATGTTGTCGCTGACTTTATTCTCAACGGACTGCGCAAGCATTCCGCCATAAACAGTTCTATTTAATTATTCAAATTACTCATCAATAATAAATTCATCCTACACATGAAATTACTTGAAGGAAAAACAGCATTAATCACCGGCGCCGCACGAGGCATCGGCAAAGCCCTTGCAATGAAATTCGCCCAGGAAGGCGCAAACATCGCTTTTACTGACCTTGTAATCGACGAGTCAGGCAAAGCCACTGAAGAAGAAATTGCAGCATTGGGCGTAAAAGTAAAAGGTTATGCATCAAATGCAGCAGACTTCAATCAGACTAAAGAAGTCGTTGCTGAAGTGCATAAAGATTTTGGCCGTATTGATATCCTTGTCAACAATGCAGGCATCACGAAAGATGGCCTGATGATGCGTATGACTGAAGCTCAGTGGGACGCTGTAATCGCAGTAAACCTCAAGAGTTCTTTCAACTTCATCAACGCCGTGCTCCCCATCATGCTGCGCCAGCGTTCAGGCTCGATCATCAACATGGCATCAGTAGTTGGCGTTCACGGCAATGCCGGTCAGAGCAACTATGCAGCTTCCAAGGCAGGCATGATTGCTCTCGCCAAAAGTATCGCACAGGAAGTCGGCTCACGCGGCATCCGTGCCAACGCTATCGCCCCCGGCTTCATCGAAACTGCAATGACCGCAGCTCTTCCCGATGACGTTCGTGCCGAATGGGTAAAGAAAATTCCGTTGCGCCGTGGCGGTCAGACCGAGGATATCGCCAACGTTGCCACATTCCTCGCCTCAGACTTGTCAAGCTATGTCACCGGCCAGGTTATCCAGGTCGACGGCGGCATGAATATGTAATCCGAACAGATACAACCAAAGGATACGATATACGGGTATTCCGGCAAGACCGGAATACCCGTATTTTTACACTAATGCACCCACACATGCCAATTCTCCCGAAAACAGGCATTATGATTTATTCACATTATTATTATAAATAAACTGAGTTATTTGATTAAATTTGTAGCTAATTTATACAGTCAAAACAGATTAATCATTTAATTGGACTATTAATGTTAGATTATAACACGCAATTAAAACGCCTTGTACTTCCCGAATACGGGCGCAACATACAAAAGATGGTCGACCACTGCATGACGATCGATGACCGTGAAGAGCGCACCAGATGCGCCTACGCTGTGATAACCGCCATGAGCAACCTTATGCAACTTCAAAAGAATAACGATGCTCTGCTGAAATTATGGGACCATCTTGCCATTATGTCAGATTTCAGCCTCGACATAGATTATCCGACAGAGATAATTCAACCTGAAAGCCTGAATTCAACTCCGGAGCAGATGCATTATCAGAACCGCGACTTCAGTTTCCGCCATTATGGCAAATATCTCGAAAACATGATATACCGCGCTTCAGGATATCCGGAAGGAGAGGAACGAGACGCCTTAGTCATGCTTATAGCGAACCACATGAAGAAAACAATGCTCGCCGTAAACCCTGACGGAGTGGAAGACGAGCGGATATTTCGTGATCTTGCCGACATGTCGCATGGCATGATACGACTCAACCCGGAGTCAACAAAGCTCCATCAGTTTCAGGAAGCTCCGTCTACCGCTACCAGTAAGAAAAAGAAGAAGAAAAAATAAGACAACCTCAAACCGATCAAAAATACCGAGATGATTACCGAATCCCAGATAACCGAAATCGGACGTCTTAACCAACCTCATGGTATAAAAGGAGAAATAAATGCCGTGGTTTACGATGGGGTAGAGCTCTCTGAATTAAGCTGTATCATATTGGATATCGACGGTATTTTTGTGCCGTTTTTTATCTCAGGAATACGTCGCCGCGGCACTCAGTCATATCTTGTAACCATTGATGGAATCGAGAATGAGCAGAAAGCCTCGTCAATAGCAAACAAAACGATGTATGCACTCTCCAACGAAGTCAAACAGTATACGGATAATGACGAAGAAGGATTTTACGCCGAAGATTTTATAGGATTCAGGATAGTTTCCTCTGACGGCGAACTCAGCGGCATTGTAACGGATATTGATGACTCAACCGAGAATGTGCTTTTCATCGTCAACGCAGACAACGGAAAGACACATCTCATTCCGGTCGCCGACGAAATCATTTCCGGAATAGACCTTGAGAACCGACAGCTGACCGTCGAACTTCCGGCAGGACTGCTTGAGATATAAATCATTCCATCAATTTAAATAAAACTATAATATCATGGACATATACGACGAAAACAAAGCCGTTGAGCATATCAACAATACACTTAAGGGAAAAGGACTTTCGACATATCCGGAAGATGAAATTCTCAATGTTATCGATATGATATGGGATTATTATGAAGAGAATGGTCTTCTTGAAATTGATGATGACTTTGAAGCCGATGACGACGAGGACATCTCAGGCGAATTGTGCGATTACATAAGACGCATGCTCAAAAAAGACCCTCATGCTGTAATTAAAGTAGAAGACGTTCCTGTCATCGTCGATGCTGAACTTGAGTATGAAGATTCTGTTTTATAATAAATTCTCAATTTAATATATGAAGCGCCTTATCTTGTCTTTTGCAGTTGCCATACTGACCGCCATGAGCGTTTCGGCTCAATCATCGCTGATAGAACAGGAAGCAGAAAACGCAGCAGCGCAGGAATTTGACAATGAGTTACGCTCTCCTATGGTAGGCCCGAAATTGCGGGCATACATACGGGCATACATGAAATCAATCGCAGAAAGCCTTTACAGGGAGGGGTATGACGTAGAAACTATGCGCGAAGGCGAAGTTGTGATTGCAGTCATTCCAACGGATCAGCTTTTCGCGCCTAACGACACAATATTGATGCCTGCGGCACACGGCAAGCTTGACCACTTCAAACAATACGCCCAACCCGATGACCGCTTCAAAATTGTAATCGCAGTGCATTCCGACGACACGGGTTCTGAAGAATATCTATATGATCTGACAGAGCACCGCACGGTGGCAGTCCTCGATTATCTTGAATCATTAGGTTTTAACCCGGATAATATCATTGGATTTCCAAAAGGCAACAGCTCTCCGGTGGCAGAATCGACATCGAGAGCCAACCGTGCGAAAAACCGGCGTCTGGAGATATTCATCATTCCATCACAGGAGCTTCTTGCACAAGCCCGTCAATCCAATAAAAAATAATTTATCGGGATTTAACCGCAATCCAAATCAAGACTTGTTGGCCGACAAAATAATTATTAGTAAATTTGCACCTCCAATAAAGAATATCAAACACCAATCATAATGGCAAAGGAATTAAAAAATTTGACTAAACGCAGCGACAATTACTCGCAGTGGTACAACGAACTTGTAGTCAAAGCCGATCTGGCAGAGCCTTCGGCAGTGAGAGGCTGCATGGTAATAAAGCCCTATGGATATGCTATATGGGAGAAAATGCAGCAGACTCTTGACAAAATGTTTAAAGAAACCGGAGTGCAAAACGCCTACTTCCCGATGCTGATCCCGAAATCATATCTCTGCCGCGAGGCCGAGCATGTCGAAGGATTCGCTAAAGAATGTGCGGTCGTGACACACTACCGCCTGAAGAACGACCCCAACGGAAATGGTGTTATAGTCGACCCCGACGCACGTCTGGAAGAGGAACTTATTGTACGCCCCACATCCGAAACAATAATCTGGGGTACATATAAAAACTGGATACATTCATACCGTGACCTGCCAATCCTCTGCAATCAGTGGGCCAATGTGATGCGCTGGGAAATGCGCACGCGCATGTTCCTCCGCACTGCGGAATTCCTTTGGCAGGAGGGACACTGTGCTCATGAGACCGCTGAAGAGTCAGAGGCACGCACAGTGCAGATGATAAACCTGTATGCCGAATTTGCAGAAAAATTTATGGCGATGCCGGTGATAAAAGGAGTCAAGACTGCCAACGAGCGTTTTGCCGGTGCTCTCAACACATATACCATAGAGGCAATGATGCAGGACGGTAAAGCTCTTCAATCAGGCACATCACACAATCTCGGACAGAACTTTGCTAAAGCTTTTGATGTGACATTTGTCAACAAAGACAACAAGCCCGAATATGTATGGGCCAACTCCTGGGGAGTATCAACCCGTCTTATGGGTGCGCTTATCATGTCGCATTCCGACGACAACGGTCTTGTGCTCCCTCCGCATCTCGCCCCCATCCAGGTAGTAATAGTGCCTATATATAAAAACTCCGAACAACTGGCTGAAATAACAAAAGCGGTGCTTCCCGTCGTAGAAGAACTGCGCCAGAAAGGCATCAGCGTCAAATATGACGATGCCGAAAACAAACGTCCCGGATTTAAGTTTGCCGACTATGAGCTCAAAGGTGTTCCTGTTCGTCTTGCCATTGGCGCGCGCGATCTCGAAGAGGGCACTATTGAAGTCATGCGCCGTGACACACTTGAAAAAGAGACATTACCTTTCGCCGGCATTGCCACAGAAGTCGCAAGCCTGCTTGAAAAGATACAGGACAATATCTACAAAAAAGCGTTTGATCATCGCGAAAGCATGACCCGTACGGTAGATTCCTACGAAGAGTTTAAAGTAGAGATTGAAAAAGGCGGATTTATACTGGCTCATTGGGACGGAACCACCGAGACAGAAGAAAAAGTAAAAGAAGAGACCAAGGCCACCATCAGATGTATACCGCTGGACGGAGATACCACACCCGGAGTGTGTATGGTAACCGGTCGCCCCTCTGCAAGGAGAGTTATCTTTGCCCGCAATTACTAAAACGGACTTTGGCGACAACAAATTTCCGTATCCGCTTATCTTATGCACAAGTTAATGCATAAACTATAAACCTTTAATAGTTGTCGGGTGTTAAAAACTCGACAACTATTTTTTATGACTGTATTTCATCATATACATAACATAATGAAACCGTCACAAGCTCCTGTAATAGAACTGACCCGTGCGGACTCCACATCCAATCTATCGCTCCCGTATGCCGACCACGGTATTCAGGCCGGATTCCCATCTCCTGCACAAGATTATATAACCGAAGCCATTGATCTCAACCTTGAAGTAGTGCGACATCCGGCAGCGACATTTTACGGACGCGTCAACGGTGATTCGATGATTGGCGAGGGGATAGAAGACGGAGACCTGATAGTCATAGACCGAGCCATCGAGCCGGGCAATGGCGATTTGGCCGTATGCTGCGTCGAGGGAGAATTCACTCTCAAACGCTTAAAGATTGAGCCCGACCGAATATGGCTGATACCGGCAAACGAGACATTCGATCCGATAATGATAACAGATGACAGCCGATTTGAGATATGGGGAGTCGTAACATACGTCATCAAGAGGAAATATAATCACCGCTGAGCACAAAGCCGCTGCTCAACACTGCATAACAATGCTTTACTGAAATTACTATTCTGACACCAGATGATAGGATTAATCGACTGCAACAATTTTTTTGTATCCTGCGAACGCCTTTTCAGGCCCGAACTTGCAGGTAAACCCGTCGTAGTTATGTCTAACAACGACGGCTGCGCAGTCGCCATGTCTGAAGAGGCCAAGAAGTTAGGTGTCAGCCGCGGCATCCCCATCTATCAACTTCGCCAGATTATCCGGCAACATAACATTGTCACCATATCGGGAAACCACCGTATGTATGGCAACATATCATCGCGCGTGATGGCGACTATCGGCTCCATTGTCCCCGACATGGAAATATATTCAATCGATGAATCTTTCCTTGATCTGTCAATGTGGACAGACGGAAATCTTGAGTCAATAGGGCATAAGATAGTATCAAAGGTACGTCGAGAAGTTGGCATTCCGACTTCTTTGGGAATAGCTCCAACCAAAACACTGGCAAAAATAGCTGCAAGTTTTGCAAAAAAATACCCGGCCTATAAAAGCGTCTGCATAATTGACAACGAGTACAAACGCAGAAAAGCTCTTGCCATGACTGAAATTGATAAAGTATGGGGCATTGGCCGACGATTAAGTAAAAAATTGCGACAGTATAACATCAATACCGCCCTTGATTTTGCAGACATGCCGATAGAAAAAGCAAGACTTCTGGTCAACATTTCAGGAGAGCGCTGTTGGCGCGAATTAAATGGCGAATCATGTATAGATGCAGACGATGCCCAACCACACAACAAACAGATATGCACATCACGCAGCTATAAAAAATCTATTGATGACCTTGAATTGCTTAAAGAAGAGATATCCAATTACAGCGAGTCGGTAAGCCGCCGTTTAAGGAAGCAAAAATGCTGCGCACAGTCTGTCACGGTATTCATACAGACAAATTCATTCCGCCCGGAATTGCCGCAGCATTACGGGAGCACAACAATACCGCTTGATGAAGCCACAGATGACACTCTGACGATAACAGCAGCTGCCGTCAAGGCCGTGACTTCGTTGTTCCGCCCGGGCTACTCCTACCGACGTGCAGGAGTAGCTATAAGCGAGATTGTAAACCGCGATGCAGTGCAACAAAATCTTTTTTCCGTGCCCGGCAACAGGGAAAAGCGTCAACGGTTAATGAAAGTCATTGACTCCATAAACACTCAAAACGGCTCAAACGGCAAAATACACAGCGCATCGTCCATCGCGCCAAATGCAATTGAAAGCTCCGGCCAAACAAGCCGGCAATCAAGGGAGAATGTAGCCAACGGGAAAATACTGCATATACTGTATTCGATTGTGTTTTTACTCTGCATGTCATCCATGTCAGGAGCGCCTGTGGCAGTCGAAGAAATTCCTGACACGCTTGCAAAAGTTGTCAACCTTGACGAAGTAGTCGTAAAACCGGGCAAAGAGCATTACTCGAAGAAGAACAATCCTGCCGTTGATTTTGTGACGCGCATCAGAGAAAATGCCGGGTTGGGCGACCCGTATCAAAAAGACAATTATAACTACGAGCGATATGAACGCATAACCATAGCGCTCAACGATATCGCCGATTCAATCGGTGTCAACGGGGGACTGATGAAAAAATTTCAGTTTCTCAACGAATATGTCGACACATCCGAAGTAACAGGCAAGCCGATACTGCCTCTGAGTATAAAGGAAAAAGTTTCCGACATATACAACCGCAAGGAGCCACGTTCGACACGCGAATATATAACCGGTTTGCGCCGCAAAGGGCTTGACGATATCGCCAATCAGGATGCCATACAGACTGTGCTTGAAGACATTTTCCGCGAAATTGATTTATACAGCAACGATATAACACTGCTGTCAAACCGTTTTGTAAGCCCATTATCTAAAATAGGCCCTGATTTCTATAAGTATTATCTGTCGGATACAATTGTAGTCAACAATGACAGTTGCGCGGTTTTAAGTTTTGTCCCCAGGAATAATGCTACATTCGGTTTTGTCGGGCGACTAACCGTACCACTCCATGACCCGACAATGTTCATTCGTCACGTATCAATGACATTATCGCCTAAAGCCAATGTAAATTTCATCAAATCACTTCATATCGACCAAGCGTTTGAACGCCTTGACGACGGCACTCGTCTCAAGACATCTGACATACTGACCATAGAGTTTGAAGTCATACCCAACACACAAGGCCTCTACGCTCAGAAATATACAACTTATGACAGGCACAACTTCAATGAGTCTGACCGCCCCGAATTATATGAACGGTTGGGCACGACATACGCATCGGCCGATGCATTTCTGAAAGACAATGCATTCTGGGCGCAACGACGTGGAAGCGATATCAGTATTTCTGAACGGGAAATAGGCTCGCTAATTTCTGATCTACGGTCCGTTCCTGTATACAAATGGGCAGAACGTGTTATCGGAATACTTGTGTCTGGATACATACCTGTCGGAAAGAAAGATAAAGTGGAATTCGGACCGGTGAATACATTGGTCAGCTTCAACGACGTCGAGGGGACAAGATTTCGCATAGGCGGCGTCACAACGGCCAAATTAAGCAAACATTGGTTCAGCCGCGGATATGTAGCCTACGGCACAAAAGACAAAAAGTGGAAATATGCCGGAGAAATTGAATATTCATTCAACGAAAAAAAACGCCACTCCCGAGAGTTTCCTGTTCACTCCATTCGCCTGAGCCATAAGTATGATGTTGACGCGGTAGGGCAGAACTATGAGTTCACAAACCCTGACAACATATTCCTGTCTCTAAAGCGGATGAAAGATACACTAATGATATACCAGCGCTCGACCGCACTGGAATATACCCTCGAACTTGAAAATAATTTTTCTGTCAGTGCGGCCATGTCGCATATACGACAGGAAGCCACATGTTATATACCGTTCGCATACAGTGACGGCAGTCATATTAGCCATCTTGATTTTACCCCGTTGACCATTTCGTTGAGGTATGCTCCGGGAGAGAAATTCATGCAGACAAAAAGCCACCGCATTCCTGTCAACCATGACGCACCTGTATTCCAGCTCACACACACATACGCCCCCGGAGGAAAACTCGGCGGGTCAAAATACACAGTAAACAAGACCGAGGTCAGCTTTCAGAAAAGATTCTGGCTATCGGCATTCGGCTATGTCGACGCAATTGTCAAAGGAGGCCACGTGTGGAGCACCACTCCGTTTACCGAATTACTCATCCCCAACGCCAATCTGTCATATACAATTCAGCCGGAGAGCTTCGCTCTACTGTCACCAATGGAATTCATTACCGATTCCTATGCGGTGTTTGATATGGCATATTGGGCTAATGGGGCGATTTTCAACTATATTCCTTATCTGAAGGAACTCAAACTTCGTGAAGTCTTTTCATTTCGCGGAGTATGGGGACATCTCAGTGACAAAAACAACCCGTTGCACAACAAGTGGCTGCCTCAGTTTCCCATGGGAGCAAATCCGGTCAGCATGACTTCGACACCCTACATGGAAATTGCTGCCGGCATCGACAATATATTCAAAATACTTCGTATTGACTACGTGTGGCGGCTGACCTACCGCAATACTCCGGGCGTCGATCGCAGCGGTCTCAGGATTGCCCTTCACTTCAACTTCTAATCCGTAGCGTCCCGTCGTTCAAATGTTTTGTTAAAAATATCTACAGAATAGCGCCTGCAAATAAAAAAAACTGTCAATTACTTGAAAACGACACGCCAATCAATTATCTTTGTAGATAATTTACTAAAACATCAAGCACGTTTTCAACAATTACCGACAGAATGGCTGCCAATAAAATAGTATCCAACCTTATACTACTCCCATTGTCAAAGCTTTACGGCTTCGGAATAGGTGTAAGGAATATTATGTTCAAATGGCACATACTGAAACAGCGTAAATTTGATGTGCCGGTAATCGTGGTCGGGAACATAGCGGCGGGAGGCACAGGCAAGACTCCACACACTGAATATGTAATCAATCTTTTAAAATACAATTATCATATCGGGGTAATCAGCCGTGGCTACAAACGAAAGACCAAAGGATTTGTACTCGCAACCTCTCGTTCCACACCTCTTGATCTGGGCGATGAGCCGTATCAGATTTTTCAGAAATTCGGCAGAGAGGTTTCAGTGGCAGTTTGCGAAAACCGGTGTGAAGGCATTGACGAATTGCTCCGCATCGACCCTCAGATTAATCTGATTGTACTTGACGATGCATTCCAGCATAGATATGTAAAGCCAACCGTATCCATTGTCCTTACAGAATTCAACCGTCCGATTTTCATGGACAGACTGCTTCCGTTGGGGCGACTGAGAGAATCATGCAAAGCAATATATCGCGCCGACTTTGTTGTCATCACCAAGTGTCCGGAACGAATAAAACCGTTGGAATACCGTATTTTTGACAATAATCTGGCTCTTTGTCCCTACCAGAAGCTATTCTTCTCCAGATACACATATCCGGCATTGAAGCCGGTATTTCCCGAGCAGGCTATAAATATCCCCACACTGCAGTGGATGGATCACAGCGATGCCGTATTGGTAGTATCAGGTATCGCCAACCCCAAGCCTCTGGTGAAGATGATAAAGCGTAATCCTCCGATGGTGAGAATAAAGATCTTCCCCGACCATCACAACTTCACCCGTAAGGATATAATGGAAATTGAGCGAAGGTATAACGCTCTGGAAGGAAACAACCGGATAATAATAACAACCGAAAAGGACGCTGTCCGCCTCGCAAACAACCCATATTTTCCGCAGCATCTCAAATCATCGATATTCTATCAGCCGATTATTGTCGAATTCGACAACATAAGATCCGACAGTTTCGACTATGAGCTAAAAAAAATGATTTCTGACAAAATCCGTAACGCCTGATTGCAATCATCGGCTCATCCGAACTGAATTCGCCATCATTTACGGTAAGTTTCGTTTCCCAAAAACATAATCAGTACATATTCGTTAATATATAATATAAATTCACTTTATTGAGAACAACCATGATAGAACAGATCAACCAAACAGCGAACTATCTTCGCTCACGCGTGGCAGATATGCCCCGCATCGCCATAATCCTCGGCACCGGACTCGGAGGCCTGCGCAATCACATCGAAAATCAGGAAATAATCCCATACACTGAAATTCCCAATTTCCCCGTATCAACCGTCGAAGGACACAGTGGCAACCTGATATTCGGCACTCTGGGAGGAAAACGTGTAATTGCCATGCAAGGCCGCTTCCATTATTATGAAGGGTATGACATGAAACAGGTGACCTTCCCCGTAAGAGTATTCAAAGCTCTCGGTGTAGAGACATTATTTGTTTCAAATGCAGCCGGAGGCATGAACAAAGAGTTTCAGGTCGGCAGCATAATGACAATAACCGACCACATCAATCTGTTTCCCGAAAACCCGCTCAGAGGCAAAAACTACAATGAACTTGGCCCGCGATTTCCGGCAATGACCGAGGCTTACAGCCACCGGCTCATCAAACTTGCTGACGAGATCGCACAGTCAAGAAACATTCCGCTGATGCACGGTGTATATGTCGGCACTCCCGGCCCGACATTCGAGACTCCCGCCGAATACGAATACTTCCGAATTATTGGCGGCGACGCTGTCGGTATGTCAACCGTTCCTGAAGTAATTGTAGCCAACCATGCATCAATGGAAGTGTATGGTATATCTGTAATAACCGACCTCGGCGGAAAGGACATAACGGAAGTTCCTTCTCACGAAGAAGTGCAGCTTGCAGCACAGAAAGCCGAGCCTAAAATGGTGGAGCTGATAAAAGGCATCATCGAGAATTTGTAATAAACGTGGCCTGAGCCACATGCCCATAACCCTGACAGGAAAGCGCTGACACGCTTTCCTGTCATTAAATTAGACAGACTTATAATGGAGGAAAAACAGACTGAGATATCAACTTTAGGCGAGTTCGGACTTATTGATCATCTGACAAAAGACATTCAACCCCGCAACGCATCAACAGTCAAGGGGGTAGGCGATGATTGTGCCGTTCTGCATTATGACAATACCGAAATCCTTGTCAGCACCGATTTGCTCATTGAAGGCGTTCATTTTGACTTGACATACGTACCACTGAAGCATCTCGGCTACAAATCGGCCATAGTCAATTTTTCAGATCTGTATGCAATGAACGCTATTCCGCGGCAGATTACCGTATCGTTGGGAATATCGAAACGCTTTACCGTGGAGCACATGGAGGCACTATACTCCGGGATAAAACTGGCCTGCGAAATCTATGGGGTTGACCTCGTCGGAGGCGACACCACCACATCTCGCTCTGGCCTTGTAATATCAATAACCTGCATCGGCGAGGCTCCCAAAGATAAAATCGTGTACCGCGACGGCGCGCGCGACACCGACCTGATATGCGTATCCGGTGACCTGGGGGCTGCCTACATGGGGCTGCAGTTGCTCGAACGAGAAAAGGTAGCGTCTGCCGGACAGAAGGATTTTATCCCATCATTTCAAGGCAAGGAATATCTCATAGAGCGCCAACTCAAACCCGAGGCCCGAAAGGATATCATAGAGGAACTCGCAAAGGCGGGGATACAGCCTACGGCAATGATGGATATATCAGACGGCCTTTCTTCCGAACTTCTTCACATCTGCAAGGCTTCCGGAACAGGATGTCGGGTGTATGAGGACAGAATACCTATTGATTATCAGACCGCCATTATGGCGGAAGAGCTGAACATGAACCTCGTAACCGCTGCTATGAACGGCGGTGAGGATTACGAACTTTTATTCACCGTGCCACTTCACTGTCATGAAAAAATCAAATCACTTGCAGGCATAAAAGTAATAGGGCACATCACTGATAAATCGCTTGGTTGCGCCATGATTACCCGCGACGGGACTGAAATACCGGTAGCGGCACAAGGCTGGAATCCTCTCAAATAATCTTTTCAGTTCTGACTATGACTGTGCATTTACGCAATTTTCATAGTCAGAACGCATTTAAAATCATTCAGTTGAACATAATATCACACTGTCGCTGACAGATTGTCACTCAACTTAATGGTTAAAAATGCCTGAAATTTCAATGAATTTATGTAACTTTGCAGCGTAAATTAATAGCACATTTAAAAACTCATGATTAATCGCATTCTAATCCGCATTAAGGTAATACAAATGCTTTACAGCTTTATGCTGACCCGTAGCGATTTCCGTATACAGGAGGCTCCAGTCAAGAAATCCCGCGACAGCAAATTCGCCTACGAAATGTATCTTGACACTTTATTGCTGATACTGAAGCTCTCCGGACGCAAGATTTCACCTAAAGATGAAATTCCCAATCTTGCAACCGCTCAGATTTTACCGGCAATAAGCAATGCAAAAATGATTTCTTCTCTGGCTTCCAATTCCGAGCTTCAGGAGTTAATCACAAAACACAACCGCGATTTATCACAATACTCCGACTGCCTGATTTATCTTCTCGACGAAATAAGCGAATCGGCAGCAGCAAAAGACTATTCGAAGAAACGCAAGAAAACCATTGCCGAGGATGTTTCGTTCTGGTCGGTCATTCTTGAGACTATACTCCTCAAAGACGAGAAATTCATTGATGCCGCCCGTCGAAACGATGATTTCACAATCGCAGGATTCGAGGCCGGAATACAGATGGCCATAGACACATTGCGCAACTTCTACGATGTGAAATCCGCAATGGTTAATTCCCGTCGCAGCCTTCAGGATTCACTCGAACAGGCCTACAAGCTCTACGCCGGACTCCTTCTGCTGCCTGTCGACATCACCCGTCTACGCGAAGAGCAGATTGAAACAGCCAAAGACAAATATCTGCCGACAGCCGACGATTTAAATCCCAATCTCAAGTTTATTGAAAACAGCCTGATAGGAGCCATCGAAAATTCCAAATCGCTCAACGAATATCTTAAAGAAAATCCGTTTAGCTGGGAAAATGACTATTACCTTGTAAAAGCGCTTCTTGACAATATTCTCAAAAGCGACATCTACAACGGATACATGTCGGCAAAAGAAACTGATTTTCAAACAGACTGCGAATTTTGGCGCAATCTGTTCAAAGAAATAATACTGCCGTCAGACGCATTGGCTGAAGCACTCGAAAGCCGCTCGGTATACTGGAATGACGACATCAGCATTGTCGGCACTTTTGTGCTCAAGACTTTGCGACGCACAGCCACTGACAGCGATCATAATCTTGAACTGATGCCTATGTTCAAGGATGAGGAGGACGCAGTGTTCGGAGAGACACTATTTGTCGATGCGATAAACAATGCCGACAATTACCGCGAGCTTATCGACCGGTTCATTAACGAATCACAATGGGACACCGAGCGAATCGCTCTGATGGATATCGTGATACTTACCGCGGCCATTACCGAGTTGCTCAGCTTCCCGGCAATTCCGGTTCCTGTCACGCTCAATGAATATATCGAGATTGCCAACTACTATAGCTCACCTCGCAGCGGCCAGTTTATCAACGGCGTTCTCTTCTCGGTAATCAATTATCTGCGCGAAAACGGTCAGTTGCAGAAATCATTTGACAACAAGAAATAGCCGGTAGTAAATTATTTCTGCAATAGCATTCAAAAAGCATTGCAATATTCAAATAAATAACTATCTTTGTAAAAAACAATTAAATCAACAAAATACAATGCAGACATCATTCATTTCATTTGCATCACTAATAGATGACGCAACCGGAAGCAATGCAAATCAGACATCTACAACCACAAACGCGAAAGGTGAAGGGGGAGCTCCCTCCGGCATGCAGAATTACAGCGGCCTCATCATGATTGTTGTGCTTATAGCTGTCTTTTATTTCCTTCTTATCCGCCCCCAGCAGAAAAAGCAGAAAGAGATGCGCAAATTCCGTGAAGCCCTTAAAGAGGGTGATCATGTAGTGACTGCCGGTGGTATCTACGGCAAAATTACAGGCGTAAAAGACACAACTTTCATCATCAATATCGGTGACGGCGTAAATATCAAAATTGACAAAGGATCAGTTTATCCTTCAGCTGCCGACACTCAGGCCGCACAGGCTAAATAATAATTCTCACCTTCGGGACAAAGAGACTTTGATATTCACAAGGGGTGCTCATGTAAAGAGTACCCCTTGTCTTGAATTTTAAGGAAGTATCGGATCCGAACCACGTCTCCATTTCAGAAATACAATCATGAATATAAAAGCACTGTTATCAAAACTAAAGCAAAAGTCGACCTCGGCGAGAGGGCGTTCGATATTTACGTTTATGATATTTTTGCTCATCTCCACCATATTCTGGTTCATGATGACGCTGAACGAAACGGTGCAACGTGACTACAGGCTCCCGGTTGAAATCAATGGCATACCGGAGGGCACGACCTTCATTACCCGTCCGCCGCAACACATCGACGTCAGCGTAAAAGACAAAGGCAGAGCTTTGATAAAATACGACTGGGGAAACCCGCCAAAAGTGAGAATAAAATATCAGGACTTTATTGTCAAAGGAGACAACCGCATAGTCATTAATCAGGAGATGCTTGGCAACAGCATCCGGAATTCATTTGGATCCGGATGTGAAATATTGTCCATTCGTCCCGATTCCATAAATCTTATAACCACATCACGCCCCGGTGACCGGTTGCCGATATTCTTTGACATATCAGCAGCAACCGAACCTCAATATATCGCCTATGGAGATATGGAATGTAAATATGACAGTGTTACCGTCTACTCACTCAATGGCATCCCGTCATCGATGCTGAATGTTCAGACGGAACATGTGACATTGCGCAATCTGACCGATACAACCACAATTGAGATCGCACTGAAAAGTCCGGCCGGAACCAGAGTTGAGCCGTCGAGGATTACAGTAACAATTCCGGTTGAACCTCTTGTTACAAAAAAACGCATTCTCCCTGTTCAGGTCATCAACAAGCCTCAGAATGTGACGGTGCACACCTTTCCTGCTAATATCGAACTTGAATATCTTGTTCCGATGAGCCTGTTTAAAAACGACATGGCAACACCCGTTGCTGTGATTAACTATCGTGATATAGACAGTGATGCAACAACAGCCCACGTAAATATAACGCAGATTCCTGACTATTATCACAATGTCAAATGCACACCGGCTGAAGTGGAATATCTGACAGAGAAACCTTCGACCCCGCATGCAAGAGAAGAGAATGACAATCAATAAACCGCACAAATATCTTTCTTTATGCTAATAGCTATATGCGGAGGTATTGGCTCCGGAAAAAGCATCGTGGCCCGCATGCTGGAGGCAATGGACTACGATATTTACGACTGTGACAGCCGCGCGCGTCGACTCATCGATGAAAACACATCTATCAAAAAAGCAATCAGCGACAACCTCGGGACGTGCTGTATAGCAGGTGACGGTCGGCTCGACCGCAGAGTTGTTGGCGATATTGTGTTTAATAATCCAGATAAACTTGCATTGCTCAACAGCATCACACACGCTGCCGTCAGAGAAGATATTGCCTTATGGCATCAGAAACAATCTGAAAAACCAGTATTTGTAGAGACTGCCATTTTATATCAGAGCGAAATTGACCGAATGGTCGATGCTGTCATAGACGTGACTGCGCCGGTTGATATCCGGACAAAACGTGTGATGCAACGCAACGGTCTTGGATATGATGAAGTGATGCGCCGTATAAACTCCCAAAATTATATTGTAGACAGACCCCACCCTAAAGTATATACCATTAAAAATGACGGCCGTGAAGCAGTCACACCGCAACTGCTTTCTATCCTTTACGAACTGAATGTTTGATATTTCTTACACCATTATCGGTTTGAGGCTCATTCAAGCATAAAATCATCGGCATCATTACCAAATGGCAACTTTTCCCGGATTTTTGCAAGTTCATCACGTTCAAACTCTGCGATAACAAGCCCGGTCAGACTATCAGTAGTCGACACAATTTTGCCGAGGCCGTTTGCCACAAAAGATAATCCGTCATAATCGCCGAAATCATCCGAGCCGCCACGGTTGGCACCGACATAAACGGCTTGATTTTCTATCGCCCTGCCGATAAGAAGGTGTTTCCACGCATAACCGCGTGAAGATGGCCAGTTGGCAGGCACGAGCATCATGTCATACGACTGATGGCTATTTCTGCACCATACCGGAAATCGCAAATCATAGCAGACTATCAATGAAATATTCCAGCCGCGATACCTCACTACAGGAGGCAGCTTGTCTCCAGAGACAAACACCTTATGCTCCATACTCAAAGAGAATAGATGACGCTTGTCATAGAACGTCTCTTCTCCTGACGGTTCAATAAAAAAACTGCGGTTAAATATTTTTTCTCCTACACGACATAAAAAAGACCCGGCAATGGCAAACCCGCAGGAACGTGACAACTCTTTTATTCGTGTCATAGTAGTGCCTGAGATTGGTTCGGCAAGTGCTGATATTACCTGAATATCCTGCAAAAATCCCGTGCTGAATAATTCCGGAAGCACCAGGATATCAATATCAGTAGATAATGCATTAGCTATCTCCTCGACATTACGGAGATTTTCAGCCGGATCCGCCCACGCTATTTTCATTGGGAAAATTGCAATTTTCAACCGATGCATAATTGAAACTGGAGAATATGTTTGTTGATTAAATACACACAGCACTTTGCACCCGCATCACTCTATCGAGAATTTCTCCGGATATTTGCCTGTAACCCCTTTATAATAATCTTTTATTGCACGTAAATCAGCCTCATTGTCTCCCGTAGGGAAGAATGTCTTTTCTATACGTGCGACCTTATCCTTGAAATCTATTGCGGCAAGTAGAATAGGCACATTCGCTATTCTGGCGATATTAAGAAATCCTGTACGCCAATGCTTTGTCAAACTGCGAGTCCCTTCAGGAGTAATTGCAAGTGTCAGACGAGATTTGGAATTGAAAAGCTGCACGAGGTTGTCGACCGACGATTTATTATCTTTGCCGCCTCGTGAGACCGGAATACCTCCCATCGCACGAAAAATGCAACCCAAAGGGAAAAAGAACCATGATTTTTTCATAAGGAAACCAGCCTTACGGTTGACCGAAGCATAGGCCAGTTTCCCTATTATAAAATCCCAATTGGAAGTATGTGGAGCCACACATATTATAGCTTTCGGATAGTCAGGCACCATTACACGAACCTTCCACCCGGCAAGTCTTAATATCAATCGTGAAAATCCCATATTTCCAATTATTAAATAATTCTACTTCATTTCTTTTTTGGCATAGCCGCGTTCATTTCCTTAACAACCGCCAATACCTGATTGTTGAAAGTCTCCGACAGTTTACCGAATGCCTGACGGTAATATTTTCTACGTGCGGCACGATACTGAGCCTTGTTTTCAAAATCTTTGGGAGCCTTGTCAAAGGAAATATTCGTACGACACAATGCCGTAGTCTGCAATTCTGCCGTCTTTACTATCACATCAGTCATCGCCGCTTTATCTATGCCGGGGATAAGTGTTTTTGCAAGAAGTGTTTCACCTGCAATGTCTCCGCATATATAGCGGATCTGTTTCTTAAGACTTCTCTTGTTTGCCATGGTAATAATTATAAATTAGTTGATAACAAATATTTTTTTAAGGCAGAGAACGTAGCCGGCAATTTGACCGACTGCTTCTGCCGCGATATAAATTTCTGTAATGTTTCAGGGATTTCAATTGTTTCCTTTATGCTGCTCTCCACTGTCTCCTTAAACTTGGCAGGATGCGCTGTTTCAAGAAAAATACCGATCTCACCATCTTTCAGGCTTTCTTTTAGCGCAAGATACCCGGTCGCGCCATGAGGGTCGAGCAAATATCCGTTTTCTCTATACAGACGATCGATTACATCGAGTATCTCCCCGTCATCATAGCTATAGCCTGAGATATTGCCTGAAACCGTTTCGTAGTCCTTACCGTACAGCTCAAGTATGCGGGCAAAATTAGACGGTGCGCCGACATCCATAGCATTGGCTACAGTCAGCACAGACGCTTTCGGTGAATACGTTCCGGTCAATAGATAATCTGTAAAGACGCGATTGCGGTTGTTTGCAGCAACAAAACGTTTTACCGGAAGTCCCATTTTTGTTCCTATCAGAGCCGAACAGATATTGCCCAGATTGCCGCTGGGCACACAGAACACCAGCTTATCTCCGACATTTTCATCCTGAGTCAACTGAAGCAATTGCGCGTATGCCCAGAAATAATAGAACATCTGAGGCAAGAAACGAGCCGGATTGATTGAGTTTGCCGATGTAAGTTTCATTTTTCCATTGAGCTCTTCATCTACAAAGGCTGATTTGACCATAGCCTGACAGTCATCAAAAGTCCCGTCAATCTCAAGCGGATGAATATTGGCGCCGAGAGTAGCAAACTGCATCTCCTGCAAACGACTGACTTTGCCCTTGGGATAAAGCACAAACACATTCACTCCAGGCACATTGAGAAATCCGTTGGCGACAGCGCTGCCCGTATCTCCGGATGTTGCGACCAGCACGTTGACACTTTTGCCGTCATGCTCTTTCTCATTGAAATACCCGAGTAGACGCGCCATAAATCTTGCCCCCACATCCTTAAATGCAAGTGTAGGCCCATGAAACAGTTCGAGAACATATATATTATCCTCAACCTTCTTCAAAGGTATCGGAAAATTAAGCGCGTCATATACAATTGCCTTCAGTCTGTCTGACTCGATATCTTCACCGAAAAGCGTATTTGCTACAACGTATGCTATTTCCTGGAAGGTCATTCCTTCCAGATTATTAAAAAAAGCTTTCGGTATCAATGATATCCGCTCAGGCATATACAATCCGCCATCCGGGGCAAGTCCTTTTATTACAGCGTCTTTCAACGACGCCATGGGTGCGTTCCCGTTTGTACTGTAATATTTCATCTGATATATTTTTTGTGGCGATAACGCCGATTTTTAACTATTGAGGAGCAAAGGCATGAATTCAAGCACCGTGCGGTAGCCGTATGCACCATGACAAGCTGACTGCTCGTCAAAGAATTCCACACTGTCAGGTTCAATACCCGGATGCCAGATAACGAACGGCACCGGATTTGAGGTATGGGTTTTCAGGTGGCAAGGGGTAGGGTGATCGGGCAGCAGTGCGATTGCAACAGGCTCTTCCATATCTTTGACCGCATTTATGATGGGTTGTACAATGCGTTTGTCGAGATATTCTATAGTCCTTACCTTTAAATCGACATCGCCTTCATGTCCGGCTTCATCACTTGCCTCTACATGCAGAAAAACGAAGTCATAGTCACCTCTTAGCGCCTCTATGGCCGCTTCAGCCTTCCCTTCATAATTTGTATCATAAAGACCTGTGGCACCTTCCACCTCTATTACATCAAGTCCGGCATATCTGCCTATACCCTTGATAAGATCAACCGCGGATATGACCGCACCTTTCTTTATTCCGTATATATCCGAAAGAGGCGACATCGACGGGCGGTAGCCCAGCGACCACGGCCATATCATGTTAGCAGGGTCTTTGCCAATTTCCATTCTACGCCGGTTGACAGGATGCGCCATCAAGATGTCATACGAACGTCTGATCAAATCGACAAGCAAATCACATGTTGGCCGAGCATTTTCTGACAAAGCCTTAGGTAGAACGCTGTCTATATCAGCTCCGGGCACATCATGAGGGGGAGTGCATTGCACCTCCTTCCTGCCGCCACGTATTTTCAGTAAATGACGGTAAGAAACTCCGCAATGGAAAGATACCGCATCTGAACCAAGCTCTTTCTGAAGAGCCTCTATAAGTTCCGAAGCTTCTTCAGAACTTATATGCCCGGCCGAATGATTTTTTATTTTTCCGTTTTCTACACAAATGAGATTGCAACGCATCGCTACTTCATCGTCTGCGATATCCACTCCCATACTGGCCGCTTCAAGCGAGCCTCGTCCTTCATACACCTTGTTGACATCATATCCGAGGACACCAAGATTGGCAATCTCGCTCCCGGGCGAAAAACCTTCCGGCACAGTGCAGAGAGTTCCGTTCACTCCATACTTTGCCAGAAAGTCAAAACCTGGAGTGACCGCATATTGGAGCGGAGTCTGGCCGTCTAATGCCACAATCGGGTCATCCGCCATTCCGTCTCCGAGTATAATTATATGTTTCATCTGATTTCTATTATAATATTCCGGTTATCGGATATTGGCGATACTGATGATGTCGGCAAACACTCCGGCAGCCGTGACATCTGCACCGGCGCCGTATCCTTTAATTATAATCGGATATTCCTTATAACGCTCTGTAGTCAGAGATATGACATTGTTGCTGCCTTCAAGCGAATAGAACGGATGCTCCTGAGTAACCATCTGAAGACTTACGGAAGCTTTGTCCTCGTCAAGCTTTGCGACAAAACGGAATTGCTCGTTGTTATTCTCAGCTTCTACTCGTTTCTTCTCGAATGTCTCATCAAGATCCGTAATTGTCTTGAAGAAATCATCAATGGAGCCCTCAAAATATTTTTCCGGAATAAACAAATCTCGTGTGACATCCTCCTGCTCGACACGATAACCGGCCTCTCGCGCAAGAATTACGAGTTTGCGGATCACATCTTTTCCTGACAGGTCTATACGGGGATCCGGCTCAGAATATCCGGCCTCACGAGCCATCATTATGGCTTTGCTCAACGGAATATCCTTGCTTAGCACATTAAATATATAATTGAGCGTGCCCGACACGACAGCTTCAATACGCAATATTTTGTCGCCGGAATTTATCAGATTGTTTATTGTATTTATAATTGGAAGTCCGGCTCCGACATTTGTCTCGAACAGAAACTTCACATCTTTCTTTCGGGCAATCTTCTTCAGATTGTAATAATTGTCGTAGTTTGACGATGCCGCGATTTTGTTAGCCGCGACAACATTGACATTGTTGGAAAGCAAATCGGCATAATATTCCGCGATACTTGCCGAAGCCGTACAGTCGACAAACACCGGGTTATATATATTCATTCCAATCACTCCGTTCTTGATATTCTCAGGAGTGGCACAGATTGTCGATTCTTTCAACCTTGCCTCAAAGTTCGACAGATTTATTCCTTCCTGGTCAAATACTACAGTTTTCGAATTGGCAATGCCGACCACTCTTAGCTGCAATGCCTTTTCCTTTAGTAGTTTTTCCTGCTGATGGCGTATTTGCGACAGGAGTCGGCGTCCGACATTCCCGATTCCCACAATAAACAGATTAAGCACCTGTGTTTCCGAAAGGAAAAAAGAATCGTGGATTACATTCAACGCTTTTGTGAGATTGGGACGTTCGATGACAAATGAGATATTGGTCTCTGTAGCACCCTGGGCGCAGGCTATCACGCTGATGCCGTTGCGGCCAAGCGTATTGAACAGTTTACCGGCGATACCGGCAGTATGTTTCATATTCTCTCCGACTACTGCGACTGTAGCAAGGTCATGAGTTATATCGACGCCGGTCAGTTCGCCGCGCTGCAGTTCAAGCCGGAACTCTTCCGATATGACATCTGCGGCGAGTTGCGCGTCAGTTGATTTTACCGCAATTGAGATATTGTTTTCGCTGGCAGCCTGTGATACGAGAAATACGCTGACACCGTTGCGGGCCAATGCGTCAAATATCCGGGCATTGATACCATAGATGCCAACCATGCCAAGACCACACACCGTGATGAGGCTCGTGTCATTGATTGACGATATCCCCTTGATTGCCTTTCCTTCTGCGCAATGATGGTCTGACGATATAAGCGTGCCCTTTGCTGTCGGATTGAACGTATTCTTTACACGGATAGGGATATTCTTGTGAAACACCGGATATATAGTAGGCGGATATATCACCTTTGCACCGAAGTTACACAACTCCATTGCCTCAGGAAATGAAAGATTGTCAATCACGTATGCTTTGTCTATGACACGCGGGTCAGCAGTCATAAACCCATCTACATCTGTCCATATTTCCAACACATCGGCATCAAGAGTCGCGGCCATTATCGCGGCCGTATAATCACTACCCCCTCGGCCAAGATTGGTAATATCTCCGTCTCTGTCCGACGATATGAAACCCGGCAATATTGCGATATTGAAGTCAGCATTATCAAATGTCGCATGTATTGCCTTTGATGTAGCTTCTGTGTCAAGCACATGTTTGCCAAACTGTTTCTTTGTTATAATAAAATTGCGTGAGTCAAAATACTTCGCGCCGTCAATTACATTGGAAATTATCACACTCGACAATCTTTCACCGTAACTCTCTACCACATCAAGCGTACGCGGCGAAAGGTCTTTAATAAGGTTGATACCCCTGAATACATTACCCAGCTCTTCAAGCAAAGGATTTACTATTGACTTGACATCAAGGCGCTTGTCCTCTGCCACAATCTCATCGATAACTTTCAGATGGCGCTCCACAATTGATGCATAAATCTGCAGATAGGAGATTTCTCCTTTACACGCAAGTCTGGCGGTATTAATCAGTTGATCCGTAATCCCTCCCAGAGCTGAAACAACTACGATAACCTGTTCGTCTGAACTTTCTACTATATCTTTTACATTGCGGAGGCTTGCAGGAGTTCCTACAGATGTTCCGCCAAATTTCAATACTTTCATACCTTTTGTACTGATACCTTGTTGTGAAATATTTCGTCATCGCAGCACGGAATCAGGTGCAACCTTCCCGGAATATATCTCCTTTTATGGTTTTGCGATACACGCTTTTTTCGACTTCTCTCTACAAAGATAACTATTTTTAATTGCTAAAATATCACTTTGCAAAGAAAATTTAACGTTTACCTGATAAATTTACAATTTTACACCACATATTCGTTAAAATCCACTCATAAATTACCGACTTATTTAATATAATTCATTGCATCCCTTGTAAATTGTGATGTCTTTTGAATTGAGTGCGCAAAATAGCACTTTGTTTAACTATTCCTGTCCGAATTACTTGCCTTATCACTTCAGACAACTTGATGTGATGGTTGAAAAAAACAATCTTCATCGCTGCAAATATATGAATTTTCATCGGACTGAACAAGCTTTAATCGTTGTTACAGTCATTTGTTTTGGCTATTTCCCGAACATATCGCCTGTATTATATATCATTGCCTGATGCAGAATACGAAATCTCAAAGTAATAACTTTTCAATCAGGACGAGATCAATGTCAGAGATACCTTGAAACTGACACGGCACATTGTCAACTTCAACATAACCAAGTTTTTTATATAGATTCCTTGCAGGGACATCCATCATCTGAGTATCAAGCCTTAATCGGTTGCATCCTGACTCTTTGGCTTTTTTCTCATAATAATCGACAAATACAGAGGCATACCCCCGGCGCATGTGCTTCGGGTGCACTACGAGCGTATGAAGCACCATTATATCATTATAGTTATCAGGTTGATACCATGCGCCTTTGTGATACTCCGGCAGAGGTGTGTGATTTATGATAGCCGAGGCAACGATGACGCCATTATCTTCCATTACATATAAATCTCCATCGGCAATGTGTTCTTCGGCCCATGACCGGGTTGGATAAAGGTCGCGGTGCCACAACATCTTGTATCTGCCTTGCTCGATTTCGTCGTGAATTGAATTATATATATTGGAAACTGCGGAAATATCCGCTATTAATCCTTTGCGAATTTTCATAAATTACTCTATTATATACAAATGCAAAGATATGCAAAAAAGTAATTAGCAAACCTTACAGCCACCAAAAAAGTTTAGCTGTTATTATTTGAAAATGTTGGGAATAATTTCTAAATTTGTGGCTGCCATTGATATAACACATTATAGTAATGGCATAATGTTATAGTAATGGCATAATGTTTTAAATTTGACAACACCCACTGCAATATTTTGATTTCAGATTAAAAAGAAATTTATATAATACCATTATGGCAGAAAAAAAAGAAAAATTGTTCGACCAATTCCCCCCTGTTACTACAGAGCAATGGCGCGAAAAAGTCGATGCAGACCTCAAAGGTGCTCCCTTTGACAAAAAACTGGTCTGGCGCACAAATGAAGGATTTAATGTAAATCCGATGTACCGTCTGGAAGATATCGCAGACCTGAAAACCACAGACACCCTTCCCGGTCAATATCCTTATGTCAGAGGCACGAGAGACAACAATGACTGGCTTACCCGTCAGGAAATCATCGTAGAAGACGTGAAGGAGGCCAACGCCAAAGCTCAAGATGTGTTGACAAAAGGCGTTACCTCTCTATATTTCAAATTGTCAAAAAATCAGATTAACGAAGAAGATGTAAAAACACTTCTTGCAGGTATTGATCTGAACGTGGTGGAAATTAACTTCGGTTGCTGCCCGGCTTGCGCAAAAGAATTGTGTGGAATACTGGTAGCAATAATCAAAGTTGCCGGAGCTGAAGATTCGTTCCGAGGCTCAATCGATTATAATCCTCTCCGTAAAGCGCTCCGCCATGGCGGCGAAATTCTTCCGGAGGCTGTTGCCAATGCAAAAGCAATGATAGAGTTGGCAAAGGATATCAATGGCCTTCGGGTCATCTCGGTTGACTCTGTGATGCTTTCCAATGCAGGCTGCTATATTTATCAGGAACTCGGATATGCTCTCGCATGGGGTGCAGAATGGATGAGCCAGCTTACTGACGCAGGCGTTGACGCGGTCGAAGCCGGTTGTTCGATAAAATTTAATATGGGCGTTTCGTCTAACTACTTCATGGAGCTTGCAAAATTCCGTGCGGCACGCATGCTTTGGGCACAGATCGTGAAGCAATATGCTCCCGCTTGCGATTGCGCATGTAAGATGATGGTGCATGCTGAGACTTCACGTTTCAACCAAACCATATATGATGCTCACGTCAATCTGCTCCGTAGCCAGACCGAGGCAATGTCGGCGGCTCTTGCCGGCGTGGATTCGATAACGGTAGTGCCTTTTGATGCTCCATATAAGACCCCTGATGCATTCTCTGAACGCATTGCCCGCAATCAGCAGTTCCTTCTTAAAGAAGAAAGTCATCTTGACAAAGTTGTCGACCCCGCAGGCGGATCTTATTATGTGGAAACCCTGACAGTCTCAATCGCACAGCAAGCATGGAGTCTTTTCCTTGATGTACAGAAAAATGGCGGCTTTTTTGCAGCTGTAACTGAAGGCCTTGTGCAAAAGGCTGTCAATGAATCGGCTGCCAAGCGTCATTCTGACATGGCTCGTCGTAAGGAAATACTCCTCGGCACAAACCAGTATCCCAACTTTAATGAACTGGCCGCCGGAAAAATCGAAAAAACCGGTTGTTCATGTGGATGCGGTCACTCTGACGGTGATGCCTCCAAATCGTTGAACAGTGCCCGTCAGGCAAGCGACTTTGAAGCCCTCAGACTTGCAACTGAACATGCCGCCAACCGTCCTAAAGTGTTTATGCTCACGATAGGAAATCTGGCAATGCGTCTGGCTCGTGCCCAGTTCTCAAGCAACTTCTTCGGATGCGCAGGATATGAAATCATTGACAACATCGGTTTTGAGACTGTTGCCGATGGCGTAGCCGCAGCATTCGAAAAGCAGGCAGATATTATTGTACTGTGTTCGTCTGATGATGAATATGCTCAATATGCCCCTGAAGCATTTGAAATGATAAACGGCAAAGCTAAATTCGTTGTTGCAGGAGCACCTGCATGCACTGAGGAACTTCAGGCGAAAGGAATCACCGACTTCATTCATGTGCGGTCAAATGTGCTTGACACGCTTCGTAAATTTAATGCCGAACTTTTAAAATGATTTCATAACAATGAGACCGGATTTTTCTAACATCAATATAACTTCCGATGCTTTTGCATCACAAGCCGCTCCTATACAGGAGGGGGAACAATGGCTTACCCCCGAGTTGATCCCGGTAAAGCCTGTATATACTAAAGCTGACCTTGAAGGAATGGAGCATCTCAACTATGTGGCCGGTATTCCTCCGTTCCTGCGTGGTCCGTATTCCGGAATGTATGCAATGCGTCCTTGGACTATCCGTCAGTATGCCGGATTCTCAACCGCAGCAGAATCCAACGCATTCTATCGCCGTAACCTTGCATCCGGCCAAAAGGGACTTTCAGTAGCGTTTGACCTTGCCACACATCGTGGTTACGATGCTGACCACGAACGCGTTGTCGGCGACGTAGGCAAAGCAGGTGTCTCAATCTGTTCGCTGGACGACATGAAGGTTTTGTTTGATGGCATTCCTTTGAACAAAATGTCCGTGTCAATGACAATGAACGGCGCGGTGCTCCCGGTATTGGCGTTCTATATCAATGCCGGACTTGAACAGGGAGCCAAACTTGAGGAAATGGCCGGAACCATACAGAATGATATCCTTAAGGAATTCATGGTGCGTAATACATATATTTACCCGCCGGAATTCTCAATGCGTATCATCGCTGATATCTTCGAGTATACTTCACAGAATATGCCGAAATTCAACTCGATATCAATCTCCGGATACCACATGCAGGAAGCCGGCGCCACTTGCGATATCGAGCTTGCCTACACCTTGGCTGACGGACTTGAGTATCTCCGTGCCGGCGTGAATGCGGGCATGGATATTGACGCTTTTGCGCCTCGTCTCTCCTTCTTCTGGGCTATCGGCATGAATTTCTTCATGGAAATTGCCAAAATGCGTGCCGCACGCATGCTTTGGGCTAAAATAGTCAAGCAGTTTAATCCGAAAAATCCCAAATCACTTGCATTGCGTACCCATTCTCAGACATCTGGTTGGTCGCTTACTGAACAGGATCCGTTCAACAACGTCGGACGCACATGTATTGAAGCTATGGGTGCAGCCTTGGGTCATACCCAGTCACTTCACACCAATGCTCTTGACGAGGCAATCGCTTTGCCAACCGACTTCTCTGCACGTATTGCCCGTAACACTCAGATATATATTCAGGAAGAAACTTATATCACCAAAGAGATTGACCCCTGGGCCGGCTCGTATTACGTTGAGTCACTCACCAATGAAATCGCACATCGTGCATGGCAGCATATTCAGGAAATTGAGAAACTCGGCGGTATGGCCAAAGCTATTGAAACCGGACTTCCCAAACTCCGTATCGAAGAGGCATCTGCCCGTACGCAAGCTCGTATAGACTCCGGACGTCAGACTATTGTCGGTATAAACAAATATCGTCTTGATCACGAAGATCCGATTGACATTCTTGAAATCGACAATACGGAAGTGCGCAAGGAACAGATAGAACGTCTTGAAGAAGTTAAGGCGCACCGCGACGAAAAAGCCGTCAAAGAAGCGCTTGCAGCTATTACGGAGTGTGTCCGTACAAAGAAAGGCAATCTTCTTGACCTTGCCGTCAAAGCGGCAGGTCTGCGTGCCACATTAGGTGAGATTTCCGATGCTTGTGAGGAAGTTGTCGGACGTTATAAAGCAGTAATCAGAACAATTTCAGGTGTGTATTCCAACGAAACAAAACAGGATCCTGACTTTATAAAAGCGCAGCAGATGTGTCAGGAATTTGCAAAAAGAGAGGGACGTCAACCTCGTATCATGATCGCAAAAATGGGTCAGGATGGCCATGACCGCGGCGCAAAGGTTGTTGCTACAGGATATGCCGACTGCGGTTTTGACGTCGATATGGGTCCGCTGTTCCAGACTCCCGCTGAAGCAGCCCGTCAAGCAGTTGAAAATGATGTCCATATACTTGGCGTGTCATCTCTCGCAGCCGGACACAAAACTCTGATACCACAGGTAATCGCAGAACTTAAGAAACTCGGCCGAGAGGACATTATGGTGACGGCAGGTGGTGTTATTCCCGCTCAGGACTACGATTTCCTTTACAAGGCAGGTGTAGCCGCGATATTCGGCCCCGGCACACGTATCCCTGACTCTGCAATCAAGATGCTGCAGATCCTCATGGAAGAATAATCATCGCTTATTATTTCAAGCAACAAATAATAATGCAGGTGGGAATCCGAATTGTTTTCCACCTGCATTTTTTATTATAATATTGCTATTATTGCGTGTTTTATGTACTTATTCGTTGTAATTGGAAAAAAAATCGTATATTTGCATTAACTTTGAGCAAGTTACGCGTTGAAGCTGTGGCCTGCTCCTTTTTTTGGTGATTTATATAAACATATTTTAATCAATTAAGAAAAAGAAACCTGTATGTGTGGAATTGTAGGTTACATCGGAAATTCACAATGCTTCCCAGTGCTGATTAAAGGACTTCACCGTTTGGAGTATCGTGGTTATGACAGTGCCGGGGTGGCCATTCTCAATCAAAACAACGAACTTAATCTATACAAGACTCGAGGCAAAGTCGCAGATCTGGAAAATTTTTGCCAGTCAAAAGAGATCGCCGGATCAATCGGTATAGCACATACCAGATGGGCTACTCATGGAGAACCGAATGACATCAACGCCCATCCCCACATGAGCGCTGACGGAAATATTGCCATTGTGCATAACGGAACCATTGAAAATTACAATGTGCTCAAGCAGGCTCTGACTAAACACGGTTGTGAGTTTAAAAGTGAGACAGACACCGAAGTGCTCGTTCAGCTTATCCAATATGTAAAAGAGACAAACAACTGTACGCTCATTGAAGCTGTCACTGAGGCTTTGAGTCAGGTTGTAGGCGCTTATGCAATCGCTGTCGTAGACCGCGATACGCCAGACACAATAATAGCTGCCCGTAAAAGCTCACCGCTTGTGATCGGAATAGGGGAAGATGCTACGTATCTTGCTTCAGATGCAACCCCGATTATTGATTATACGGACAAAGTGGTATACCTTAATGACGATGAAATCGCCATTATAAAAAAGAATGAGCCGTTACGCGTTATCACTTCCGACAACGAGCCTTCAAATATAGATATCAAAACTTTGAAACTTTCTGTTTCTCAGCTTGAAAAGGGCGGATATCCGCATTTTATGCTGAAGGAAATATTCGAACAGACATCTACGATCGAAGACAGCATACGCGGTCGTGTGGTAAATAATCATATTCAGCTGTCCGGCGTTAACGAAAATAGCGAAAAATTCGCATCTGCTGATCGTATAATCATAGTGGCTTGCGGCACATCATGGCATGCCGGACTGATAGGCAAACGTCTTCTGCAGGATATTGCCCGTGTGCCGGTTGAAGTTGAGTACGCAAGTGAGTTCCGTTACTCCAATCCGGTAATCACATCACGTGACATAGTTATCGCAATATCCCAGTCGGGAGAGACGGCAGATACACTTGCAGCAATCTCTCTTGCCAAAGAAAAAGGAGCATTTGTATATGGTATATGTAACGTTGTAGGCTCTTCGATAGCCCGCGCAACAGATTCAGGCACCTATATCCATGTCGGACCGGAAATCGGAGTGGCATCGACTAAAGCGTTTACCGGGCAGGTGACAGTGCTGACTATGCTCGCACTTGCTATCGGGCAGTTGCGTAAAACCGTCACACCTGACACGCTTGTGCGTGTGACATCGGCGATAGAAATGCTTCCGGCACTTATAAAAGAGACTCTTGGACTTAACAAAGCAATAGAGAAACTTTCCAATACCTATACTTATGTCCACAACTTCCTTTATCTCGGACGAGGCTATAATTATCCATCAGCATTGGAAGGAGCGTTGAAGCTGAAAGAAATATCATATATACATGCCGAAGGATATCCCGCAGCTGAGATGAAGCACGGTCCGATTGCTCTTATTGATCACGAATTGCCTACAGTGGTTATAGCTCCGATGGATGAACTGCATGACAAAATCATATCCAACATACAGCAGGTCAAAGCGAGAGGAGGCTCGGTCATAGCCATTGTTACAAAGGGCGACAAAGCAATCAAAGAGATTGCCGACCATGTATTGGAAATTCCAAAGATACCCGAATGCCTGTCTCCGATTATTGTGTCAATCCCGTTGCAGTTGCTCGCATATCACATTGCTGTAAAGAAAGGTTGCAACGTTGACATGCCCCGCAATCTTGCAAAATCAGTAACAGTTGAATAGGTTAGCCACATTAAACATTCTTTTCATTGCGGCTGTTATCATTTAAGATAATCCTATTTATTAACTTAAAACTAATTATTATGGATATCCAGAACATAATATCCGAATTGCAATCAAAATTTGGAGACAAGATTAATGTTTCAGCAATAACTGAGCATTTTAAGGGAGTCGATACAAGTAAATTTTCAATAACGGAGATTATTGAAAAGGTCAAAAGTGCCGGTCTTGTCGGAGATCTTGATGGTGATGGTGTAAAAGAAGGTGTTTTTGAGGAAATCAAAGGTAAAATCGGAAATATATTCGGCAAATAAATATTTATATGTCAAATATTTAGCATAACGTATAGCATAATTTACAATCGAGTAGGAGGTAAACACTAATCGCAGTTGTTTATCTCCTACTCGATTGTTTTACAACAGGTTATGAGAAAGAGTCTGCGGTTAGTCTGTCATAGACCCGTATTCCCAGATGAGTGACATTACCTGTTCCTGTCTGTTTGATAACCGTTTCATTCAGTGCTGAATCTTGAATTGTCTGTATTCTTTTCAATTCTCGGGGCTCTGAATCCTTTCCCTGAGTTGAATTTATATGTCACTCCAATTTTTGCAGTCATATATGTTTTCGTTGATGTAAAACGGTTGTAACCTGATGATTCAGTTCTGATTTTACTTTTTCGTTGCAGCATATTTTCAAGACCGACCGATACCGACCAGTGCTTCCCAAACTGTTTCTGTAATGTTGGATTTAGATTCAGAATCGGGAATACTGTGATGTTGCCAATCTTCATTTGGGAGTTATAGAAGCAACTCATCGTGAGGTTGAACCCTTTTGGCAATAAAAACGTGGTGCTTGCCACAAGCTGAAGATAACCAAATGTATCAAAGGAATTCTTATCAGAGAATTTCTGAGAGGTTATCATATATGTCAGGCTTGAGTAGAGATTCCACCACTTGGTGATATTGATGAATCCGTCGCCATGAATGAAGATGTTGCGGTCTTTTCCTTCGTTGTCCCAAGTAAGATACAGTCTTTCCGGATAATCCGGATTCGAGACGAACATTTGCCTTATAGGATTGTCAGTCATTGAGTATCCGGCTGCTATCGTATATCTGCCTGCAAGGACGAAATCAAGACTGACTGCATCTGTGAAACTTGGTGTAAGACTTGTGTTGCCGACGGTATACGTATAGTCGGAGACTTGTCTGACAACCGGATTCAGCGACTGGAATGAAGGACGGCGTATGTTTCTGTAATATCCCATAGCCACGGTGTAATTACCTTTTTCAGTGAGGCTATATGATACGTTTGCATTAGGGAAAAGATCGAAACGGTCATAATTTGCCACACCTCCGTTTGTACCGGAATATTCACCACGTATTCCGGCTTTAAATTTCCATCTTCCGGCGCTGCCATTTGCTGTAGCATATACGGCTGCAATATTCTCGTCATACGATGTGTCATAATCTAATCCGGGATTCATAAGCCATGTTCCGTCTTTGAAAAATCTATGGAACGAATTGTTTGAGACATCGTTAAGAGTATATTTGGCACCGACATTGAGATTCCAGCTCGGATTGAACACCTTGCGGAACGACAGATCTGTCACAAATACATTATATCTGTTACGGCTGTCAGTCCTGTAAACAGAGTCATTGGGTAAATAGGACCAACTCATTACATTATCTTCGTCCACAGAAGAGCTCTGATAGTTGTAATTCGAGATCAGTTTCAACACCGAACCTTTATTGTCAGTTGAGTGAGCCCAGTTGAAAGCAACATTGAAATTATGGAATCTATCCTGACTGTTATATGATCCGGATGTACTCCCATTAAGGTTCGGGCTTGACATATAGGTCTCCGAAGCTGACTGATTGCTGGATTTATTGGGGTTGTAGTCAAACTGAAGTCCTATTTTATCTCTGTCGGTCGGCTCATAAAATATGCCAAGAGACATATTCCCTTGAATAGCTTTATTCTTACGGCGAGCCACGCCGGTCATCTCCTTAGACGCAGCAGAATTAGTCGTTTCTTCATGAGAGGTATATCTCTCCGACGGGCTGCCGTTTACGTTGCCGTTGAAGTTAACGGTCCAATGTCCGGTATGCAGCCCAAGATTTACAAAAGGATTTATCCATTGTTTATACTCTCCTGCTGTCACGTTCAGCCCGGCAGATCCATTGATGCCATCGACACGATTACGTTTCAGATTTATTCTGATAACGCCGCCGGAAGAATCGGCGCTGTATTCAGCACCGGCTTTTGGAATAATCTCAATTGTAGCGATAGATGCCGATTGTATGGATTTGAGATACGTCATAAGCTGCTTTCCCGACATATTCACCTTTCGATCATCTATGTAAATCGAAAGTCTGTCATCGGTAGCCCACACTCCGGGCGCCGTTTTCAACAGTTCCTGAGCATCCTTATTGGCAGATAGCGGATTTACAGCTACATTCAAGACAATACGATCTGCCTCTCTTCGTATCAGAGGTGCCTTTACAACAACCTCCTGCAATGTGGTTG
>CAMWIJ010000011.1 GCA_947174275.1 uncultured Muribaculaceae bacterium
TTACACGCGGACGCACGAGCCGTGCGTCCCTACAATATGAAGTTTTGCAACACCCTCTCCCTGCTGCCGCAACAGCCAAAAACCAAAACAGGCAGGATGCACAAGGTGCAATCCTGCCTGCTGACTCAAAAAAGTGAATCCGGTATAAATTTCGTTACGCCGGCCGTCGGCCTGATTCCGAAAGCTTCGCCAACCGCTGCAGAAACTCCTTGTTGGAATAAGGCTGCAGAATATAGTCGGTGGCTCCGGCATTAAGCGCACGCACCACATGCCCGGTCGATGTCACATCGGCCACCACAAGTATCGGTATATGCATGCCGGTCGGCGTCTGCTTGATTATCTCTATCGCGTGAAACGTCGACGCATGCCCCGGAGTGACATCAACCACGATGCACATCACATCAACATGCTCGAGTTCCATAAATTCTTCAAAAGTCTTGCAAATATACACCCCGTAGCCGTCGTCATGCAGACACTTGCGCAAAGCGTCACACACCTCGTCGTCTTTGAATGATATTATAACATTTCCTTTGACGGCCATATCGGCCGGTATATCTTCTTTAAAAAGTCGTTGCATTATTTCGGAGGAAATTCTGTTGTCTTTCCGGCAATAAAAGTAGAAAAAAGTTACCACACAGAGAAATTAGTAATTAAATTGTATCAACAATGTGTCACTATCTTAACCACGCCACTGCTTTGTAACTAAAGGGTAATGAAATAGCCATTTTTTTACTATCAAAACCATTCCACCGCCCGATATGTTCTCCTTAACAACCCGAAAAAAGTTCAAAAAAATAATCCGAGACCACGTAAAAAAATCCAACAAATATTTGCATAATAAAAAAAATAGCCGTAAATTTGCAACGCAAAAGCCGATAGAGCCATCCGAATGGCAACGGCAAAGCAAACTGCTTCAGTAGCTCAGTTGGTTAGAGCACCTGACTGTTAATCAGGGGGTCGTTGGTTCAAGCCCATCCTGAAGCGCAAAAAGAGACATCATCAGATGCCTCTTTTTTTTTGCATCCAAGAGATCCCGAGATTATGGGGTGGGACGGCGGCAGCAGGGACGGGGGCGTCTCGCCCCCGCAGGTAACAGCAGCGCGTCATGATAACGGGTCAGCGGATTTTCGAACCCGCCCCAACGTAGGGACGCACGGCTCGTGCGTCCGGCGCCAACACCTGATAATCAACATATTAACAGACGCACGAGCCGTGCGTCCATACATCTTGAAAAATCCCCTTACGTTATAAAACTCCATCTATGCAACCGCGAGAGCCGGAGGCTCGGTGATGTGATTAACCCCGGTTCGGAGAACGCGGAGCGGGCGTAGACCGGGGGATATCATGGTGATATATCAGACATAAGCCCGGGAGGGGCGATCTGTGGTATATACAAAGCAATTAGCTTGTCACATATCCCCAATCATATATAACACCGGCAAATTCACACCCACGGGGGCGAGACGCCCCCGTCCCGGCTACCGCCCATACCTCATGTTTTCCAGTACTTTTGTTTTATACGAAACGGCGACATATATCTCAGCGCTCCTCGGGATGCTTGCGGTAATATTCCTCAAGGATATATCGGATATTGAAATAATATCCCTCCGGAGTCTTATCGCCCGACGTGCCGTCCTGCTGTATCTTGATATAATCGTAATAGGGAGCGGTAAACGTCACATCCTCCGCAAGGTTATTCTTGAAATTAAGAATATTGTATTCATGCTTCGGGTCAATCACAATCCACGCGTTATCCGGGTCGAGCCCCGTGCCGGTCGACAATATCGCCTCGAGCAGATGATTGAGGCGGAACTGCCATATCTTCGCACGGTTTATCTTGCCGCGGTTTTGCAGCGCATAAATCAGAAAGTTGATCTGCTGGAGGTCAAACGGATCGTCGAGCAACGCCTGCTCCGCATACTCTATAATGAGATCGAGCTCCGCACGCGTATGCGATTTCTTGTAATAAAGCTGCTCTATCTCGCTGTCAAACGGCGAACGGCGATAAGGATTGTAATCTTCCTGAAACACGCTGCCTAAATAGAGATAGCGGTAATCCTCAAGCGTCATCAGTGTGTCATTTTTCTCATAGTCAGCCATCAGTTTCGGATAATAAAACCGGCTTGACGGATTGAGCACTTCCGATTTTATCATATCCATATCAGGACGTACGGCTGTAGGCTTCACGGCCACAGCCTTTCCGGCAGCGGATGCCCCTGCGGCGGAGAGAGCCGCAACTGCGGCGAGTATTAAGGTTTTAAGGCAGTTCATATCAGACTTATTCATAGCCGGACGGAGCCGGCATCGGTTACTTATAAAAATTACGTTTCACATTACGGCGTATGGCCATCATATTCACAGCCGTAACAAGTGCCATCAGGCCGAACCCGGCGAGCATTGTCACACCACACCCCGTGGTCGACAGCCCCAGAGAACCAAACAGCCCCTTCCAGAGATGCGACGCCACGACAAACACCACAAGCGCAAGCACGAGAAGCGCTCCGTTGAGCACCGCCACAAGCCGGTAGTAATATCCGGCCACCTGACGCGGAGTGTAGCCGAGCATCAGAAGGTCGTGGATCTTATCCTTGTTTTTCTGAAGCAGCAGACTGATGCTCAGCATCAGTATAAAGAACGCGAGAGCGCATATCACCAGCCCGATGGCTATAACCACAGCCGACACAATCGACAGGAAATAGGCCGCGCGACCCTGATTTAGCTTCTCTCCCGACACCTCGATCCCGTTCTCGTCGAAATACCTGGCGATCTCCGGATTGCCGGGGTCATCGGTACGGATTATCAGGCGCGACACTTCGGCCGCCTCCGTGCTGTCGCCAAACTCGGCGTTGGCCCAGTTCATAAACGTTTCAGGCACAGCGATGGTGTTGAGACGCGACGAAAAGCCCACAATCTTGCCTGTGCGCACCACCCGCTTGCCGTTACCGCTGAGCGACAGCCTCAACGGCACCGAGCCTACTATCTGCTCGCTAAGCTGCGGCAGGCCGCGTGACGCAGCGAAACCGAAATTATAGAGCGCCAGATAGTCGCGTGATATCACGATGGGCACAACTGCCGTGGAGTCACTCGGATTATAACCCCAGCCCTCGGGCTTCACATCGAAAAACTCATCGGGTATCGACTCGAAGAAAAGATGTGTCGACATGCCGCGGCCGCCGAAGTCGACAGCCCCGTTGACATGAAACCGCGAAGGGGTGAACACTCCGAGATCTTCCACCCAGGGCTTGGCTCTGAGCTCGGCGATATCGCCGTCGGAGAAACCGGAGCTTTTGCCCTGAAACGTGTTCAGATCGCTTACGTGCTTCGACAATATCATGTAATCGGCAGAAACAAACGAATCGTCGGCAGCGTTATCCGCCGCCGTGGTGTCGCGGTAGAACTGCAGCGCCGTGAGCAATATCGCAAGTCCTACGAAATTGGCTATCGAATATCCGGCGAGCTGCCCCACCGATATGTTTTTTCCGAGCAGACGGCTGACAGGATTGTGGAGTATCATAAGCGAAGTATTTTATTACTGTCGATTGACAGGTGATTGCCTACCGACGTGGCGATTACCGAAGCATGACGCGACTCGGCATGGCTCGTGATCATCTGCGCCACGATATCGTTGTTGCGCGCGTCGAGATGACTGACAGGCTCATCAAGAAGAAGAAAATCAAACGGTTGCGCCAACGCCCTGACTATAGCCACTCGCTGCTGCTGGCCTATCGACAGCCTTCCGGCCACAGTGTCGGCGCGGTGGTCGACCGAAAGCTGCTCGAACATGCGGCGTATGTCGGCCTCCGAATAATAGTCGGTCAGTCGGTTTTTGAGCAGTACATTGTCAATGGCGGTAAGTTCCGGAAAAAGGCTCAGTTGCTGAGGCAGATAGGCAAGCGCCGCACGACGCAGCTGCGACCATTTCTCGGCATTGTAGCCTCTGACATCGTTTCCGTCGAAGAGTATCGTGCCCTCATAGTCGCGCCTGCTGCCGTAGAGAAAGGCACACAACGACGATTTGCCGGTGCCTGACTCGGCAAACACCATATATGACAGCGGTTTCTCGAACGACAGATGACGAAGCCATACATCCGACCGGCGTATACACTCCGTGTCTCTCTCGTCGCCGAAAACTTCGGGCAACAGATTGTTGATTGTTATCTTCTCTATCACAGTCGTTTAAATCTACAGATAAATATTAAAGCCGGAAAGCCGCGAAGCGAGGCCCTCCGGCGAGGCCGGTGTCTTTTCAACACCGGCTCCGGGCAAAGGGTTTAATAATCTTCGCTATAATCGTAATAGTCGTCGAAATCAGGCTCGTCGTATGAACCGTATGAATTTCCGACCGAACGCTCCATTTCCATGAAATACTGCATCAGATTCTGCAGATTGTTCATATCGGTCAGAGGCTCGATAAATGCCTGAAGATAGTTGGCAGAAGTGCCGGTAAGCTCCATTTTGAAGCGAAGGGCGTCGTCATCAAGCCACAACATGCCTTCCGAACCGTAGTTCCAGCCGAAACGCGCCATTACGGGATTGGCATCGGCTTTGCTGTAGATTGCCAGATGTTTGCCGGCGAACTTGTCGGCAAGCGTGTTGGCGTTGCTCTTTATGTCGAAGTTGGCGAATGTAAGATAGCCGTAACGGTCGCCGAAATAGAGGCTGAAGCCCTGTTCGGAGTCAACTTTGTAATAGCCTTTGCCGGCGTAGTCGGGAGTCGCGCCGGTGTTACGCATGAAGTCGAACACCCGGGCGGCGTATTTTTCCACGACCTCAGCGGGATAGTGAGCCATAGCCACACACTTGATTTTGGCAAACACTGTTTCGTCGAGCTGCATCTCCGACATATTGACAAGCGACGCAGGGTCGATGGCGATAAGGTCGTTGCATTCGAAGGCAAGCGCCGCAGTGCCGTCCCAGAGGGTAAGCAGGTCAAGATATTGCGCGTCCTGGCTGTTGCCTGCCTTTGCCTTGTAGTCGGCGACAGCGCTGTCGATGGCGCTCTTGAGGTCAGCATCACCGATATTGCCGCATGCCATGACAGCATTGGCGTCGGCGGGAACATTGGCAAGGAAATCGGTATCAATCACATTGAGCACTTTGCCGAACTCGCTGCGTTTGCCATCCTTGTCGACGAGGAAAAACTCACCGCTGACAGTGTTGCCCTTGAATGCCATCGAACCGCAGGCATAATATTTCATCGCGCCGGCAATCTTCTCTGCGAGAGGTGCGGGCACGTCATTTCTCTCAAGCTTGGCAGCCACATCGATGCCCTGGGCTTTAAGGGTCTTTTCGATTTCGGGAAGCGACACCACAAAAGCGAAAGCATTGTCGTCGGCAAGGAATTCACCCACACCGCCGACCGACGCGAGATTAGATTTCGCAGCCTCGGCAGAGATGCGCTCGATGGCCGCCATGTTGTCGGCCACCCACATCATCTTGTCATTGACAGCGATGACGACACCGCCGTTTTTAAACACAGTGTATCCGTTCTCTTCCGTCTGGTTTCCGAAAAGATCTTTGAGATGCGCCTTTACAGGCTCGGCGTCACTCACGAGAGCCGTCATAGCGGCGCTCTTCGCATCGGCATCGGCTGAAAAGAGCATGATGGCGTCGAGCTTGATGCCTTCGGTATATGCGAGATACTGGTTGACGACATTAAGCATTGCCGCTCCGGCATTCTCTTTGATTACGTCGCTGTATTTCTGCGAAAGCACAATCTTTCCGTTGTCGACAGAGCATCCGGCGTTCTCCAGCACCTGCTGCGGGTTAATCTTGAAAACAAAAACTGATGATGAAGGAATATTCTCCACCAGAGTGTCGGCGCTTCCGGCGCTTTTGCCGCAGGAAGTGAGCATACAGGCGGCCAGAGCCACAGCCATCAGTCCGCCGAGCGCATTAAGCGCAAGCCTTTTTAATTTCATACGTGATTTTATTGGTTATTAAACAGTTGTTCGTCATAAAAAACGTGCATCCATAAAGATAAACGCACGATGCGTCAAAAAGTTACAGACTTCACGTGCATACGTGTCATTTTATCGCAAAGATACTCATTTTCATATAAATCAGTATCCCGCGGAATGCTCCTTTATAATTATTTCACATTTACGCGACCGATGCGCCTGCGCGCCGGGACAATTGCCGGAGCAAAAAATCGCACATTTGTATTATCACTGCCTACGATTGCCGTTTTATATGTATATTTGCAATAGGCCGCCTGACATCTCCGGCCATCACAGATCATTCATCACCTTAACACGACTCACCATGAAGCGATTGCTTATAGCCACTGTCGCCGCTGTTGCCGCCACCGTCTCGGCCGCGGCTTCCGACGCGGAAAACAGACCCCGCGTCTATCTCGTATCTGACGCACATCTCGACACCCAGTGGGAATGGGACATACAGACCACCATCAGCCGCTATGTCTGGAACACCGTCAACCAGAACCTGACACTTCTTCAGAAATACCCCGGATATGTGTTCAACTTCGAAGGGGGCGTGAAATATGCGTGGATCAAGGAATATTTTCCCCGCGAATACGAACTGATGAAACCGTATGTGAAATCCGACCGGTGGCACATAGCAGGCGCCTCGTGGGACGCCAACGACGTAATTGTGCCCTCGCCGGAGTCGATTATCCGCAATATTCTCCTCGGGCAGGAATTCTTCAGAAACGAATTCGGTGTGGAGAGCACAGATATTTTTCTGCCCGACTGCTTCGGCTTCGGCTGGACACTGCCGACTCTGGCAAAACATTGCGGACTCATAGGCTTCTCGTCGCAGAAACTGGCATGGCGCAACCACCCGTTCTACGACGGCGGCCGCCGTTATCCCTTCGCCGTGGGCGTGTGGAAAGGCATCGACGGGTCGGAGGTGATGATGGCTCACGGCTACGACTACACCACCCGCTGGGGCCATGAGGACCTTTCGCGCAGCGGCTCGCTTGAAAACCGCCTGAAAGAGAGTCCTGTCGACGCGCTCTACCACTACTACGGCACCGGCGACCGCGGCGGCTCTCCCACTATCACTTCTGTCGAAACCACTCTGCAGTCAGCCGCATCCGACGGGCCGCTTGAGATAATAAGCGCGACGAGCGACCGCATGTATAAAGACTTCATGCCGCTCGGCGAGCACCCCGAACTGCCGCGCTTCGACGGCGAACTGCTGATGGATGTGCACGGCACAGGTTGCTACACGTCGGCGGCTGCGATGAAACTCTACAACCGTCAGAACGAGCTGCTTGCCGACGCTGCCGAGCGTGCCTCGGTGGCAGCCGATCTGCTCGGCGCAGTCGAATATCCCGGCGCGGCTCTCACCGAGGCATGGCGCAGGTTTATTTTCCACCAGTTTCACGACGACCTTACAGGCACGAGCATTCCGCGCGCATACGAGTTCTCATGGAACGACGAACTGCTGTCACTCAAGCAGTTTGCCGCGACAACAACCACTGCGGTCGACGGCGTTTCGCAACTTATGGACACACGCACAGGCGGCATTCCTGTGGTGATTTACAATCCGCTGGGCTTTGACGTGACCGATGTGGTTGAGATGACCCTTCCGGCAAAGGGCTCTCCCGCCCGCGCCGAAGTCACCGGCCCCGACGGCGGCAAGGCGACCGCACAGGTGCTCTCCTGCGACCCCGACGGCAATGCCCGCGTGCTTGCCCGTGTCACAGTTCCGGCCAACGGAATGGCAGTGTATGGGGTCAAACTCAGCGGAAAAGGCAGCGGCAAGATGGCCGCACAACCCGCCCGCGACATCGAGAACTCCATCTACAGCATAACCCTTGACGATGCAGGCGACATCGTGTCACTGCTCGACAAGCGTTCCGGCAAGCAGCTTGTCAGACCCGGAAAAGCCATACGCCTGGCCCTGTTCACCCAAAACCGCTCACACACCTGGCCGTCGTGGGAGATACTGAAAGAGACGGTCGACCGCCAGCCTGTATCAATCACCGGCAATGTGACAATGCAGATTGTCGAGGACGGCGCTCTCCGCAAAGTGCTGCGCGTGACAAAAGAGCACGGAGACTCACGTTTTCTCCAGGATATCATATTATATGAGGGGGAACAGGCCGACCGCATCGACTTCCGCAACGTTGTCGACTGGGCCGCCACCGACGCCCTGCTCAAAGCCGAATTCCCGCTGACAGTCAACGACTCGGCCACCACCTACGACCTCGGTCTCGGCACGGTGCGCCGCGGCGTCAACAGCGACACCGCCTACGAAGTGCCGGCACAATATTGGGCCGACCTGACCGACGCCGACTCGTCATACGGCGTCACTGTCATGAACGACAGCAAATATGGCTGGGACATGCCTGACACCGGCACACTGCGCCTGACCCTGCTCCACACCCCTTCGACAGGCCACAACTTCTATGCGTTCCAGAACCGGCAGGACCACGGCCACCATGAATTCACCTACAGCCTGACCGGACATGCAGGCCGACCCGACATCGCCGCCACGCGCCGGTGCGCCGAGACCCTCAACCGCCGCCCCATGCCGTTTGTGGTTCCCGCCCACAAAGGCGCTTTGGGCCGCAGTTTCTCACTCGCCCGCACCGACAACCCGGCTCTGCTGATAAAAGCCCTGAAAAAAGCGGAGAGCGACGACTGCTATGTGATGCGCGTCTATGAGGGGGAAGGATGCCAACAGACAGGCTCCGTGACCTTTGCCGCCGACATCATCGAGGCATACGAGGCCGACGGCACCGAAAAGACCATAGCTCCGGCATCGTTCAGCGGCCGCTCGCTCAATGTCGACATCTCGCCCAACAGCCTGAAAACATATAAGATAAGACTCGCAAAAGCGGTGGCTGCCCCTGCGTCACGCTACAGCCGGATGCCGCTACGCTTCGACCGCAAGTGCTTCACCTGGAACCAGTTTACCGGCGATGGCGACTTCCATGAGTCATACAGCTACGCCGCCGAACTCGTGCCTGACAGCATCATCTCCGACGGCATACCGTTCGCACTGGAAAACAAACGCCTTCTCAACGGCATGACCTGCAATGGCGACACTCTGCGCCTGCCCGACGGCAGCTATAACCGTGTCTATCTGCTCGCTGCCGCCGCCATAGGCGAAGGCGAGGCGACTGGCACCGTCAGAGCCGGAAAGAGGCTGACAGAAATCACGGTGCCGTCCTACACCGGATTTATCGGACAATGGGGACACACCGGCCACACTGAAGGATGGCTGACCGACGCCGACATAGCATGGACCGGAACGCACCGTCACTCACAGAGCGGCGACGAGCCTTACGAATTCACCTATATGTTCCGCATTCCGGTCGACCTGCCGGCGGCTGCGACAGAGATAGTGCTTCCCGACAACCGCGACATCGTGATTTTCGCCGCTACCGCCGCGTCAGAGCCGATGCCCCGGGCTCAGAGCGCCGCACCGATGTTCCGAACGGCAAACGCCGACGACAGGACAACACCGCCGTCGGCCGCCGACCGGGAGAACCTGCTGCGCCCCGAACATATAACCGCATGGTCGGGATATGTCAACGAGCAGGAGAAACCGGCAGGGCTGGTCGACGGTGACGCCGCCACCAAATGGTGCGACATCAACGCCCGCCCAGGATTTGTGGAGTTTGACCTGGGACGCGAGGAGTCGTTCAGCGCGTGGAAGATGGTCAATGCCGCCGGCGAGGCTCCGGGTTTCGTGACCGGAGCGTGGCTGATACAGACGCGCGACAATCCGTCAGACGACTGGCGCACCGTTGAAATAGTCACCGGCAACCGCGACAACATCGCCACAGGACGCTTCGCCGCTCCGCAGACCGCCCGCTACGTGCGCCTCTACATACTGCAGCCCATGCAGGAGTCGACCGGCACCACAGCCCGCATCTACGAATTCGCCCTCTACCGCTGACCTTAAGCCTGCATCTACTGCAACGGCGGTTACAGTAACCGCCGTTGCAATAGATGCAGGTATATTTATATACAAATAGGTAATGCGGGCGGATTGCCGCAGGGTGTGGCGCAGCCCGGCGTGGCAAATTCTGACATAAATGCTCCGTTTTGCTATTAATTAAAATAAAAATGCTATCTTTGCCGAAAATTTTGTAAAGTTATGACACATATCTCCGAGCTTATACAATCGCTCTCCCCTTCGGCCACACTGGCAATGTCGCAAAAGAGCAACGAACTCAAGGCGCAAGGCGTAGATGTTATCAACCTCTCGGTCGGCGAACCCGACTTCAACACTCCCGACCACATCAAGGAGGCCGCCAAGCGTGCCATTGACGAGAATTTCACATTCTATACTCCCGTTCCGGGATATATGTCGCTGCGTAAAGCTGTGTCACGCAAGCTCAAAGAGGAAAACGGCGTTGACTACGCCCCTGAGCAGATAGTGGTGTCGAACGGCGCAAAGCAGGCTCTCTGCAATGTCATACTCGCCTCAATCAACCCCGGCGACGAGGTGCTTATCCCCACACCGGCATGGGTGTCATACGTGGAGATGGTGAAACTCGCTCGCGGCACCAACGTGCTCGTGCCCACCACTCTGGAGGACAACTTCAAGATCACGCCCGAACGCCTCGAGGCCGCCATCACCCCGCGCACCCGCATGGTGCTTCTGTGCTCACCCTCCAACCCCACCGGCTCGGTCTACTCGCGCGAGGAGCTTCAGGCGCTTGTCGACGTAATAGCAAAATATCCCGACATCATCGTACTCTCCGACGAGATATACGAGCATATCAATTTCACCGGCAGCTTCACATCGCTTGCATCATTTCCTGAGATCGCCGACCGCGTGGTCATAATCAACGGAGTGTCAAAAGCCTACGCGATGACCGGATGGCGCATCGGCTACTGCGCCGCTCCGCTGTGGCTCGCCAAGGCTGTCAACAAGCTCCAGAGCCAATACACCTCGGGGTGCTCATCGATAGCCCAGAAAGCCGCCGAAGCCGCCTACGAAGGCCCGCAGGATTGCGTCAGGACAATGTGTGAGGCATTCCGCCGCCGCCGCGACCTTGTGGTCGAACTTGCCCGACAGATACCCGGACTGGAATGCAACGAGCCGCAGGGCGCGTTCTATCTCTTCCCCCGCGTGACCTCATTCCTCGGCAAATCAGACGGCGAGACAACAATAAACACATCAGGCGAACTCGCCCTCTATCTGCTCGACAAAGCCCACGTGGCGACAGTCGACGGCGCGGCATTCTGCCTCGACGGATACATACGCCTGAGCTACGCCACTTCCGACGACAACATCCGCGAGGCCATGCGCCGCATCGGCGAGGCTCTCGCACGACTCAGATAACGACCTTAAAAACACCGTTTAACACTAACATACGACAATGGACTTCATACAGGAACTCACCTGGCGCGGCATGATTCACTCCGTGACTCCCGGCGCCGACGAACAACTTAAAAAAGGCATGACTACGGCCTACCTCGGCATTGACCCGACGGCCGACTCGCTTCATATCGGACACCTTGTGGGAGTGATGATGCTCAAGCACTTCCAGCGCGCCGGCCACCGCCCCATCGCTCTCGTGGGCGGAGCCACCGGCATGATCGGCGACCCCTCGATGAAAAGCCAGGAGCGCAAACTCATCGACGAGGAGACCCTGCGCCACAATCAGGAGGCCATCAAGCGTCAGCTCGCCAAATTTCTCGACTTCGACTCCGACGCCCCCAACGCGGCGATACTCGTCAACAACTACGACTGGGTGAAGGAATTCTCATTTCTCGACTTCATCCGCGACATCGGCAAACACATCACCGTCAACTACATGATGGCGAAAGACTCGGTGAAGAAACGTCTGTCGGGCGAATCACGCGAAGGAATGTCGTTCACCGAATTCTCCTACCAGCTTCTCCAGGGCTATGACTTCCTCCATCTCTACAACGAGAAGGGATGCCGTCTGCAGCTCGGAGGCTCCGACCAGTGGGGCAACATGACCACCGGCACCGAACTCATACGCCGCATCAACGGCGCCGACGACGCCTTCGCCCTCACCTGCCCTCTCATCACCAAAGCCGACGGAGGCAAATTCGGAAAGACCGAGAGCGGCAACGTATGGCTCGACCCGCGCTACACGTCGCCCTACAAATTCTACCAGTTCTGGCTCAACGTATCCGACTCCGACGCAGAGAAATACATCAAGATATTCACCGACCTGCCCAAAGAGGAAATCGACGACCTCGTGGCGCAGCAGGCCGCCGACCCCGGCCAACGTCCGCTCCAGAAACGCCTCGCAAAGGAAATCACCACAATGGTGCACAGCGCGGCCGACTATGAAGCGGCCGTAGAGGCATCGCAGATACTCTTCTCAAACAAAGCCTCCGAGACTCTGCGCAAAATTGACGAGGACACACTGCTTGCCGTATTTGAAGGAGTGCCCCAGTTTGAGATTTCGGCCGACGACCTCAACGGCGAGCTCAAGATAGCCGACCTGCTCACCGACAAAGCGCCGGTGTTCCCCTCAAAGGCCGAACTGCGCAAACTCGCGCAGCAGGGCGGATTTTCCATCAACAAGGAGAAAGTGAGCGACGTCTATGCCGCCGCCACTGCCGACATGCTCCTCAACGGCAAATACATACTCGTGCAGAAAGGAAAGAAAAACTACTTCCTGCTCCGCGTAAAATAACACCGGGCAGGCAATGCACAGCCGCCCTGACCTGATAGCGGCCGTGGCGCGTCAACCGACATGACGCACCACGGCCGCATATATTTCCAAACATCAGACAGATAACGCATAACCCTTTCACAACACACAAAAACCGGCCCAAAACCGCAAAAGCTACAAAAGCTTTAAAAAGCATCAAAACCGCGGCGGGAATTTGGAAATTAAAACGCAAATTCATAACTTTGCAACGCGTTAATAACGACTAAACGGACTTGATTATCAACTACAGACCCCAACAGGCCTGCATGCGGCTTCGGCCGCGGCAAAATGGCACGAAATGAAACTGCTTGAATTTCACAAAATTTTGCAAAGGACAACTGAGCCCGAACTTTTTGGGACAAACCTTATAACCCGCTGATTTGCACGCCAATACACAATCAGTGGGGATAGAAAGAATTGTCTGTAGCCTAATAAAGCCTTAAACATAGCCGACCAATCACGCAACGGGCCTCACACACAAATCACACTCAGGCCAATCACACCGCAATGGCTACCGAAAACTTACATTTCAGCCCCCTCTACATTCAAAACGCCTCCACCGGCAACGATGACGGCGAAAAGACCGTATGGGTAGTGATGCGCTCCAGAAAGGAGAAAGTAAGCGTCACGCAGCCGAGCCGCGGCACAACCGCCGCAAAAGCAGAGCGACTCTACGGCTATGAGCTGGCACAGGGGATGGTACGCCGTTTTTTCATGCCGATGAAAGAGAGCGTGACCGTGAAATGCGGCCGTCAGGTAAGGAAAATATCACCCGCAATCCCCGACATATTCTTTGTCAACGACACCATAAGCCACATCGACTCGATAGTGCGCCGCAACATCGGCATCGAATATCTCTACGTAAAGGGACAGCCCTATCGCCAGCCGGTGATAATACGCGACGCCGAGATGGACAACTTCATCGCCGCCACCACCACGGAGCAGCGCATGACATTTCATCCCGCCGGCGACGACAACCTCAGCCGCATCGTAGGCCGCCGCGTGCGCATACCCCACAACGACAGCTGGATAGAAGGCGAACTGCTAACCGTGCGCGGCTCGCGCTACCGCCGCCTGCGCGTACGCCTGCAAAACTGCCTCGTGGCCTACATCGACCTCACCCTCCCTCCGACCGCCATAATCGAAACCCTCGACTGACCGCAAGAAGGAAACATACAACATAATAAGAAATGAACCATATCAGAAAAGTCTGCAATCATGACTCACAGCAACTACCCCCCCCCCAATATAATGCTGAATATCAACCAGTTAAGCCTCGAATAGAATTTATTGACACCGCAAAGGGGATATGCATACTGCTTGTTGTCATGTTCCACACAGGTATAATCAGTGAGCACACCCCGATACTGGGGATGCTTAGAATGCCTTTTTATTTTACTTTATCGGGTATCTTTTTTAAAGATTACGGCGGTTTCATACCGACTCTTACAAAGAAAATAAACAAGCTCTTTATCCCATTTATTTTCTTTTTTACTATAAGTTATGCAATCTTTGTAGGGATAAGATTATTTATCGGCGGTGAGATTGACATTCCCTATTACTGCTTTGTCACATCCAAAACAATGGTGAACATTGCATTGTGGTTTTTATTAGCTCTATTCTGCGCCAATATTTTATTTTTTGCAATAGTCAGGATATGCAATAATAATCTATTCTTAATAGGCATTGTGTGTGTCGCATCCAGCATTTTTGCATTGAATATCTTATCAGATAACGTTTTTCTCCCATTATATATGGACTCGGCCTTTGGCGCTGTGCCATTCCTTTTCTTCGGATATTTTTTACGAAAAGCGGAAATCCTTGTCAAATCTGACAAAGACAAATACTACTATCTGTCGATTCCAATATTATTAGCAATTACATATCTCGCTTATATCATTGGGGATGAGCCGCACATCGGTTTTGGCAGTCTTTCTTGCAAAGGGAATAGCATTTGCTTCTACATTGGCGCATGTTCAATTGTTCTTGCCACATTATTAATTTGCAAAAAAATCGGTAACATCCCCGGCATAAAATACATAGGCAGATATTCTATTATAATTCTTGGAATACATCTGACAATAAGTTCAATTGCATTTACTATATATCACAAATTCAGCGTCTCGACAGATTATTTTACATTCAATGTGCCACTGTTTCTGGTGACGTTATGCTGCAGCATTTTATGCATACCGATACTAACTAAATATGCACCGAAACTAACGGCTCAAAAAGATCTGATTCCAGACATAAGATCATTTAAGAAAACTCTCCCTTTTACGAGTCATAATTAAAAGTGTGGGGGGCGTGCACATCAAATTTATATCGCAAATGAGTCATTTCCGTATATGATGTCATGCAACCGGCAGTGCGCCGCACTACTCCACATCTTTGCCGGAGACAGTCAGACCATAAAGAAAAATCAGTCACAATGAATGAATATATTTTAGATTACATTGATCTCTGCTCAAAAGCAGCCATGACAGACTCATTCAATAAAAAATATCTAATAGACGAACCTTTGTCATACAAATGCATGGACGATGCAATTGTGGCTAAACATGGAATTTGCAATGACGATAACAACAACGACAGTAGCGCCATAACTCATTATGTATCCGGAAATTATATATACCTCGGTGAATGGCTGAGCATTTGGGGGCATTGCATAACCGACAATCTGAAGAAGCTTTGGGCAATAAAGCGAGTACGAGAGGATAATCCGGGAAAAGAATATAAACTCTGTGCAGCTAAGATTACGAACGCAAAGTTCAGCCATAATTTTAAAGAGCTCATAAGTAAATTAGGGATAAACTTCGATGAAATATTATTTGTTGAGCAACCCACTAAATTTGAATGTCTGACAGTGCCTGATGACAGCATGATAGTCATAGGCGATTCGAGATATTACTATCAGGAATTCGCAGAGATAACCAACACAATCCGGGATACCATTCCTGTTGACAATAGTGTCCCCGATAAAATTTATTTCAGCCGGACAAAGATTAAAAATAATCATAGGGATTATGGGGAAAAAGAAGTCGAGGAGACTTTCAGAGAACTTGGTTACACTATTCTTTATCCCGAGCTCTTAGATTTGGATACTCAACTTAGGCTTTTAAGAAATTGCAAATATTTCGCATGCACTGAAGGGAGCATTGCCCACAATGTAATTTTTTGCGGCGACGGAGTGAACATTGTTATTGTAAGAAAAGTCTGCGGACTGATAAGTTATCAGTTTACACTAAATGAGATTCGAAAAGCCAAGACTATTTATATAGACACTTTCTTGACACCATATTTTATGGGCGATTTCTGGAATGGTCCGTTCCTGTTGTGCCGCAGAGACAACCTTTTGAACTTCGCAAAGGAACAATCAGGGTTAGTGCTCAGGCCGCATCTTTCAAAAAGAGCATTTGTTAGATATATTAATTCTTTGGTGATAAAATCACTTCGCAGACACAAAATGCCAAATAAGAGCGATAATTTCAATTTTTACAAACAGCTCATGTTTAAGAATATCATAAGTAAGTCATAAAATTATCTCACTACTTGCTTATATCTTAAATTCACTATAAATATCTTATAGGTATTTTATAATAACTCTTACCGTCAATGATGCAATATTTAAAATATTTTATTTCAAGGATAAAGTGCTTATTATCGGGAATAAATTACGTAAAAGGCTCAACCATACACCCTTACGCAAAAATAGGGGGGGGGTATTTTGTTAAAAGGCGATGTTCATATCAGCGCGCATGCCAACGTTAAATGCGACAATGACGGGAAAATTATACTATATCGGCATTCAAGATTACACCCCACTTGTAGAATCGCAGCTATGAGTCACTCATCGGTCGAAATTAAAGAGTCTGCGATGTTGAGCCCAAGCAGTATGGTTTTTGCTCACGCGAACAGTCAGATCATTATAGGCAACGGAACTTCTATATCGGAGTATACCCGCATTGCCGCGCAGAATAAGGTTTATATCGGTAATGATGTGCTTATGGGACCGAATGTATTTATTGCTGACTATAACCATGAATATCGTGATGTAACTAAACCAATCAACCATCAAGGACATGTTTTTACCGATAGCAACAACAATCTAAACGAGGTAAAAATAGGAGACGGATGTTGGCTTGGTAAGAATGCAGTAATTGTCGGAAATATCAGTATCGGCAAAAATGCCGTAATCGGAGCCAACTCGACAGTAGTAAAAGATATTCCGGCCTATAGCGTAGCGGCAGGAAATCCGGCTCGCGTAATAAAACGATTTAATTTCGCCACCAATCAATGGGAAAGGGTGTAATTTGCCGCTTAAGGCAATAATTATTCACCCGGGCTAAAGTTGTAGACATTAAACGACATGAATTCCTCCGAAGCAATAACCAGGCAAAAAGTAGTGAACAGCGTGAAATGGACTGCGATAGAGAAATATTCCTCGCAAGGGATCCAATTTCTTGTAAGCGTCGTCATGGCTCGTATTCTCACGACTTCGGAATATGGCATTATTGGTATCATAAGTGTGTTTCTCTCGTTTTCCAGCATGCTTATTGATTCCGGGCTTGAGAGGGCTCTGATACATAAGAAAATTTGCACAGCAATAGATTTCAGCACTGCCAATGTAACCAATATCGTATTTAGCCTTATTTGTTATCTGATATTGTTTTTCTGCGCTCCTTTGATTGCAGACTTCTATGATATGCCGATAATAACACCTACATTGCGTGTCATGTCGCTTACTTTCATTTTAGGGGCTGTTGCCGGCGTAAGCCGTACGATTCTAACCAAGGAGCTAAAATTCAAGAAGTTATCGCTTATAACTCTGATTACAAGCATTTTCTCGGGCATAATCGGCATCACAATGGCTTACCTTGGTTGGGGAGTCTGGGCACTTGTATTACAGTCAGTGCTCGCCACATTATTCTCTACAATATGCATTATAATAGTTGCAAAATATAAACTCTCATTTCGTTTCTCACGCACTTCATTCAAAGAATTATTCGGATTCGGATCAAAGATGTTGGGCAGCGACCTTATTTGGGTATTATTCACAAATATACACCCAATGTTGATTGGCAAAGTGTTCAATGCACAAAGCGTAGGATTTTATAACCGTGCTTCAGCTTATTCCGATTTGCTTCCAACTAATTTCAGCGGGGTGTTGGGAAAAGTACTTTTTCCCGTCTTTTCAACGTTGCAAGATGATGAACAACGTCTTGAAAAATTATATACAAAAGCGCTGACTGTTACGTCTGCAATTATATTCAGTGGGAATTTCTTCCTGATGGGATTAGCGTATCCTCTGATTTTAAATATGATATCTGCCAAATGGCTTCCTTGTGTTCCGCTTCTGCAGATTTTATGCATCGCGCGATTAATAAGCCACGTAAATGCAATTAACGGAAGAGTCCTTATAGCCAAAGGATTTCCCGGAGTTTTCCTTAAAATGACTTCAGTAACTCTTCCTTTGACTCTGGGTATAATTTTCATATCAATCAATTTCGGACTCATAGCATTAGCCTGGGGATCGGTGATTTCCTCATTGACAGGAACCGTCTATTGTTGCTATGTTTTTAAAAAGTATTCCGGCATCGATCCCTGGAAAAGTCTACGTGGCACTATACGTATTTTATTCATTTCCGGACCGATCGGATTAGGTGCTTTACTGCTTTTTAAATACATATTAGCGCCATCTTTGCTCAATTTATTTATAGTTGGAATCTCCATGGCGCTGATTTACATAGTTGCATTGAGACTTCTATACCCAGAAATACTTGCGGAATTGGTTAATCTGGTAAAAAGAAAGCGATGACATATAAATCAGTATTAACCTTATCGACGGCAAAACCGATGCTGTCAAAGGATGACACAACGGCACTAAAAGGGTTGGCATTGCTAATGCTACTTATTCATCATTTATTCTATATTCAGAATGGGAGATTTGATGACATTGCCATCTATGGAAATATCTCGCTTGTCAATATGACAGGGCAAATATGTAAAGTATGCGTAGCATTGTTCGTTTTTCTTTCGGGTTATGGACTTGCAGCAACTTACCCGGCACACTGCAAAATAAAATTTATTGAGTTTTTCAAAAAGCGTTTCAAGAAACTATATATAAATTATTGGTTGATCTGGATATTATTTGTCCCAATCGGGATTATATTTGCCGGACGGACTTTTGAACAGGTATATGGGCATGATATACCGATAAAATTCATTCTTGATGTTATGGGGATTATCAATCTGACGGGAGAATATGGATATAATCCGACATGGTGGTTTTATAGTTGTATAACAATATTATATTTACTTTTTCCATTGATTACATTAGGCAGCCAACACAGATTATTAAGGTTCCTGATGTTTTTGATAAGTATTGCGTTGGTAATACTGCCGTTTCACATAACATTTATTGAACCGATACGGTATTATCTCATAGCATTTCTGGCTGGATACTTTATGTATATAATTGATTTACAAGATATTACCCCCCCCCACTCAGATCACCCAAAAACACAATTAAAACACATCTTCCAACGTGGCGTCAATGGGAAATTGAGTAAAACAGAAAAAATAGTTCTACTATCCGTACTGTTTTTTCTTATGGCCGTAAGATTTAAGCTGCCGTATGCTCTCGGATTTGACACATTGATTGCATTGTTGATTGTTTTGGCATACAGGAATATAACTCCGCCGACAAGTATAACAAGGTTTTTAGGTCTCTGCGGAAAACACAGCTTTAATATATTTCTATTCCACACATTCTTATATTATCTGTATATTCCGGATATAATATATTGGAGCAGAAATCCAATAATAATATTTATAACTTTATTAGTATTTTGTCTGCCCATATCATATCTCATCAACCGAATAAGAGGGATATTGAGATTTAATATTTATAATCTCTACAAACAAAAAGCAATTTAGCAAAATGAGTAAAATAGCAATTATCGGAGCAAGCTATCTGCAATTGCCCGCTGTAAAAAAAGCGAAAGAGATGGGACATGAGGTCATCTGCTTCGCTTGGCCGGAAGGAGCTATATGTAAGAATTATGCTGACCGGTTTTATCCAATATCCATTACCGATAAGGATAGAATACTCGAAATATGCAAACAGGAAAAAATTGACGGTATCACTACAGTCGCGTCTGATTTAGCTGTGTGGACTGTAAATTATGTCGCTTCAAATATGGGACTGGTATCCAATCCTTACGAATGGACTGAGATTACGACTAATAAATACAAGATGAGAGAATGCTTCATGTCTCATGGAGTGCCGTCGCCATCATACAGATTAATAAATCGGCTTGAAGAAAGTTTCAGACTTAACGTTAAGTTTCCGGTAATTGTAAAACCAACTGACAGATCCGGGAGCCGTGGCATTTACAAGGTTGTAAATCAAACTCAACTTTCATCTGCGATTGAAGCAGCCATGAGTGAGGGGTTCTCGTCTCAAGTGCTTGTTGAAGATTTTATTGACGGTCACGAAGTCAGCGTGGAATCAATTTCTTTTAGAGGCAATCATCATATTATCCAGATAACCGATAAAGTGACGACAGGCGCTCCTCATTTTGTTGAACTCGAGCATCATCAGCCGTCATCTCTGCCAACTGAGATTAAAGCAAGAATCAAAGAAATAACGTTGAGAGCACTTGATGCCCTGCATATAGAATACGGCGCATCTCACACAGAATTAAAGATTTCCGATGATGGTGATATAAAGGTTATTGAAGTAGGAGCCAGGGGAGGTGGGGATTTTATTGCAAGTAATCTTGTAGAGTTATCAACCGGATATGATTTCATGAAAGCAATAATCAACGTTTCTCTTGGTATCTTTGAAACACCGGAAATATTGGATAAAAAATACTCGGGTGTTTATTTTCTGTCAAAAGAGACAAGCTGGCTTCTGGAAATATTGGAAAACGCTTCAAAATACCCGGAAATTGAACAATGGGAAATTTCTTCTCACTCGCTCAACAGTATCACATGTAGCGCAGACCGAAACGGATACATGATTTATACCGCAAATCAAAAACTCAATTTGCATCATGACTAAGATATCAGAATCTGCCCAGATCATCAAATGCACTTTGTCTGAAACTACCAAAATATGGAGAGATGTCTATGCCTGTAATCTGACAACTGAAAACGATGTATCGGTAGGCGATTTTTCGAGAATCGAAAATTGTCGGTTTGGGAGTTTCGTAAACATACAGCGGAACAATCTCATTTATGATTCGACAATTGGTCGTTATACCTATACCGGACGTAATTTCAACTGTTGGCACAGCAGGATTGGTGCATTCTGCTCAATATCATGGAATGTCAGTATAGGGGGGGGTGAACATGATTATAATAGATTGACTACCAGCGCATTTTTATATTCAGACATATTCGACATCAAAGGTAGCGACCGCGTTGGCTATAATAGATTTGACACAAAATGCGAAATCGGCAATGATGTGTGGATCGGATGTGATGTCGTAATCAGGCGTGGCGTAAAAGTTGGCGACGGCGCCGTGATCGGGAGTAATTCTGTCGTAACCAAAGATGTTGAGCCATATTCCATTGTTGCCGGAAATCCGGCCAGACATATCAAATATCGATTTCCAAAAAATATCATCGACGAACTATTAACATTAAGATGGTGGGAATTACCAATAGAGGTTATTAAACAAAATTATGAATTGTTTAATAGTATTCCCAACGCTGCAATAATAGACGAATTAAAAAGAATTAAATCTGAAATTTAATCAACAGTATTACAGATGAAAGAGAATATTCTTATAATTGGAGGAGGAAAAGCCCAATTAAAGCTTATTCAAAATGCAAAGAAATTAGGGCTCAACACCATAGTTACGGGTATAGCCGGAGATTATCCCGGATATAAATTTGCTGACAAGATTTATACAATCGACATAAACAATAAAGAAGAGATTGCCCGAATCGCACAAGATGAGAATATTGATGGCATATGTCTCTGCTGTTCTGACTATGGGTTAAATACTGTTGGTTATATATGTGACAAACTAAACCTAAACGGATTGTCAGAGAAGGCAGCATCATATTCTACTAATAAACTCAGCACAAAAAAGATGCTTGTCGAGCACAAGGTTCCGACTGCTAAATACATCCTTATAAAAGATGAAAAAGAGATACCCGAGGCGCTGACCTACCTTAGATTTCCACTCATCGTCAAGGCCGTGGATTTGCAAGGCAGCAAAGGCATTTTTGTGTCCGTTAATGAATCTGAGTTATATGAAAATGTAAGAGCCGCGATAAATCTTTCAAAAAAAGACTATTGTCTGATTGAGGAATATCTAATCGGGGAGGAATTTGGCGTACAAGCATTTGTTCAAAACGGTAAAATACTGTTTTTACACTCTCACGGAGATATATTACTTAAAAACAATGGCATAAGCGTTCCTATTGGACATTATATGCCTTATTGCAGCAGCGATTCCGACAATCAAAAACTGAGGCAGATTATTACAGATGCTGTAAATGCCTTAGGCCTTGACAATTGCGCAGTAAATGTCGATTTAATAAATGTCAATGGAATTTTTCATATTATTGAACTGACAGGGCGGGCAGGAGCAAATCAATTACCCGAAATCATTAAGGAATATTTTGGTATAAACTACTATGAATTAATTTTAAAAAATGCTTTAGGTATAGATTTGCAGCCAGACTTTGACAAGTCAAACATTAAAGCCGGATTTGTAATGTCAAGACAATTATTTTCATTACAAAGCGGCACTGTTACAGATATAAAACTTTGCGACATCCCTGAAGACATTTCAGTAGAACTTTTTATCGAAAGAGGAGCAGAAGTTCATAAGTTTACGAACTCTCAAGATTGTATCGGACAATTAATCTGCACCGGAGAGAACTATGAGGATTGTATTTCAAAGATTTCAAAGTTTATAAATGAAAATATAAAAATAAAAATTGGAGACGAATTACTGACAATCCAATAGTTTAAACACAAAAATTCACTATATATGGGAATACCGTTTAATAAACCTTTCCTTACAGGAAAAGAGGCTCATTATATTTATCAGGCTGTTTATTCGGGAAAATTATCCGGGAACGGACTTTTTACGAAAAAATGTCAGAATTTTTTCGAGAGACAATACGGGTTCAAAAAAGCGCTGCTAACGACATCATGTACTGACGCTCTCGAAATGGCAGCAATATTGTGCGACATCAAGCCCGGTGACGAGGTGATAGCTCCGAGCTATACTTTTGTTTCTACAGTATTGGCATTCGTCCGTCAAGGAGCTAAAATCGTATTTTGCGACAGCTGTCAAGACAATCCAAATATCGACCCGGAGAAGATAGAAGCTCTTATCACTGACCGCACTAAAGTCATTGTTCCGGTGCATTATGCCGGGGTTGCCTGTGATATGGACCGCATAATGGAAATAGCCCGGAAGCATAATCTGCTGGTCGTTGAAGATGCCGCCCAGGCTGTCGACTCTTTTTATAAAGGGCGCGCTTTAGGGTCAATCGGACATCTTGGTTGTTTTTCTTTCCATGAGACAAAAAATATTATTGCCGGCGAAGGCGGGATGCTGGTCATTAATGACGAACGATTTATTCGTCGCTCGGAGATTATTTGGGAGAAAGGGACAAACCGCTCTGAATTTTTCCGCGGTGAAGTAAACAAATATGGTTGGGTCGACACCGGCTCATCGTTTCTGCCTTCTGAACTTATCTCCGGATTTCTTTGGGCACAGATAGAAAATATGGAATTGATACAAAGCCGCCGTAAGGAAATATGGGACAAGTATTACAACGGGCTTAAACCATTGGCCGACAAGAGAAAATGCATAACACTGCCCGACATACCGGAATATGCGACCAACAATGCGCACATGTTCTATATTGTATGCCGCAGTCTGGATGAGCGCAGTTCATTAATCAAATATCTAAAAGAAAAGGGAATTCAATCTGTTTTCCACTATTTAAGTCTTCATAAAAGCGATTTTTATACCGGCAATCCGGAAATTCGTCCTGAGAACTGTATAGAAATTGAATATGACGGAAATGAAAAACGTATTTCCGGACTTGAACTTACTCATTGCGACCGGTTTGCAGATTGCTTGGTGCGACTCCCAATGTTTTATGAACTCTCGAATGAAGATGTAGATTACATCGTGTCTTCAATCAATCAATATTTTGACAATAAATAGTTCTTATATGCAAAAGAAAGTATATGATATTCTCATCATATCATCGATGCCGCCTACTCATAATGCAGGGATAGGTAATGCACACATCAAAGCATTGGAAGCGGCAGGGCATCATGTAGATTATATGACAACTTTTGATTATCCTGACAAAAAAGAGAATATTATAACTTTGCTTCCTGAGCTAAGCCGTTCAAAACCGTCAAAGGTTAGGGAATACATCATATTGCCACTACGGAAAGTATTGTCACACATCGGCTTATACACCCTGATAGCAAGAATAAAGTATTGTAAAGAAAAACGACGCAGAAATCGAACCAGCCTCAAGGATCAGATGTTTCTGTATCCTGACGAGTCTAATCCGCCTATATCACCATCTATTATAGTCAAAAACATCAAAAAAGAATATGATGCAGTGATTACAGGTTTCTGGCAAGGGTTACTAAACTCGACATCTCTTGCTGCAATATACGAACGTCTGCATTGCCCGATTCTTATACCTTCACCAGACATGGCTCCGATTACGGGTGGATGCTATTATTTTGGTAAATGTCGGAATTTTCAAAATGGCTGTGGCAATTGTCCGATGCTCGAAAGTTCGGAGAGCTGTGATCAAAGCAGAAAAAATTTCGAGCTAAAGAAACAAAATTATTCAAAGATAAACTGTGCGTTTCTTGGCAACACCTGGATGCGAAAATATGCAGAAGAGAGCAGACTTTTCTCAAACATATTCCATTTGGAAGTGATGATAGACCCCAATGTATTTTCGCCATCGGATATGGATGTTGCCCGCGCCGAATTAGGAATTGAAAACAACGACCAATTTTTGATTCTGATAGCTTCAAGTTTTCAGCCGAGAAAAGGGATCAAGGACATTGTATATGCCATTGAACGACTTATAACGGATACATTGCCGGACAATAATAAGACAGTGGAATTTATTGTAATCGGAGATGATTCTTTTACCTCCTTAACAAAGGGCTTGAAAATCCGGACACATTATCTGGGAACTGTGAACACTTCACAATTAGTAAATTGCTACCGGGCAGCCAATCTTTTTATAAGTGCATCAAACGACGATGCCGGCCCGTCGATGATAAACCAGTCACTGATGTGTGGCACACCGGTGGTATGCTATGATAACGGCACTGCAATAGATGTGATTGTCAACAATGTTTCGGGGCACAAATCTGCACCGGGCGACAAGGATGGCCTGGCACAGGGAATTGCGGAAATTTTAAGTCTGCCACGCGAGAAATATAATGAAATGAGGCAAGCTTCGCACGACATGGCAATGCGGCATAATTCGCCGGAAGTTTGTGTTATGAATAGGATTGCTGCAATAGAGGCATTAAAAAATCTGGAATAAAATGAACATCGCAAATCCAAAAATTTTCATTGTTATCGTCACGTGGAACGGGATGAAGTGGCTGAAGGAGTGCATGGAGTGCATACGTCGGTCAACCGTTCCGGTCAAAACAATTGTGATTGACAATGGCTCGACCGACGATACTTGTGATTTTATCAGAAAGAATTATCCGGAAGTCATTATGTCTGAGACGGGTAAGAATTTAGGGTTCGGTCAGGCCAACAATGTGGGCATACGTTATGCATACGACAATGGCGCCGACTACGTGTATCTGCTCAATCAGGATGCATACGTATATCCCGATATGTTTGAAAGGCTGCTTGCTGTTGCAGAAAATCCGGTTCATTCTGACCTTGGAATTCTCAGCCCGCTGCATATTCACGGCAGCCGCAGTCGTTTTGATTCTCACTTCAAGGATTATGTCAGTGAATTCGGTGGGGAGTTTGTCGAGGATTACGCTTTCGGTAAAATTAAAGATGTTTATTTCACGGAATGTGTGCCGGCAGCCGGTTGGCTCTTGCCGAAATCGACAATTGAAACAGTAGGCGGATTCAATCCTATGTTCTTCCACTACGGCGAGGATATCAATTATGCTCAAAGAGTCAAATATCACAAGTTGAAAGTGGGAATTGTGCCAGTGGCGCGGATGATTCATGACCGCGAAGGGTTTGGCAACGAAAAAATGGCGAAGAAAGACAGCATAATACGTGGACTTGAGTCATATATATTATTAAATCCCAATTATTCTCCAAGAAAATGCTTTAACCATTTCTGTAAAGTATATATCTCTTTCTTTTTTTCAATCCTGCCGAATATACGGAGAGGAAACCGGAGAATAATCGGGGAGCAATTTACCGCATTTTTCAAGGTAATCTCAAGACTTAACAAATATCGCAAGAACAAGAAATTATGTAAGATTCCCGGCGCTCATTGGATTGACAATCAAGGCTAAAAGCATGCTCTTGGATTATCTTCAATGACACCCGGTTATTTATATAAACAGACAATATTTAAGATGATTTCGCTTATTATTCCGGTATATAATGTTGAACCGTATCTTCGTAAATGTCTGGACTCTTTGTTAGCTCAGGATTATGACGATTGGGAGGCTTTGATTGTCGAGGACGGGAGCACTGACGGCAGTGGGGCGATTTGCGATGAATATGCGACACGTGACAGCCGTCTGCGCGTATTCCACAAAATGAATGAAGGGGTCAGCGCGGCCCGAAACTTTGGTCTCGATAATGCCCGCGGGGAGTGGATATGGTTTGTCGACTCTGATGACTGGATTTCTGAAGATGCGCTTGACCGGCTTGGCGAGACAATCCGTGATGTAAACTGCGACACCATATTTTTCGGTATCGAATATTATGATGAACAGAATAATCTCATAGGTCAGGAGGATCGGAACAGTGCGGTTGACTTACCCAAGGACAAGACGATAATAAACGAGGATTATCCGCCTCAGAATTATCTGCTCAGGCGCGAAATTGTCGAGTCGAACAGACTTCGCTTTACTCCCGCCACACCTACAGGCGAGGATCTGGAGTTTCAATACAAGTATCTTATGCTTTGCCATCGCCCTGCCGCGATTGAGCACAGGCTATACCGCTGCCTTCGGCGCGAGGGTTCGGCAATGCGCAATCCAAGAACTCTTGAGAATATAGCCAGATGCTCACCTGCCATACTTTCTCGCCTTGTAGATTTTATCATAGCAAACAACATCACGGAGAGTGACTGGCTTGCTTCACGGCTCTGCCGTTCGTTCAAGTCGGCAATGAGCTCGAATTATCTTGTAAAAGGATATCGCAAAGGTCTTCAGCAACGGCTGAGAGATGCCGACCATCGGCTTAAATCGGCGGGGTTCAGGAAGTATTCCGATGCCGCTGTAAAAATCGGAGTTCACAACCTGCGCGCATATTTCCTTTTCCAATATTTCAGAAGTCTTTTGAAACGATGAAAATAGTAAGAATAGACGGAGGATTAGGGAACCAGATGTTCTGTTATGCATTTGCGGTCGCACTTGCAGAGGCATCAGGCGAGGAGGTGCTTCTTGACACACACCGCTACAAATTTTTTCCCAACCACAACGGATATGAACTGCCTGAAATATTTGATATCCGTCTCCGTAACGCCGACATGCGTCAGTTGTGGAAAGTGACGTATCCCGCCAATTCCGTGTTGATGAGCCGTATATTCCAACGGCTTCCACACCGGCGCAGCGAGGTTGTAGAAGTTTATTGTAAATGCTACCCTGATATTTTCAAAAATCCACGTGACGGTTATTATATCGGCAACTGGCAGTGGTATAAATACTTCGACAACATTCGTGAGAAGGTATTTTCCCACTTGACTTTCAAAAAGCCATTGACGGGTAGAAATCTTGAACTGCATCGGCGTCTTACAGGCGATGACAACACCGTAAGCATTCACATCAGACGTGGAGATTACCTTTTTACTCCTGATTACTGCAATATCTGCGATCTTGAGTATTATTCACGCGCAATCAAGATAGTGCGCGAACGCCTTGGCTCACATTGTCATTTCGTCATTTTCAGCAATGATATGGCATGGTGCACCGAGCATATAACGACTTTGCTTTCAGATGATGAAGTCACTATGGTTGACTGGAACAACGGAATAGAGAGCTATAATGATATCCGCCTGATGAGCGCATGCCGCGTCAACATAGTGGCTAACAGCAGCTTCTCATGGTGGGGAGCGTATATGAACACCCGGCCGGACAAAATGGTAATAGCTCCGGACAGATGGATTAACCGACCGTTAGAATATCGCATTCAATGCGATGACTGGATTTGCATATGATACGACTGTCAATTATCATACCTGTTTATAATGTCGAGCAATATATTGCCCGATGTATCGATTCATGCCGGAGCCAGGATATCCCGCAGGAGGAGTATGAAATTATCGTAGTAAATGATGGGACTCCTGACAACTCCATGGCAATTGTTGACAATTATTGCCGTGAATATCAGAATATCCGGATTATCAACCGTGAGAACGGCGGTCTGTCGGCAGCGCGCAATACCGGTCTTGAAGCCACACGTGGAAAATACGTATGGTTTGTTGACAGTGATGACCGCATATCGGCAGATTGCATCAGTGACTTGCTGGATTACGCTGAAACATACGATCTTGATGTCTTGTGTCTGGGATTAAGCCTCGAATACACAGATGGCAGGATAGAGAAATTTCCGATTGAATCCGACGAAAAAATGCGCATTTATGATGGTAAAGATTTCATTGTAAACGTAGAAATGCCCCCTGCCGCATGGGCTGCAATTTTCCGTCGCGGATTTCTCGTCAACAACGGGCTGAAATTTTATGAAGGGATACTCCATGAGGATCACGAATTCACGCCTCGCGCCTACTGTCTTGCTGAACGTATAGCATATTGTGACGCAGCGGTATATTATTATAATCAACGAGTGGGAGGGATAATGAAGAGCAAAAACGACATCCGACGATGCCGTGACATGCTCACTGTCGCCGACTCTCTGTATGCCTTTACCGCCGCAAAACTTTCAGAAGGCACTGATGCTTACAAAGCGATGATGCAGAAAGTGTATTTTTGCATCACTCAGTCACTTACGTTCTATTCAAAAGAGGCATTCCCGTTATCGGCTTATAGAAACAAGCCATATTTCCCTATGAATCCGAAATATTGCTCTTCGAGATTGCGACTGAAGATAATGCTTGCAAATATATCTTTACGATTATACATATTAATAAACCGATGTCTGAAAAAGTAAACAACCGGATGACATTTATAGACATTGCCAAAGGGGTGGCGATGTTGCTTGTTGTGATGCACCACTGCGGAGGAAGCCTTGACCGTGAGATGGAAGTGATTACAAAATTGGATGTGCCTCTCTTTTTTCTTTGCAGCGGCTATCTTGCCTACAAACCGGTTTACGCCTATAAACAGGAGTTTATTAAAAAGACCAAGGGGATATTGTTGCCGTTTGTCCTCGTGATGTGTTTCATCAGTCTGTTGCGCAGCGAAAATATAGTCGGGTTGTTTTGCAATGACATTACCAAATCGGGGTATTGGTTTCTTGAAGCTCTCTACATAGTCTTTCTCATTTGGTGGGGACAGGTATTTATATCTTCAGGCAACAGATTATTACAATTCATTTCATGTATTATCATTGAAGCCGGACTGCTGGGTGCGTCAAAATTCCTGCCGGAATCAATCGACAATATATTCTGCTTTTCATCATTGGCAAGATATTACCCTTGTTTTGTGGCCGGAGCAATGCTTCGTGAATATAACATCGGGTCAATACGCAATAAATGGATCGGGATTGGACTTATTGTTGTCGCAGGTCTGGGATTCTGCTATCCGGCGACGTCAGGCGACATTGATTTTATGAAATCTGTTGCTGCGTATGTCGCATCTGCAATATTGCTTTTCTACTTCATTAAAGCTATAGAGAACGAATTACCACGTATTTTTGCCTCTCAGTTGAGCATAATCGGCCGTTATTCGCTTAATATTTATATCATCCATTTTTTCCTGGTGCCTCATATTGTTGTCGGGCTACCTGATACATTCATTTTCCATCTCGTGTATTCACTCGCACTTGCTATTGTGATAAGTTACGTTTCAATTGCAATCGGCCGACTCCTTACCGCAATGACGCCCCTTGACAAAGTGCTCAGATAATATCAAATTCCATGCATAAACGTACAATAAAAATAAAATTCATCGACTATTGGAGCAGTTTCTATGACAATGAAATGGAAGACTGCCTTATAATGCGTATTCTCCGCAAGCATTATAATGTAGAGATTTGCGATGACGCAGACTATGTGTTTTTCTCTACAATGGGAGAATCACATTGGAGTGTCGCGGACCGGTGCGTGAAGATATATCAGACCGGAGAAAATCTTGTGCCCGATTTCAACTCCTGTGACTATGCCATAGGCTTCGAATGGATGGATTACGGTGACCGCTATATCAGATTTCCCAACTATATGTTTTATGAATCTGACATGCTGCATACCATGGAGCACAAGCATGAGCTGCCTGAGGGATATGACCTCGGCAAGGAAAAGCCCGAGTTCTGTAGTTTTGTCGTAAGTAACCACCGTAACCCACGCCGCAATGAAGCGTTTGAGGCACTTTGCCGCTACAAGCGTGTTGATTCAGGCGGACGCTTTCTTAACAATATCGGGGGTCCGGTAGCCGATAAAATGGAGTTTGACCGTACGCACCGTTTTTCGCTTTGCTTCGAAAACGGGGCTCACTCAGGCTATACAACCGAAAAACTTGTACAGGCTTTTGCCGCACGTACAATCCCGATTTACTGGGGAGATCCCGAAGTAGGACGTGTATTTAACACGAAAGCCATGATTGACGCATACTCTTTCAATTCGTTTGATGATCTTGTGACACGCATCAAGGAGATAGATAATAATCCTGAGCTTTATCTCTCCATTCTCCGTCAGCCGGCCTTGCGCGGTGACGCACCTTCTATTGACGAGGAGCTTGACCGCTTCGAAGCATGGTTGCTCAACATATTTGAACAACCGATAGAAAAAGCCTACCGACGCAACCGTGAAATGCACGGCCGCTGGTATATCGAACGCAGATATAAAATCGACGCAAAAGCCAACCGCAAAGCAATCAGGCAGATGCGCCGTCAATTTATAAAAAAAGTATGGAAGCACTTCAAACGCAAAATATCGCACAGGTAAGCGCGGCCTCCACTCAACGAGTGGCATATTGGGATGTGGCTAAAGCTATAGCGATAATCTGCGTAATATGGGGGCACTGCCTGCAAAATATGACAGTAGACTCCGACTATTGGCATACTGATTTCGTGAGCCGTCTGATAATATCATTCCACATGCCGCTTTTTATGCTGATCAGTGGTTATTTCGCCTACAATTCTTTGTTCCGTCCAGTAGCTTTGACATTGAAAAAGAAGGCAATCCAATTGATTTTACCTTCTGTGTCGTGGTATTTGGTGATCTCTCTGCTTGCAATGGCATTCCACCGCGACTTCCGTATAGACCGTTTTGTAAATATAATAACGACCTTGCCGTACTCATATTGGTTCTTAAAGTCGCTATTCGCTTGCTATATAATCACGTTGATCGGAGCAAAACTTATGCAATGGAATAAATGGTCTATAATATTGTATACTATAGCAATATTCATCGGAGGGGAAATACTCAACTATGCCAGCACAATCTCAATGCTTCCTTTCTTCATCGCCGGAATCATTGCTCATAATTATAAATTCGTGTTATCCAATTACCGTAAATCGTTAACGGTGATAAATGCATTATTGTTTATCGCACTTTTTCTTTTATATGACAGCAGTGACTATAACATGTATCTAAATCCGTTCGCACACAACAAAGACGGACATAGCGCGTTCTTAATAAGAACATTAATAGGATTATCGGGGAGTTTATCAATCCTCTGTTTAATCCGATACATTTGTTTGAAACTGCAATACTCAAAAATAATCAAGCTATTAGCCATAACCGGAACAATAACGCTTGGCATATATTGCATCCAGGTAATTATGGCAGAAGGATTACTAAAATCATCATCTGACTATCTGGAACGTTTTCTCACAGGCATAAGTGACAATTTACAGATTTTAGCGTATGATTTTATAATTACTCCTATAGCTACTATAATTACTATGCTATTCGCTATCGTCCTTATAAAAAAAATAAGACAATATAAATATGCTAAATTGATTTTATTGGGTGAAATGAAATGAAAACGTTTATCTCATATATTAACAATCTACTGATACCGTTATTGCCGGAGACGCGATGTTTCGCCCTGAAGCGCTGGATGTGGAAGCGTGCCGGAGTAAAAATAGGAAGGAATGTGCGGATCAGTTCTTCTGCAAAAATATCAGGAGCAGGAGAACTATCGATAGGTGACAACACATGGGTCGGCTATCAATGTACAATCATAGCATCCTCACGCATTACAATTGGTGCAAATGTTGACATAGCGCCAAAAGTATATATCGGGACAGGTACACATACAATCAACCCGAATTCTGAACACATCGCTGCTACTGATATCAGCCGGGATGTAACTATAGGTGACGGTTGCTGGCTTTGTGTCAATTCAACCATATTGCCGGGAACGGAACTTGCAGCTAAGACAGTAGTAGGAGCAGGAGCCATTGTCAGCTCGTCATTTAAAGAAGATTGTATCCTGATTGGAGGTATTCCTGCAAAGAAAATCAAATCGTATGTTTAAACTGAAATCATTTTTACAGTACATAAAGACCAACATAGGTTGGCCTATTTTCATCCTTACGATAATTATCACCAGCAAAACATTGGGATTGCGGTTATTTAATCCGGATTTTTTTTATTATTGCATACTGATATCAATATCGGTTGCAATGCTGATAAAAGGCGCACAATTTGATATGGTCTGCGGCGTATTCCTTATGTATATCCCTATCAATATATTAATTACGGATCCCCCGTCTTTATTTATCCCATGGCTGAGATTTGGTCTGTTCGCAATTATATTTATTACAGCCTCCCCCCTAATCAAATCTGATTACGGAAAAAGACTTAGACTAAGAGTGTTCCGCGGAATTATCATTTGCTGCATAATAATTTCTGTAATTTCTTTTTTCTGCTATTTTCTCGGCATCAACATGATGAGGAGCCAATGGGATGGTTCAGCACTCCTCGACTTTCAAAGCCAAAATTCAGGTACATTCGGCGGAATAACCACCCAGTCAATGATTTTGGGACCAATCAGCGGTATTGCAACGATTGTCTGTACGTATCTTGCATTGAACCGCAACAAAAAATTTTGGATTTTTGCTGTCATGTGCGCAGGCTCACTTCTTTTTTCGGCTTCAAGATCGTCGCTGGTAGCTACAATCGCCGGAGAAATCACATTAGTTTATTTCTCCTCACGTTATTTCGGCAAAACAGCTAAACGCATAATGCAAGTAATACTTATTTTAGCGTTCACTTACCCTTTATGGAACGGAGCATTGAGCGGACTTGAAGCCAAGAATAAAGGAGATTTATCTGCAGGCATCAATTTAGATTCCCGAACAGAAAAATGGGAAATAAGAATTGAGGAATGGAAGGAATCTCCAATTTTTGGTATTGGCTTCTGTAGCGTATCAAGCCGCGATTTGGTAGCAGTTGGCGGAAGAATTGAGCCGGGGTCATCATGGCTTGCGATTCTCTCTATGACAGGCTCAATTGGTTTTATACTCTTTATTATCATATTCTTGCGTGCTGCAAAAAATTCTTTATCACCTCGACGTCCGTCGGGAGCAGTAGTCGGAGCTATACTTATAATGCTCTGTTTGCACATGATAGCCGAAGGCCATATATTTTCCGGCGGAAGTTTTCTATGTTTATTGGTGTGGCTGTCAATAGGGTGCGCGACAGATTATGTTCCTGAAAAAATATTGAATTTCAAGAAAAGATATGAAAGTCACGTTTTTTATAAATTACCTCAACCACCATCAGGCGCCGGTAGCCGATGAAATGTACAGGCTACTTGGCGACAACTTCCGATATGTAGCCACTTATTCACGGAAGAATGAAGATCTTAAGGGTGGGAGTAATTATAGCGAGCGCCCTTACTGTTTGTTTGCTGCAGAAGATGTCAATGCCACAGAAGAGGCTCACAGACTTAATCGTGAGTCAGATGTCTGTGTTTATGGTGCCGGCAACCTTGATTGGGAACGCGAACGAGCCAAAACCGGGAAGTTATCTTTCGAGATAAGCGAGCGTTGGTTCAAACGTGGTTTTATTAATATTCTTTCACCCCGATTAATTAAATGGTGGTGGTTGTATCAGACCAAGCTTAGAAAGAATCCATTTTATACTCTATGCGCAAGCGGTTACACCGCGTCTGACCGTGCACGACTGTTTACATTCAGGAACCGTTGCTATAAATGGGGATATTTTACAGCATTGCCGGTTTCTGAACTGCCGGTCAATAAAAATAATATCATCCAGATAATGTGGTGCGCACGACTGATTTCCTGGAAACATCCCGAACAGCCTTTACAGTTAGCCGAAAAGTTGAAAAACGACGGATATAATTTTCATATAAATATCGTCGGAGACGGTGAAATGCACTTGCAATTGGAAAATCTTATTTCAACATATAAGATTGACGATTATGTAACTCTGCATGGTAATCTTCCAAACGAGAAAGTATTGGACTTAATGCGGAATAATGATATCTTTCTATTCACATCAGATCGTTCTGAAGGCTGGGGCGCAGTAGTCAATGAGGCTATGTCATCAGAGTGTTGTGTCGTTGCCAACGAAGCAATCGGAGCAACGCCATATCTTATAAAAGAACAGGAAACGGGATTAACGTATAACGGTTCAGTCGAATCTTTATACTCTCAGGTAAAATATCTTCTCGACCATCAGGAAGATTGCAAGCGCATCGGAGAGAATTCCCGTCGATATATTCAACAGATATGGTCTCCGGAAAGTGCTGCACATTCTTTGTTAACTCTAATTTCGGATATTTCATCCGGCAATGATACTTCTATAAAAGAGGGGCCCTGCTCAAAAGCATGAAATTATGGATAAACCTATATTAATTGACGCGTTATATATCAACATGGGTGGCGCTTTTATGATATTGAATCACCTCGTAGACTGTTTAGTGTCCCGGAATGTTAAATTCGTATTGCTCAAGGACAACCGTTGCCCTAAGTTACACTCGGAAGATGATATCCCTCAAACAGTTGTCATGCAGGCTTCCGAACGCTCAAGATGCAAATATTACAAAAAACATCGGAATGATTTCAGTAAAATATTGAGTCTATGCAATATACCACCGACAATCAAGATGCCGGCACCTGTCTTTACATACATTCACAATGTCAGTTTGCTTAAAATCCCTCGGACTACGACCTTTAAACAAAGTTTAAAAAATCGCCTGAAACGTGCTTACATACGTCATTATGCAAAAAACACTGATGCCTGGATAGTGCAGACTGACAATACAGCAAACCTTGTCAACAAATATATCAACCGACGTCAGCTTCCGGTGGACATATTCCCATTTTATCATATTCCGAATGATATCAACCGAACGCCCGTCAATGAACGTAGCGATTATGTATTTATCGGCGAATACACAGGAGCAAAAGGTCATGAATACTTGATCGAAGCGTGGCAAATTCTGGCAAAGAAAGGTATTTTCCCGATATTGCATCTCACCTGTAATGCGCAGAATGTTATTCCATTAATTAATCTGGCAAAAAGAAGTGGTGCCAAAATAGAAAATCACGGATATGTAAGTGTTGAGAAGGTAGTAGAATTATATAACAAATCTAAAGCTACCGTATATCCGTCGCTCAATGAGAGTCTTGGGCTCGGAATTGTTGAAGCGGCGTCGGCGGGCTGTGATGTCATAGGCTGTGACTTACCGTATACCCGCTCTGTATGTAAACCATCAGAAGTGTTTTCTCCTTGTGACGCCCAATCAATTGCGGATGCTGTAGAACGATATGAAAAATCAGACTCTCCCAAAACAATATTGCAGATTAAAGACCGGGCAAATGAATTAATTAACAAATTAACAAAGATATAAATCATGTACGAACCTGTTCAGACTACTCCTTTTAGTTTTGGATATAAATTAAAATCACGGTTATGGAACCTTGTGAATAGTACACTCTTTCGATGGTCACCTTTTTTCCTGAGAAAATATCGTGTGGCACTGGTAAGAATGTTCGGAGGGAAAATAGATTGGACATCTTCATTATCCGCAAAAGCGACTATAATAGACCCATGGAATTTAACAATGGGATATCAATCGAGTTTAGGAGATTATGCCTATGCATTATGTCATAACAAAGTCGTTATAGGTTCGAAAAGTTGCATCGGACGTGGAGTTTGTCTGTTGACAGGATCTCACGACATTAATTCATGTCATTTTGAAATGATTACCGATCCTATAGAAATTGGCGACTGCGTATGGGTAGCGACAAACAGCACCATATTAAAAGGGGTAAAAATTTCAGAAGGCGCAGTTATTGGAGCCGAGTCTTTAGTTACTGACAATGTAGCTCCGTGGACTGTAGTTGGAGGCAATCCCGCCAAGTTTATCAAAAAACGTATAATTAAAAATGCTTGATCTCTCAGTAATAATCCTGACATACAACGAAGAGTTACATATACGCCGTTGTATCGAAAATATTTTGCCGATAGCAAAAGAGATTTTCATAATCGACAGTTTCTCGACTGATAAAACACTTGAGATAGCCAAGGAATATAACAACGTGCATATTCTTCAAAACAAATGGGAGAATAATTACGCGAAGCAGTTCAACTGGGGGCTTGAAAACGCAGATATTAAAACAAAATGGGTTCTCCGGCTTGATGCAGATGAATATCTTTCACCTGAGCTGATAGATGAATTATCGCAAACTTTGCCTAATCTTACCGATAATTATACGGGGATTGTATTTCCACGACGAACAGTTTTCCTTGGCCGCACAATTCGCAGGGGAATGCCTGCTGTCAAATTATTACGTATTTTTCAATACGGGAAAGCCTCATGTGAAGTCCGTATGATGGATGAACATATACAGCTCAATGAGGGAGATGCCATTGAACTAAAGAATGAATTCGTTGATGATAATCTTAATAATCTAAGCTGGTGGACTCAAAAACATGTCGGATATGCAATTCGTGAAGCAGTCGATCTGCTTGACATGGAATATGATTTAACCGGGTCGGCAAAAAATGATGAAATCATTAAACTCAATTCTCAAGCGATAAAGAAGCGTAAACGTAAACATAGCTATTCGCAAAAACCATTATTCTGGCGTTCATTTGCTTATTTCATATACAGATATTTCTTTAAACTTGGATTTCTTGAAGGTAAAGAAGGCTTTTTGTGGCATTTTCTTCAAGGTTGGTGGTATCGAACATTGGTTGATGCAAAAGTATATGAAATCAAACGAAAAAGCGAAGGCAATCGTGAACAGATCAGGACTATCTTAAAAGAAGAATATAATATAAATATATGAAGTGTTATAATCGTTTTTAACACTTCTTATTCTGATTTATTGCCCTACGAAAATGAAGATTTCGATAATAACAGCAGCATATAACAGTGCCTCTACACTTGGAGACACGATGCACAGTGTATTATCCCAAAGCTACGGAGACTGGGAGCATATCGTTGTTGACGGAGGTTCAAAGGATGGTACACCTGAACTGATACGTGACTTAGAACCTCGCTATGGCGGACGCCTCCGCTGGATCAGCGAGCCGGATCACGGTATCTATGATGCCATGAACAAGGGGATTGCTATGGCTACCGGTGATGTCATCGGTATTCTGAACTCTGATGATTTCTATACCTCAGATACAATACTTGAGACAGTGGCACGTGAGTTTGAAGACAAAGATATCGATGCAGTATATGGTGACATCCATTTTGTCAATGACGATAATCTCACCAAGTGCGTCAGATATTATTCCTCCAAATCATTCCGTCCGTGGAAGATGAGAATGGGTTTCATGCCCGCCCACCCTTCATTCTATTGCAAGAGAGAGATTTATAATAACTACGGAAGTTTTGACCTCGGGTTCAAAATTGGATCGGACTTCGAAAATCTGCTACGTCTGATTTATGTAAATAAGATTACTACAAAATATATTCCGTTTGATTTTGTAACCATGCGTACGGGAGGAGCTTCTACCTCAGGAGTAAGTAGCCATAAACAGATATCAAAAGATATCGTGGCAGCCCTTCGTAAGAATAATGTGTGGTCTAATTCATTTATAGTCTCTCTCAGATTTCCAATTAAGTTATCAGAAATGATGATATCCCGATTATTTAAAACCAGTTACCTTAAATAATAATGGAAAATAGAAAAAAAGTATTTGTTTCCGGGTGTTATGACATGCTTCATTCCGGGCATGTGGCATTTTTCAAGGAAGCGTCACAATATGGAGATCTGTATGTAGGCATCGGTTCCGACTCTACAATAGAAGGTCTTAAAAATCGAAAAACAGTCTATTCGGAGAAGGAGCGGCTGTATATGGTCAAGGCAATTAGATATGTAACCGATGCATTTATCAACACGGGATCAGGTATGCTTGACTTCTTAGATACTTTGGATATTGTAAAGCCTGATATTTTCGTAGTCAATTCCGATGGCGGCAGTGATGTAAAACGAAAGTTATGCATGGAGCGCGGCATACAGTATGTTGAATTGGAACGAGTTCCCGATGCAGGTCTTGATGCTCGCTCTACGACATCACTGCGTCAGAGCGTAAAATGCCATATTCCGTATCGAATTGATTTAGCCGGCACCTGGATAGATCAACCTTATGTATCGGAACATGGCTACGGATGGGCACTGACTGTCTCCATAGAACCCAACCACGAATTTATTGAACGTGGAGGCATGTCAACATCCACCCGTAATGCGGCAAAAAAAATATGGCCATACGAACTTCCCAACTATAATGAGGAGATGCTTGCACGAATGCTGTTCTGCTTCGAGAACGAGCCGGAGAACAAGGGTCATATCTCAGGAGCTCAGGATGCTATCGGAATATGCCTTTCCGGTTTGAGCCGACATTATTATGACGGCCACTATTGGCCCTCTAAAATAGAGTCATGTCACGACGAGGATATTTTGGCGTGGCTTGAAGATCATATCTGCCTTGTTGAGATGTTCCCGCGACGCGATGGTTGCTCGGTCGTTGAGAATAAGGATATAAATCCGGCTAAAGTTAAAAATCTCACATCAGCGGCCGACCGTTGCTGGGACGCGATTATGGCACGTGATTTAGATGCATTTGCAGCAGCTTTTAGAGATTCATTCGAGGCTCAGATTGCCATGTTTCCAGCCATGATGCAACCTGGCGTACAGGAATATATAGACTGCTGGAAAGATCGGGCGATGGCCTGGAAAATGCTGGGTGCCGGTGGTGGCGGTCATCTGGCCCTTGTTGTTAAAGAGATTCCTGAAGATGCAATCAAGGTCAAAATCAGACGCCGATACTCATAACATTAACTGATTGCAGTAAGTAATTGATTTGTACTATATATGAAACTTCTTATAACCGGAATACATGGATTTGTGGGGAGCAATCTTGTGGCCTCACTTAAAGACCGGCATGAGATTTACGGTCTTGACATCGTTACGCCTGACAAGGAGGGTGTGGTAAAGACTTATACGTGGGATGACCTTGACGCGGGTCGTGTGCCCGAAGCCGATGCCATCATACACCTTGCGGGTAAGGCTCACGACACCAAAAACAAGGCTGACGCCGAGATTTATTTCAAGGTCAACACCGGCCTAACGCAGAAAATCTATGACTACTATCTGACGTCGGATGCGGGTAAATTCATATTTTTCAGTTCGGTGAAGGCTGCCGCCGACAGTGTGGAGGGTGATATTCTCGACGAAAACATCACGCCCAAGCCTGTGGGTCCTTACGGCGAGAGCAAAATAAAGGCTGAGGAATACATACAGTCGAAATGGGATGCGGAAGGGAAGTCGACCTACATATTCCGGCCGTGCATGATACACGGTCCGGGCAACAAGGGTAATCTCAATCTGCTCCATTCGGTGATACGGCGTGGCATTCCGTGGCCTTTGGGCTCGTTTGACAATCTGCGGTCGTTCACCTCAATCGACAATCTGACGCATATCATCGGCCGTTTGCTTGAGTCGGATGCGGCGACGGGCATATACAATATCGGCGATGACACTCCGCTGTCGACTAATGAGCTTATACGGCTGATGTGCGAGGCTTTGGGCAAGAAGCCGCGGATTTGGAACATGCCGCGGGGTCTGGTGCGCCTGATGGCGTCGACCGGCTCGTTACTGCATCTGCCGCTCAACAAGGAGCGTCTGCGGAAACTGACTGAGAATTATGTCGTGGACAACGGCAAAATCAAGCGTGCGCTCGATATCGAGAGTCTGCCTGTGAGTTCGGCCGACGGGATAAGGCACACTATCAGGCAATTCATAATTCATAATTCATAATTATTTTTTTGAGTTAAGTCAGATGGAATACGTAGTTATTGCTATAATATTGCTTGTTGCGGAGCTGGTATATTTCAGGATAGCCGACCGCTGCAACATCATAGACAAGCCGAATGAACGGAGCTCGCACACGAGGGTCACGCTGCGTGGCGGCGGGGTGATATTTCTTATCGGGGCATGGATCTGGGTGGCGTTTTTCGGCATGCATTATGTGTGGTTCATGACCGGCCTGACGCTTATCGGGCTTGTAAGTTTTGCCGATGACGTGCGCTCCACGCCCAATATCGTGCGTCTGGCGGTGCAGTTCACGGCCATGATGCTGATGTTTATCAATCTGGGGCTGTATTCGTCGACGACGTGGTGGCTGATCGTGCCGGCGCTGATTGTGTGCGTGGGCATCATCAACGCCTACAACTTCATGGATGGCATCAACGGTATCACCGGGTGCTACTCTCTGGCGGTGATAGCACCCCTCGCCTATCTTAACCGTGATATCCATTTTGTGGATGAGAGCCTTCTGGCGGTGACGGCGCTGAGCGCGGGAGTGTTTCTGGTATTCAATTTCAGGAAGAAGGCCAAATGTTTTGCGGGCGACGTAGGGTCGGTGAGCATCGCGTTCATATTGCTTTTTGCTCTGGGACGCCTCGTGATGGCAACGGGCAATCCGGTGTATCTTCTTTTTCTGGGAGTCTACGGAGCCGACACGGTTCTGACTATCGTGCACCGCATCAAGCTTGGCGAAAATCTGGGTGAGGCTCACCGCAAACATGCCTATCAGCTGATGTCAAACGAGCTCGGCATGCGCCACACGCTTGTGTCGGTCATCTACATGACAGTGCAGCTCGCCATCTCGTTCGGCCTTACCGCGATAAGCGACACAACCGGCCAATGGATATATTTCTGCATGGTAATTGCAGTTCTTGCCATCGGTTATTTGGTGTTTATGAAAAAATTTTATTATCTTCACGAGCAATATCTACACTCAAGAAAACAATGAACACCATAATCGGCGAAACTATATTCGAAAGACTCCTTAAGGAGGCCGCGACAAACGCACGCCTACGCACAAACCACGATTTACGCAATTCGGAATCAGACACGTCGCAGCGGATGCTTAACGCGCTGACACCGGGCACGAAAGTGCCGGTGCACCGACATCTACACAGCTCGGAGACGGTTGTGCTGCTGAAGGGGCGTATTGACGAAGTGTATTACGACAGCGCCGGCAACGAGACCGGACGGGTGGCGCTTGACGCCGACGGAGCGAACCGCGGAGTGCAGATCGCAGCCGGCCAGTGGCACACCATCGAGGTGCACGAGCCGTCGGTCATCATTGAAGTCAAAGACGGAGCATACGCACCACTTACCGCCGACGAACTACTCCAAGAGGGAGTCTGAATTTAAATCCAAACACTCTCTAACACGATATCAATAAATCTCTCCCCAAGCCTTCTATTACCGAGGCATATCACATACATTTCCACACTTCTCGCTATTATCATTATCATCTCTTAACCTAATAATCTTACTACGGAATAATATGAGCTATTTTTCAAAGATATTCAACTGGTACTTTTCTAAGAAATCGTTGCCATATTGGGCGATAGCGCTTATCGACTGCCTGCTTATGTTCGTGTCGATGCTGTTTGTATATTCAATCAACAACGGCCTGATAAAGACGGCGACGATATTCTGGCCATTGTGCGCCACTATGGGTCTGTATCTTTGCTGCTATATAGTAGGTTTCAGACTGTTCAGGACTTACACCGGGGTGTTCCGCTATTCGTCGTTCATCGACCTTCAGCGAGTGTCGAGCGCGGTGCTTCTCGGCATGCTGATAGCGCTTGCGCTGCATTCACTGCTGATACACAGCGAATTTTTCATTAATATCCGGGTCAGAGCCATCATCATCTGGTCAATAATGGGCTTGCTGATGATGTGGAGCATGCGCGTGTTCGTAAAATTTCTGCATGACTACTCTTTTGCCAACAAGAATGCCGAAAAGGTGTTCATATATGGCGTGAGAGACGGAGGCATAGCTATAGCCAAGAGTCTCGGCAATCAGGACACATCGAAATATACACTGTCGGGGTTTATCACTGACGAGCCTGAGATGTTCGGACGCATGCTGATGGGTGTCACTGTATATGCCAACGACACCAATCTCATAGACCTGATGAAACGCAAAGGGGTGAAGAAACTGCTTGTGTCGCCACTGCGCACTGAGCGGCTGCGTGAAAATCCGCGCATGATCAACGACCTCATCGAAGCCGACATAAAGATACTCATCTATAATCAGGAGCAGGAATGGGACGGCAAGAGCGGCATCAAGACCCAACAGTTGCGCGAGGTAGAGATAGAGGACCTTCTGCCGCGCGAAAAGATTGACATCGACATTGACGCCACCTGCCGCCAGCTTTCGGGCAAGTGCATACTCATCACCGGAGCAGCCGGATCGATAGGAAGCGAGATAGTGCGTCAGGTGTCGATCTACGCTCCCTCGAAACTTATACTTGTAGACCAGGCAGAGACCCCGCTACATGATGTGCGTCTGTTTATGGCGCGTGAGTTTCCGGAACTTGAGGCATATACGATAGTGGCCGACATAGCGCATAAAAGCCGCATGGCTGATATCTTCTCGAAGCATCGTCCGCAATATGTGTTTCATGCGGCGGCCTACAAGCATGTGCCGATGATGGAGGATAACCCCGGAGAGGCGATACAGAACAATGTGGAGGGCACGCGCATCATAGCCGATCTCGCAGTGAAATACAACACGGAGAAATTTGTGATGGTGAGCACCGACAAGGCAGTCAATCCCACCAATGTGATGGGTTGCTCGAAGCGCATCTGCGAGATATACGTGCAGGCGCTCGACAAGGCAATCAAGGAGGGCAAGGTGATAAGCAAGACGCAGTTTGTGACGACGCGCTTCGGCAATGTGCTGGGCTCCAACGGCTCTGTGATACCTATTTTCAAGGAGCAGATAAAGCGCGGCGGCCCTCTGACAGTGACGCATCCCGACATCATCAGGTATTTCATGCTGATACCCGAGGCGTGCAAGCTGGTGCTTGAGGCGGGGACGATTGGCAACGGAGGCGAGATATTCGTGTTTGACATGGGAGAGCCGGTCAAAATCGTGGATCTGGCGAAGCGAATGATCAAACTGAGCGGCGCCAATGTGCAGATACAGTTCACGGGTCTGCGTGACGGAGAGAAACTTTATGAGGAGGTGCTCAACGAGAAGGAAATCACACTTCCGACGGTTCACCCCAAGATTATGATAGCCAAGGTGCGCGAATATGATTATGATTTGATAGTCAGCGTGTATGACGCGCTTTACCGGTCGTCGCTGACGGAGGACAATATGTCGATAGTGAGACGCATGAAGCAACTGGTGCCGGAATTCAGAAGCCAGCACTCGGTGTATGAGGCGCTTGACAAGGAGCGGCTTCAGGATAACGGAGTGTTGGGCAATACGCTCGTTTCGCCCAACGAGTTTGAGCGCCGCATCATCGATGGCGCCCATCCTGTGTCATGCAAGCATACGGCGGAGAAGGCCGAGAGCGTAATAGAACAATAAACTGTCACATATCAGATTACAGACAGCGGCCCGCACCGAAACCCGGTGCGGGCCGCTGTGTTTATGAATAAGGTCATTAGGGTCTTTAAGGTCGCTAAGGTCTTTAAGGGCTCTAATGACTTTTTTTGTGGCTGTTTTTGTGGCTGTTTTTATTGGGGAGGGGGGTATCAATAGTCGGAAAAGAGGGTTGGTTTGATTACGATGCCTACGCGGAGCTGGGAGTGGAATTTGTTGTAGTCGAGCAGCCCTTCGCCGTAACCGTTGTAGTATTGGAGGAAGAGGTATTGGTTCTGGTTGTTGCTGAGTTTCCAGGCGAGCTCGAAGATTGTGTTGTAGTTGAAGTTCCAGCCGCTGCGCTTTACAAGTACGACCGATGCATTCCAGCGCTTGTTGTCGGAGATGTAGGATGTGCCGACCTGGTATATGCCGCAGTAACGGAGAATGTCTTTGTTGTTTTTTCCGTCGATGATTGGAATCCAGACTTTACCGTGGACGCTGAGGTTGGCGTCGACGATGATGTTTGCGCCGAAAGTGACACGGTTCCACGAGCGTGACTGTATGCTGTCGCGTCCGTTGCTCTCATGCTCGATCTGGAAGGTGAGCTTTCCGATGAAGCGGTTTTTGACGAACAGTGGCTTACAGATGCCGATGCCGGGGTTGAAATTGAGGTCGGTCATGGGGAGCGACTCTTCAAGGACATTCCAGAATACTTTCTGTGTGTAGAAAAGGTATAGATAGGTGTTCCATGGCAGAGTGCTCTTTGTCAGTTTCTGTGCAATCGAAACCTGAAACTTCGCGTTGGTGTTCTCGCGGGTCATTTTCGGGCCTATTGCGGGACCGAAAATGAAATAATTGTCTTTGTAAAGGGTGAAGTAAGGGCCTTTGTCAAATTCGCGGCGCACCGAGTCGGTGTTTATGCGCATGTCGCCGACCGCCACAATCTGAGCGTCGGCTGCGGGATAACCAAAGAGGCAGAGCATGACTGCCACAAACAGTCGGTAAATTACTTTTTTCATCATTGCAAAGTTAAATATCTATTTTATAACTCCACTATCAAGTTTGTATGATTTTGTGTCCTTATAGTAGATTTTTTTATTTAAATTTGCGTTATGAAGATTATCAGAACAATATATCGGGGAGTGGCGCTGCTGTCGGCCGTCGGCTGCATGGTTGCGGCAACGGGCTGCGGTGGCAAGAGACCGTATAGGATAGATGGCACGGTAGAGGGTCTGGGGACACAGAATCTGACGGCGATCTATCATGACGGGACAGCGCTCAGGGAGGTGAGCACGAATGCGGTCAATTCAGCATTTCATCTTGAGGGAATGAGTCAGCAGCCCGTGGTGATCGAGCTTTATGACAACCAGCGTCACCGCATCGGGTGCATCGCCGTGAAGAACGGCGATGATGAGAAGGTTAAATTCAAGGCCGGCGACCGTTATTTCATGGAGTCGTCGGGCAACAAGCTGTCAGAGGCTCTCGCAGAGTTTCTCAAGGATAATGCCGATGAACTCAATGCGGCCATAGAGCGGCGTATAATGTCGGCACCCGAAGATGAGCTGTCGGTGCTTCTGGCCGGATATTACTATGACATAACAGAGGATGCCGTGCGTGCCGACTCGATACTTTCGCTGATTGACAACATCACCATAACCAACAACGCCATGCTACGCTCCAAGGCCGATCTGGCCGCGCGCTCAGCTTCTCCCGTTGCGTCAGTCAAAGAGATGCGTCTGCTCAGTGTGGCCGACTCGATGATGACATACCGCCCGTCGGAGAAGAGCCGTACACTCTATATATTTACCGACACCAACAAGATGGACGATTCCATAGTGGCATACGCCGACTCGGTTGCACGTGATATGCGAGTTGCCACGATACGTGTTGCAATCGACACATTCGGATGGCACAACGACACACGCCGGATAAGCGAAAAGGCCGACCATTTCTGGGCTCCCGGCGGAGTTGCAAACAGAGAGCTGCGCGGTTTCGACATACCGCGTCTGCCATATTTCATAGTCGCCGACACAGCGGCCAACCAGATTTACCGCGGCACGAAGCTGCCAGTCATCAGCGAATAACACCTTAACACTATCACCATAACACTATAATACTATCACCGCCATGCTTGCCAAGACATTTGCCGCCGCCGTACAGGGCATCGACGCCATCACCGTCACAGTGGAAGTGGTTGTCGACAAGGGAATAGGATACACCATAGTGGGACTGCCTGACGCGGCTGTGAAAGAGGCCGGCGAACGCATACAGACTGCGCTGTCGCAGTCAGGTCAGGAATGGCCGCGGCGCCACACGGTGGTCAACCTCTCGCCCGCCGACGTGCGCAAAGAGGGAGCGGCTTACGACCTGCCGATGGCAATCGGCATACTCGCGGCCAACGAGAAAATTCCGGCGACGGAGCTTGCGGATTATGTCATGATCGGCGAGCTTTCGCTTGACGGGAGCGTGCTTCCGGTGAAAGGAGTGCTGCCGATGGCGATAATGGCCCGCAAGGCGGGGTTCAAGGGGATGATCGTGCCACGTGCCAACGAGACGGAGGCAGCCGTGGTCAATGACATCAATATCTACGGAGTGGACCATCTGAGCCAGGTTGTGGATTTCTTCAACGGAACCGGACAAATCGAGCCTACGGTGGTCAACACCCGCGAGGAGTTTGCGAAAGGCGCCGACCTCGGAGGCCTTGATTTCAGCGATGTCAAAGGCCAGGAGAATGTCAAGAGGGCGTTTGAGGTGGCTTGCGCCGGAGGTCACAACATATTGCTCGTGGGACCTCCCGGATCGGGAAAGTCGATGATGGCGAAACGGCTGCCGTCGATAATGCCGCCGCTGACACTCGCCGAGGCGCTTGAGACGACGAAGATACACTCGGTGGCCGGCAAACTGAGCCGGGGGTCGATGCTGATGACAACGCGTCCGTTTCGCGCGCCGCACCATACGATATCGCCGGTGGCACTTGTCGGAGGCGGGTCGTCGCCGATGCCCGGGGAGATCTCGCTGGCTCACAACGGAGTGTTGTTTCTCGACGAGTTTCCGGAATTCAACCGGTCGGTGCTTGAGGTGATGAGACAGCCGCTTGAGGACAGGCACATATCAATATGCCGGGCGCGATATGCGATAGATTATCCGGCGGGGTTCATGCTTGTGGCATCGATGAATCCGTGTCCGTGCGGCTACTACAATCATCCGACGAAAGAATGCACATGCGCCCCCGGGGCGGTGCAGCGGTATCTGGGGCGCATCTCGGGCCCGCTGCTCGACCGCATCGACATACAGGTCGAGATAATGCCTGTGCCATTTGAAGAGCTGTCGTCGCAACGTGACGGAGAGGCATCAAAGTCGATACGGGAGCGTGTGGTGGAGGCCCGGCATATACAGTCGGTGAGATATGCGGGGACACCGGGAGTGTTCTGCAACGCGCAGATGACGTCGAAGATGCTTGCGGAGCATGCGCGTCCGGACAGCGAGGGGCTTGATATGCTGCGGCAGGCAATGGAGCGCTTCGACATGTCGGCGAGGGCCTACGACAGGATACTGAAGGTGGCACGCACTATAGCCGACCTTGACAGGAGCGCCGAGGTCAAAAGCCATCACATCGCAGAAGCAATCAGTTACCGCAATCTCGACCGGTCGAACTGGGGGAGCCAGACGGTCAAGTTTGTTTAGCGCGTAAGCGAGTGATGTGTCTTTCGGTAAATTTTTGTGATAATTTTTGGGTGATATTAAAAGTATTGTTACCTTTACAAGGTTGCTGCGCTTAGACGCTGCAATAAAGAAAGGATAACGAAACAATTGAAACAGAAAAAACGATAGAAGAAATGAAGAAACGCCTTTTTCTAATTCCGGTTATAGCGCTTATGTGTCTGGCGACAATGACAATGGGCGCGAAAGAAAAGAAGAACAACGACGGCAAGCGTCAGGTACAGGTTTACGGTGTAGCATTCTACAATCTTGAGAACCTCTTCGACACAATCAACAATAACGGCAAATATGACCTTGAGTTCTCACCTGCAGGCGCTCGCCAGTGGGACGGCAAGAAGTATTGGTCGAAAATCAACAATCTCGCCGATGTCATCACCCACATGACATCACCGACCACGCCCAACGGCCCGGCCATCATAGGCGTGTCGGAAATAGAGAATAAATCGGTGCTTGACGATCTTGTCAAGGCAGTGGATAAAAAGCTTATGGCAGAGGGCCGGGCGACATGGAACCTTCAGGTCGTGCACCATGATTCACCCGACCGCCGCGGAGTGGATGTCGGCTGTCTGTATAACCCGCGCCAGTTCCGTTTTCTCGATGTCACAAACACTACGCTGCGTATACCGAATTACGAGTCGTTCCGTACCCGCGACCAGATGTGTGTTACGGGAATACTTGGCGGCGACACGGTGTCGATAATCGTGAACCACTGGCCGTCGCGTCTTGGCGGTCAGGAGCAGTCGTCATATCTTCGTGAGGCAGCCGGCGACCTGTCGAAGGCAATAGCTGACTCGCTGTGGCGAATACGTCCTAATCAGGGTGTAATCGTGATGGGAGACCTCAATGATGACCCTCAAGACAAATCATGCGCTGTGGCTCTCGGAGCAAAGAAGAATATCGACGATGTGGCGCCTCACGGTTTCTACAATCCGTGGTGGAAGATACTTGACAAGGGAATAGGCACGCTCGCATACAAAGGACAGTGGAACCTCTTCGACCAGATAATAGTGAGCGGCACACTGCTTAAGCGCAACGGAGCGAAAGTATATTACAATAACGCGAAGGTAAATAATTTCGATTTCCTGCGCGACACCGAGGGTCAGCGACAGGGCTATCCGAAGCGTACGTTCTCGGCAGGAGTATGGCTTGACGGCTATTCCGACCACTACCCCACCGAGATTTTCCTTGTTAAGGAAAGGAAGTAAAGGTTATATACAAGACGCATCTCCGAGGGTGTTGCAGAACTCAGAGGATGGCCTCAAAAAGTAGGGACGCACGGCTCGTGCGTCCGCCAACAGCTTGATTGTCAAGGATTACATGCGGACGCACGAGCCGTGCGTCCCTACAATGTGGAGTTCTGCAACACCATCTAACCATAAACATCATGTCTCCGACATGATATCTCCGCTTATATTCACTTAACCCAAACGAATACAGATGAAACGATTTTCTCTTTTTTCAGTTATAGCCGGAATGTTCGGCTCGCTGTTTACGGCACAGGGCGCTGCGCCGACCACGCTGACGCAACCTGACTGGAGCCGCAATGCGGTAATCTATGAAGTAAACTGGCGCCAGATGACACCTGACGGCACTATCACACAACTCGAGGAGCAGCTTCCGAGGCTTAAGGAGCTCGGTGTGGATATGCTGTGGCTCATGCCGATACACCCGATTTCGGAGCTTAACCGCAAGGGCGGCCTGGGAAGCTACTATGCAGTAAAAGACTACAAGGCCGTCAATCCGGAGCTCGGCACGCTTGACCAATTCAAGGAATTTGTGAAGAAAGCGCATGACGCGGGTTTCAAGGTGATAATCGACTGGGTGCCCAATCACTCAGGCTGCGACAATGCGTGGGTTGAACAGCATCCCGACTGGTATGCGCTCGATGAGAACGGCAAGATGTTCGGTCCGTTTGACTGGACGGATGTCTATAAATTCGACTATTCGAACCCCGAGATGCGCAAGGGCATGATCGACGCGATGAAGTTCTGGCTTACTGACGCCGATATCGACGGTTTCCGCTGCGACGTGGCGATGCAGGTGCCCACCGACTTCTGGAACGAGGCGCGTCCGCAGCTCGACGCAGCTAAGGAGGGGGGCATATTCATGCTCGCCGAGGCTTCAGAACCCGACCTTGTGGAGCATGCCTTCAATATGGCCTACAACTGGCCTATGAAAGATGTGTTCAACGACATCGCCGCCACAGCCGGACAGCGCACATACGACGACAACAAACTCAACACGGCTCATGCCGATGCAATTGACCGTCTGCTCGAGAAGCAGGAGAAGGAGTTTGCCGAGGATTCGTATCTGATGAACATGATTACCAACCATGACCTCAATTCGTGGGAGGGCACGGAATTTCAGCGTCTGGGCAATCTGACCGGAGCGTTCGCCGTTCTGTCATACACACTGCCCGGTATGCCTCTGATTTATACCGGACAGGAAACGGGCATGGACCGCGCGTTTGAATTTTTCGTGAAGGATGTGCCTCCGACATTTGAGCCGCGCAACGAGTATTTCACTTTCTACCAGAAGCTCAACGCGCTCAAGCATAATGAAAAGGCACTTCAGGCCGGCGTGAAGGGAGGCAAGATGCACCGCTATGCAACGACATCGCCCGACCTGTATGTATTCTCACGTTCGGTCGACGGCTCGAATGTGCTTGTTCTGACCAATATCGGCAACAAGAGCGCTGACATCGTCTACACCGGAGAGGCGCCTGCCGCAAGCACCTACAGTTTCGATTACCTGAAGGGGAAAAAGGCCAAGCTGCCAACGAAACTTGCTCCGGGCGAATATTATATATTCACCGGCGGAAAGTAACAGACTGACAATAAAATCTCATAAAAGTCATGGCTGCGGAAGATTTCGCGGCCATGACTTTTTTTCATGTATATTACGGTCTCTATATAAACGCCTCATTGCCTTAAATACAAGTTGTTGAATATAAACAAATTGCAGCAATCAAGCCACTACCTTTTCAATATATTGCCTTTATCACTCATACATTATTATATATATTTGCAACACAAACCGACAAACACATTACAGACCAAACACCTGACAATAAGGGAATCACAACAGTAAAGCAACCTATAATGAGACGATTTATTACACTATTAGCCATGTCGACAATAGCCTTCACACTGGCACAGAGGGCGTCGGCATGGGACTTCAGCGGGAACACCGACCCATGGAAAATAGTATTGACGGCCGACGCGCTTCAACCGTCAGAGATGCCGATGAATTACAGCGAAGCCGACAAAGGATGGAGCACAGCCGTATTCACTCCGACGACGGAAAGCGTGCAGTTCAGCATGAGGCTCTATTACGGCGAACCCGGCAGCGACAACAGCTTCACCATAGGCAACAGCAATTACACCGCTACTCCCGACGGAGGGTGGGTGTCAGCCTCGGCAAGCAACAGCGGCGAGGATGATGAGAGATATCACCGGTTCGGCCTGTCGGGACTTTGCCCCGGCTCGACCTACCGCATAGATTTCACCGGCGACACAAGCGAGAGTTTCAGATATCGCGTGACGGAGGTGCATGACCGGATGTATCTGTACACAATCAGCGGAGATGGCGTAGAGCAGGTGGCAGAGGCTGCAAACGACAACGGAAAGTTCGCTTTCAGTCTTGATCTGCGCAAAGATATGTATCTTTTCCTTTCAAGAAATCAGGGAGCCTCCACGTGGGAGGAGATGCAGGCCGACGGCGGCCGTTTCAATCCTGACGGAACAGACGTGAAGCTGCCTGCCGAAGGATCGGAATTCATCAGCAACACAACCTCCGGAGCTTGGCAGGCGACAAACACGGGACGATATAGCGTCACTGCCGACTGGAGAGCGATGAGGCTGTCGGCCACGAATGAGATGTATCTGTATGGCAGCGCGCCGCAATGGGCCACGAAGCTTGCAGGAGCAACGCCTACGGAATATGGCAAATACACTTTTACAGCCGATCTTGAAGCCGGCGAATATATCGTGCTGTCTGAAAAAAGCGACGGGCATGACTACGGCGACATAATGAAGTTTAACTGGGCGCCGGAGGCCGATACGGAAATCGTGAATAATGAACTCACCGGTTTCAGCAAAAAGGAGAGCGGGGCATGGATAGCGCCAAAAACGGGAAAGTATGCCATCGAGGTCGACTGGGAGAACAAGACATTCAAAGCCTTCGCGGTATCGGTCAATCTGCCGCTCAAATCGGTTGATTTCGCCGGCGGCAAGAAGCATTATTTCCTTGTGGGGGAACGCATGGGAGAATGGCATCTTCAGCCGGAATGGGAACTTAAGGAGGCTGACGACGCTCTTGTGCTCAACAACCGCTATATCTATAACGGAGCATTCGCGGTGGGCGTGGTCGACAATTATGCCGATTATGCAAGCCATACGTTCACATATTACTGCAGCGGCATGGATTTCACCACAGCCACGACATCAAGCGCAGGCGACATATCGGGCACAGGCAGGGTGTATCGCCAGCAGAAAGGCAAGACACGCTACAATCCGTCGGATGTCTTTTACGCGAAGTTTGACGGAGAGGACAGGTATTTCGACGGCCGCGGCACATTCATGAGCGAAATCAGAGTAAGCCTCAACGGGGAGGGACTCCCGACATCGATATCTTTTGTCAAGGGCTCTGACGCCGAGGCATCGCGACAGCGAGTTTTCACCCTCGTGGGCGACAATATCATCAACCGCAATTTCAGCAACACGTCGGGTACAGGCAACACGACGATGTATAACCGCGCGTATTCGGGCTGGTTTGACAGCTGGATACAGTATGACCCGGCCACCAACGCGCCCTACGTCGACGCAAACGGCGAGTATCTGTATCACACGTCTTTTACCCCTGACTATCTGACAGCACACCCCGTGCAGTTCAACCTGGAGCTTCCCGACGGCAGCGAGTTCGCCTACACGTCAGGCAACATCCAGTTTGTGGAGTGGAGCAATCTGTCAAATCTCGACAGCGACCCGTACAAGGAGTTCTACCGGGCGTTCAGCGGGCGCGAGACCATCAGCGACAACGGCACACTCAAGGCACACGACGGATATAATTTCATCGTGAATGTGGAGTGCGACAACAAAGAGACCACTCCCAACGCCGACTGGAGCTGCTATGTAGTGCGCGACATGTGGGTCGGCGGCCAGATAAAATTCTGGACCGGCTGGGGCGGCAACGAGGACGCCACCAACAACGGCTATAACCATCTGGCCGTATGGCATGGTCCGAACGGCGGTCCGGACGTAACGGCCGACACCAATCATGATGTCAGAGGCTATGATGTCAAATCAGGCCTCAAGGCAGTGCTCTACAAGAATGTGGCACGCCGCGGCAACACCAACTACAGGATATCTGACGGCAAGCCGGTGTATTTCAACCGCGTTGTGCTGTGGTATAACAATACCGACGGAGTGAGCAACTCCTACATACAGTTCATACAGGAGTCAGCCGGTCCGGCGATATTCGCGCAGACCGTAACCAACGAAACCGACACGAGCAAGAAGAACTATATCAGATATCACTGGTATCTCAACAAATCGCAGAATGAGACAGGCGGTGACCTGCGTGCGATATCGTATGAAATACGCCGCTACCGCGTGGTCGACGGCAAGCCACAGCCGGCAGGATATCCCGAAGGCGAGAAAGTGATGATTGCCGACGTGTGCGACCATCCGGTCTATGTAAGAGACCTCTATGAGGAGAACGCAGGCAGCCTCGGGTTTACAAGCCATATCGACAAGGGCATACTTGACAACCGCGGGTTTGCGCCGGGACTGTATGAATATGACATCTATGTCACTGACGAGGAAGGCGGCCGCAAACTGGCAGTGTCAAACCGCGTGGCCATCTATGACGACGCGCTGGTGACCCCCAACGTAGTGGCGATGCAGCTCGTGGAGCTCCGCGACGCCTACGAAGACAAATACGGCACATATCACGCCGCCTCAGGCACAGTGCTTTCCGAAGCGCTCGCCAATGCCGGACTTGACACTGCAATAGCGGAGAACAAGCGATATCTCACTTACCGCGTCAACGACAACGACAATTTCTACATTATGGAAGATATCGTCGACGCAGAGGGCCGCAACGTGCCTGTGGGAGTTGAGATAATCGACTCGCATGTCGCTCTTGATTTCCTCGACAGTCATCCCGACAAATATCAGTGGACGTCAGACTATTATGTGCGCTGCCTCGACTACAACAGGTATGCGGGCATACTCCAGAGCTATATCGACAACAAGATGATAAAGGAGACCGAGATACCGGAACCCCGGCTTGAGGTGTTTGATGTCATCATTCCCGACAACGGAGGTGAAGCGGTGCGCCGTCCGCGCGGAAACGCCAGCCGCTTTGACTTCGGCGGACAGACCTATTACTCGGCAATCGTGAAACGCGGGGGCAACCTTGCCGACGCCACATTCGACGTGACACTCAACTACAGCTACACGCCCGCCGACGCAACGGAGGCTGTATCGCCGACCACTAACGCGGCGACAGAGATCGACCCCGTGGTGCCCCGTCCGTTCAGTCCGCTCTACCGATATGTCTACGACCGTCCCAAGCGCACTATGTCGCCGGAATATGAGTGGGGCAAAATCAAAGTGCCGGTGAGAAACTGGAAAGGACACAGCTCGACCGGCGACGCCATTCTGGCAGGCGACACGACATCGGTGTATGTCAGACTTGACAAGCATTTCGACCCGCGCACATTCACATTGCAGATTGATTTCTACCGTCCGAACGTAAACGAGGAAATATACAAATTCTATGATATCAGATATCATATCAACATGGTTAACGACGACTCCGACATCGTGGCCGAACTGGCTGTGCCGCTTGATATCGAGGCTGTGCTCCACGACGAGGATATCGCCGATGCCGACGCAGTTACTCCCAACCGCTACCGCATGGAGCTGAAAGGTCTGCACCCGCGCAACGGTGTCTATCCGAAGATAGATTTCGTAAAGACGGAGTATATCCCCAACTCATTATCCTCGGCCGAGACAGGCGAAGTGTATAAATCACAGACCGGCAATTTCGGCAAAATGCTTTCCATAAAGGCAGCAAGGTCGACTCAGATCACCGAACACAGCGAGGGTATCGGCAATGTGCATCTGGGCAAAATCAGACGCGACAACGGCAAATGGGACTGGATGTATAAGGGACATGAATATTTCAAGGACAATGACCCGATGCTTGTGGAGACCGGAACGGAGTATGAGGATGCTACGGGCTACGACCCCGCCGGCGATAATTACAAGCCCATCAAGCCGGTCTATTATCTCTTCGAGGTCACTAACGGAAGAAACGACGAGACCACGTATAATTTCCTTGTGCCGCACACCGAGGGCCATCACACGGGAGAGACAATCGAGACCGACCCCAAGACCGGACTTATACTCAACGACAGCGATCCGCTTATCGGCACATATATAGCCCGTGATTTCAATCATGAGGACAATCCTACGCTCTATGCCACGGCCATCTATATATTCGAGCGTCCGCTCAACGGCACTGACACGGGGGATTTCCTCAATTTCAACCGTCTGGAAGTGGTGTCGCTCAAGGTCAACGGCAATGAGACCTCTTCGGCCGGCAGAAGCCACCGTCTGAGAGATGTGTCGTTTGACGATTTCGCGCTCAACGGTTGTGGAGACCTCCCCAACGCAGGTTATGTCCCGACCGAGAAAGTGCTCGACATGAGCGCACCCGACAAGACTACCGGTTACAACGGATATATCGCAGTAAAAGGTCCGACTTACCGTGACGCAAGCGGCGGCATTGTGACCGGCGTGGAGGATGTGATCGCAGAAAACGGAGAGCAGGAGACCGTCTACTACAACATGCAGGGCATGCGCATTGAAAAGCCGACAGAGGCGGGTGTCTATTTCCGCGCCGTGGGCAACAAAGTCAGCAAATTTATCATCAGATAACAGGATACTGTATTTTTTCTCATGACAGGAAGGCTCCGGAGCATTCGCTCCGGGGCTTTTGTTGTGTGGATATCTGGCCGGCCTCAGAACACAGAGGAATGCCCCCAAAAAGTAGGGACGCACGGCTCGTGCGCCCGAATATTACACCTGATAATCAGCGTGTTGGCGGACGCACGAGCCGTGCGTCCCTACTATATGATGTGCGGCGCCCCCCTTGGGGGGGTATTCCTCTTAGTTAGGCGACAGGCCTCGGCGATACTAAACCGGGAGCGGGGAAAGCGAGCGATATCGGTATAATGCAAAAAGAGATGCCGCGTGGTTGCGGCATCTCTTTTTACAGATTATATCGGAGTTGATTACTGTTCGTTGGCTTTTTCTACTGCACCAACTTCGGGGTCAACGCCCCACTGCTGCTGGGCGAGACGGCGGTAGTTGTTGTAACGCCAGCGCGCGTTGGCTTTCGCAGCAGCGAAGAGCTCGGCAGCTTCGCCGGGGTATTGCTTGATTACCGAAGAGTAGCGCACTTCGCCTTTGAGGAAGTCCTCGAATTTGTCCCATGCGGGTTCTTTCGAGTCGAGAGTGAAGGGGTTCTTGCCTTCTTCCTCGAGGGCGGGGTTGTAGCGCCAGAGGTGCCAGTAACCGCATTCAACGGCTTTGACTTCTTCGAACTGTGAGTGTCCCATGCCGGCACGGAGACCGTGGTTGATACAGGGAGAGTAAGCGATGATGATCGAAGGTCCGTCGTAAGCCTCAGCCTCGCGGATGGCCTTGAGGGTCTGAGCGTTGTCGGCGCCCATCGCTACCTGTGCGGCGTAAACGTAGCCGTAGGTAGTGGCGATAAGGCCGAGGTCTTTCTTGCGGATACGCTTGCCTGAAGCGGCGAATTTGGCGATTGCGCCGAGGGGGGTAGCCTTTGACGACTGGCCGCCGGTGTTGGAGTAAACCTCGGTGTCGAGCACGAGCACGTTGACATTCTTGCCTGATGCGAGCACGTGGTCGAGACCGCCGAAGCCGATATCGTAGGCAGCGCCGTCGCCGGCGATGATCCACTGTGAGCGTTTTGCGATGTAGCCCTTGAGAGCGACGATGTTGTTGCAGATGTCGCATGCGCAAGCCTCGCAGAGGGGCACGATAGCGTCGGCAACTTCGCGGGTGGCGGCAGCGTCGTTGCGGTTTTCAAGCCATTTCGAAGCGAGAGCCTTGATTTCGTCAGAGCATTTGTCGCATTCGAGGGCAGCTTTCATATAGCCTTCAAGACGCGCAACCATCTTCTCTGTTGCAATCGACATACCGAGACCGAATTCGGCGAAGTCCTCGAAGAGCGAGTTGGCCCATGCGGGACCGTGGCCTTTCTGGTTGGTGGTATAGGGAGTCGAGGGCACAGAGCCGGAGTAGATCGACGAGCAGCCGGTAGCGTTTGCCACCATTTCGTGGTCGCCGTAGAGCTGCGAGATGAGTTTGACATAGGGAGTCTCGCCGCAACCAGAGCAAGCGCCTGAGAATTCGAAGAGCGGAGTCGCGAACTGGCTGTTCTTGACATTGGCCTTGACGTCGACGAGGTGCTGCTTTGAAGCTACGTGCTTCACGCAGTAATCCCATTCGGGCTGCATTGCAAGCTGGGTCTCGAGGGGTTTCATTTCGAGAGCCTTGACGCCCTTCTTGCCGGGACATACGTCGACACAGTTGCCGCAACCGAGACAGTCGAGAACGTCGACGGCCTGCACGAACTTCATGCCGGTGAATGTCTTTCCGATGGCGGGGAGAGCTGCCTTGACAGGCGATGCGTTCATCTCAGCCTCATCGAGCACGAAGGGACGGATAGCGGCGTGAGGACAAACGTAGGCGCACTTGTTACACTGGATACAGTTGTCGGCAATCCATTCGGGAACGAATGCAGCCACACCGCGCTTTTCGTAAGCGGCAGTGCCCTGCTGCCATGTGCCGTCTTCGATACCGACGAAGTCGCTGACCTTGAGAAGGTCGCCGTCCTGAGCGTTGATGGGGCGGACGATGCGGTTGATGAATTCGGGATCGTCGTTAGCAGCGGCAGCCTCGACAGCGAGGTTAGACCATGCGGGATCAACGGCGAGCTGTTTGTATTCGCCGCCGCGGTCAACCGCAGCGTAGTTCTTGTCGACCACGTCCTGACCTTTCTTGCCGTAAGACTTGACGATGAATTTCTTCATCTGCTCGATGGCGAGGTCGACGGGGATAACTTCG
>CAMWIJ010000012.1 GCA_947174275.1 uncultured Muribaculaceae bacterium
ATTCTAAAATTATTACTGACAGGCCTGATTATCTTCGATTGGCTGAATAGTTACTCCACGATGGAACAGTAATAAAAAAAGTTAAAAATCAGGCGCTTTTGCGGTAGGTCGAAAATAAACTATTAAATTAGTTGCCGAATTGACGCGGGTTTCAGTGGGTTTTCCTTACGGAGATTGCCTGCGATCAGCAAAGTTGAATAACCTCTTGCCGTTAAAAAATGACCGTGGCGGCAATATGTGGAGATTTTGAGAAGTGTTCTGATGATTAGACGTATACTGATATTGTTTCCGGTGATGTTTGCGGTGGCGTTTGCATGCGCGGCCCAATCGGTGAATGTTGCCGGAACCGTAGTGGAAAAGGGGAGTGGAGAGACACTTGTCGGGGCTTCGGTGGTGATCCGTGATGCCGCCGGCAAGATAAAGAAATTCGGCACTTCGGATGCCGACGGCAGATTTTCAATCGCCGCTGAGGTGGCTGAAGGCTACACTCTCGATGTGTCGATGATGAGCTATGCCAAACGCACAGTCGCGCTTGACGGGGCGGAATATCCGCTGACAATCGAGATGGAGCCGTCGGCGACCGTGCTTAAGGAGGTGGCGGTAAAAGCCGACCGCATACGAGAGCAGGGTGACACGGTGAGTTATAATGTGGCATCGTTCGCTCAGGCTAATGACCGCAGCATCGGCGATGTATTGAAGCGTATGCCCGGCATTGACGTGGCCGACAACGGCAAGATAAAATATCAGGGAGAGGATATCAACAAATTCTATATCGAAGGCTCCGATCTGCTCGGCGGAAAATACGGCATAGCCACCAACGGTATCAGTCATGACGATGTGGGAGCCGTTGAGGTGATGGAAAACCATCAGCCGATGCAGGTGCTGTCAGGCATATCATTCTCCGACAAGGCGGCCATCAACCTTAAACTGAAAAACAAGGCAAAGGCTACATGGACATTTCACGGCGATGCCGCGGGCGGATATTCATGGCGCCCGGAAGGGGGCGTGTGGGACGGCAGGGTGTTTGCGATGGCGGCAATGCCGTCGTTTCAGAATATCACCTCATTCAGCACCAACAATACGGGGCACGATCTGTCGGCGTCAAACACCGATTTCTTTGCCGAACGCCGCGCTACGGATCTGAGTCGGTATGTAGGCGTCGGACTGCCCGGAGTGCCGTCGCTTGGAAGTGACCGCACGCTGTTCAACCGCTCGTTTCTCATGTCGACCAACAGTCTGTGGAAATTCCGCCGCGGCGAGTTGAAGGCCAACGTCGATTACTCCTACAACCGTGTCACGGCCGACGCCACCGATATCACCACATATTATCTTGATGAAGGCAACAGGGTGGTCACCGAGCATCGCAGCGGCCGGGAGCATACACATTCGCTCGGTGGAAAATTCGTGTATGAACTCAATGAAAAAAGTTCGTTTGTCAACAATACACTGCGGGTGAATGCCGACTGGGACGACGTTGGTCTGCGCACCACCGGTTCGATGCCCAACAGTCAGTCAGCCAGTCTGCCTGACTATTATGTGTCAAACCGGTTCAAGTTGCTGCGACGCTTCAACGGCCGCCATCTGGTTACATTTCGCAGCGACAATGAATGGGAGTCACTGCCGCAGACACTCAGCCTCGATATGAACGGCATAGGCTTCGGGCAACGAGTCACCGACCATGCGTTTTACACTCATGAGAGCGCGGCATACGCTTTCACTCTGAAGGGTGTCACCGTCAGTGTTGAAGGGGGAATAAAAGGCTACCTGCGCACAATGCATTCGGATATCCCGGATATGCCGGCGGAGTTGCCGGGGCTGACAGAGAATGTGGTGAACACAGATTATGTCACGGTGTATGCCGCGCCCAAGTTCGAATATTGGGCACATAGGGTCAATATCACGCTCAATATGCCGGTAAGCTATGCGCACTATTCGTTTGACAAAGCCATTGCCGACCGCGACGAAGTGTATTTCAACCCGTCGCTGAGTCTTAACTGGAAGCCTGACAACCGCTTGTCGGCGACACTGCGCGGCGGTGCGGGCCGTGCGCCGATGAATCTCAATCTCATCCATCCGGCGCTTATAATGACCGACTACCGCACTCTAAAGGCCGGCACCGACGAGTTCTACAACTCATCGTCACAGAACCTATCGGCAGCCATCAGCTACAAGCACACGCGCTACGGAGTGTTTGCCAACGGCCTGATAATGCATTCATGGTCACACATCCCTTACACCATGTCACAGCAGCTTTACGGCGACTATGCCGTCTACAGCTATGCCGACGCCGATAACGACAGCAGGTCGCTGAGCGCTATGGGCAGTGTGGGCAAGACGCTCAATTTCATGCGTGGCAGCTGCAATGTCAACGGTTCGTTCAACCGTAATGAGTCGCATCTGTTATCGCAGTCGGAAGCTGTCAGATCGGTCAGCACCGGATGGAGTGTCGGCGCCAAGGTGAGCGGCGCGCCATGCAGGTGGGTCAATTTCGACTATGAAATCAGATATGCCGACAGCCGGCTGTCGATGAACGGCTCCGGACGGTCGTGGCTCTCGACAATGAAAAATGAACTTAACCTTACGTTTGTTCCGCATCGCAAATGGCAGTGGACAGTCGGCGGCGAGCATTACCGCAACGAGCTCGCCGACAACAGCTACAAGAATGTGATGATGGTCGACACGAAGGTGACATATCGGCTCAGCAAGCGTGTGGAGCTTGCCGCCAACCTCACCAATCTCCTTGACAATCGCAGCTACGACTACATATCATATTCGCAATTGTCATCGTTTGAGTCGCAGCGGCAGTTGCGCGGCCGTCAGCTCCTTTTTTCGATAACGTTAAGAAAATGAGTATAGAAAAACATTCACTTAAAAACAGATATATGAAAAAGACCGGATTAATCGCCGCTATGTGTGTGGCCGCACTGTCAGCCGCAGCACAGGAAAAAGCCGACATCATCGCAAGCTATGATGTCAAAATCAGAAACTGGGATGCCGACACAGTAAAGACTACCCGCATGTCGCTCCTGGCGAATACGCGTCAGGCAAAATATTTCAATGACCTGAGCCTGTGGACTGACTCGCTGTCGTCGACTCCCGAGGGAAAGAAACAGCTGCAGCAGATAATAATGGCCGCATGCATGACCGAGACCCCTGAGGGCGTTACATTTGACATGCGCAAAGGTCCGGTAAAGAATGTGCATACCTACGTGTTTACATCTCAGCCCGATGGTAAACTGACTTACTACAGCAAGTTCGGTGACAGCGAGGCGTATTACGAAGAGGCACTTGATGAAATGCAATGGGAAATCGGAGATGAAACGTCAACGGTTCTCGGATATGAATGCCAGTCGGCGACTGCCGATTACCACGGACGTAAATGGACGGCGTGGTTTGCACCCGAAATCCCTGTCGCGTTCGGTCCGTGGAAATTTCATGGCCTGCCCGGACTGATACTTAAAGCGGAGGCTGACGGAACATTCTGTTTTGAGGCTACGGGGATTGAGAAGTCCGACAGACTGATGACTCCTATTTACTCTCCGGAAAAATATCAGAAAACATCTCGCAAGAAAGCGCTTGCTGATGATGAATACTTTATAAATAACCGAGAGGCCATCATACAGGCTAAATTCGGTGGCTCGGTCAAGTTTGAGAATGTTGATGCCGACCGTCCGAAATATAATGCCTTGCGGGATTCTCTCGAGCCGGACTATAAGGACAAGTAGTCGGGGGCTCATGGCAAAAGATACCCTCAATAAACGACAAAAGGAGATATCAATCCGATATCTCCTTTTGTCGTTTATATTGATTATTAATAATCAACTTCCTGAGCTGCCTTAGCGATAGCTGCTGCTACTGCCATTTTTTCTTCGTCAGTTTTGCAGCTTTCAGCGATTTTCTGCAACTCTTCAGCTGCTTTCTGCTGGATTTCAGCTACTTTTTCGGGGTTGTCCTGATTTTTCTTGATAGCTTCAGTGGTTTCTTTTATAAGAGCTGCTGCTTTGTCAGCAGGATTGCCACCACCGCAAGAAACGAGAGAAAGAGAAGAAACTGCTACGAGAGCAGCTACTGCGAGCATGAATTTTTTCATTTTCGTAAGTTTTAATTATTTGAAAATAATTGATTGTTCTATAAATGCAAATATATGTATTAATTTTATAGTAGTTGGTATATTGTGTGTTAAAATATGTCAATAAAGATGCGTCCGCTGACACAAATCGTATGACCCGTGCCCACGGACGCAGTATGTGTGTTTTGTTTAAATTACGCCGGAATAGGGGGATATCCGACTGACATCGCAACGATGAAATGAGATGACGACGGAATGTCGAGAGCGTCGCTCAGAGCGTTTTTGTCGACCATTGCGCGTTCAACCACATTGATATGTTCGGATGAGCAATACAGGTATATGTTTTCTGTCACCGCTCCGGCATCGAGCAGCGACAGACGGTCCTCGTTGCCTTTGACCGCGCTGTCGACTTCGGAATTGCCTGTGGAGAATTTATCGTAGTTTGAATATATCACAATATCAAGAGGCGCTCCTGCCACGTAATCCTGGCTCCCTGACTTTGCGCGCAAATCTTTGTCGGTTATTTCGGTCAGAGTGTGCTCCTCGGGATTGTATTTGAATACACCCTGCGCGGTAAATCCATAAATTTCAAGTGGATATAGTCCGTAGGCCGACGGCACTGTACGTTTTCCCTCTGAGCGGTTGACTCCGTAGGCAGCCCAGAATACTTCCGACATGGTGTCGAGTGACAGCGGTTTGGAGAAGAAGTCGCGGGTTGAGTGGCGGCGCATCATGGCTTGTTTTACTGTGAGACCCTGGTCAAGAATGGGCTGATGTAGACGAATAGTGTTCATAACAAATGGAAATTAGAAATTGCAAAAGTGGTTGAATAATTGAAATGGAAGGCATAAAGCCTTAATCTGATAAATGTGATTTACAAAGTCTCGACGGGTGACACATACAAAAGTGAACTTTGCGGGGACATACGAGGAGCCGGGTTTGTTTCTTCATTTACGATTATATTAACACGACCGCCGATAAAAAGTTCATAAAACATTAAAAAAATTTTAAAATGGAAAAAAGTTTTCAGTTAAATTGGTTAATAAAAGATTAACTATTAATTTTGCAGGCTGAAACATAGTGCATCGCCACTTGTTATATTATAATGTATAAATATAATTTTGAAATATAATTTACGCTATGAACGTATCATTTGAAAAGCTCAACGACGTAGAAGGCAAAATCATTGTCAACGTGGAGGAGAGCGACTACAAGGCAAAAGTAGAAGCTGAGATCAAGAAAATCGGCCGTACACACAGCATCCCCGGATTCCGTAAGGGTCACGTGCCCATGGGACAGCTCGTGCGCATGTTCGGCAAGCAGGTAAAGAGCGATGTTCTCAATCAGGAAGTCTACGAAGCCGTTGTCAAATATATTCAGGACAACAAACTCGGCATCCTCGGCGAGCCTCTGCCCGTTGATGTGAAGGAAATATCGATAGAGCAGAAAGATTTCACTTTCGCATACGAAATCGGTCTTGCTCCCGCGATTGAAATCAATCTCGACAAATCGGTTACTCTCGACTACTATCCCATCAAGGTTTCTGACGAAATGGCTGAGCAGCAGGACAAAATGCTCCGCGAGCGTTTCGGCAAGCAGGAGCCCGGACAGGAATTTGAGGAACGTGCGCTGGTGAAAGGTGTGCTCATGGAACTTAACGCCGACGGCACTGTAAAGTCCGACGAAGACGCCATTCAGGTGACTGCCGGTATCGTTGCCCCCTTCCTGTTCAAGAGCAAGGAAGAAGCTGCCAAGTTTGAAGGCAAGAAAGTAGGCGACAAGGTAGTGTTCAACCCCTCTGCTTCATGCGAAGGCAACGTGGCCGAACTGTCGTCAATGCTCAATATCGACAAAGAGCGTGCTGCCGAAGTCAAGGCCGACTTCGAGCTCGCAATTTCTGAAATCATCGTAAACCGTCTTGCCGAGTATGGCCAGGAATTCTATGATGATGTATTCGGAAAAGACAAAGTGACAAGCGAGGAAGACTATCACAAGAATGTGACAGCCATGATTGCCGCCCAGCTCGCTCCCAACAGCGAAAACCTCTTCCAGTACACTACAGAGAAAGCGCTTGTCGAGAAATACGGCAACTTCGAGCTTCCCGCAGAGTTCCTGAAAAAATGGCTCGTGGCACGCAACGAAGGTCTGACTTCGGAGAATATCGATGCCGAATATGAGAAGATGGTACCCTCGATCAAATGGCAGCTTGTCAAGGAGCGTGTGGCTCAGCAGGCCGGCGTGAAAATCGAGAAAGAAGATCTTGAGAACTTTGCCAAGGCTATCGCAGCCCAGCAGCTTGCCCAGTACGGCATGTACAATCTCGGCGATGACGTGCTTGCCGACTATGCAAAACGCATACTCGAGGACAAGAATTCACGTTCGCACATCATTGAGCAGGTTGGCGACCGCAAGCTCTTCGACGCAATCAAAAATCTTGTGACCGTCGATGTCAAGGAAGTCACTCTCGACGAATTCAAGGAAATAGCTCAGAAAGCCCAGGCTTGATAATTTCCGATAAAACAATACGGGCGACACGCAATGGAAGTGTGTCGCCCGTATTGTTTTATCATTTATCCGGTTATTGTGAAATGATGCACCGGCAGGCATGGGTAATGTCGGCATCGGAAAGCGCAGACGAGAGCGAGAAACGCAGACGTTCGCTGCCCGGCGGGACGGTGGGTGTGCGTATGGGCAGCACCTTGACTCCTTCGCGGAGCAGTGCGGCCGAGCGTTGCAGAGTGGCCGCGGCGTCACCTATCACAAGGGGCTGGATATGGCTTACGACTCCGCTGTGGCCGGTCGCCGCGCCTATTGCTTCGGCGATACGGGCGGCATGTCGGCGCAGAGTTGTGCGTTCGGCCTCCATTGCTGTCATTTTGTCAAACACGAAGCGGCTCCATGCCACGGAGGCCGGGGGGAGCGCAGTTGAAAATATCAGACTGCGCGCCTTGTTGACAAGATATTCTTTTATCACACGGTCGGTCAGCACGAAAGCACCCGACGAGGCAAGCGCTTTGCCGAGTGTGCCGATCACAATGTCGACTTCAGCAGGGGCTTCGGATGCAGCGACGAGACCCAGTCCCGACGGCCCTTCCACGCCTACGCCGTGAGCCTCGTCGACATATAGCATGATACGCGGGTCAGTGCGTCGGAGCCTTATCAGACGGTCGATATCGGCACGGTCACCGTCCATTGAGTAGACGCTCTCCACGATTACAAGAATACGGTCGACATCACTGTCAGCCTCGGCCACAATCTTCTCAAGGCGGTTGAAATCGTTATGCGGAAATCGCGTGAAGCGAGTTCCGCTCAGGCGTATGCCGTCGATAATCGATGCATGAACAAGTTTGTCGGCCACTATCAGTGTGCGCTTGTCGGCGATGGCCTGTATGATGCCTGCGTTGGCGTGATAGCCGCTGTTGAACAGCAGAGCCTCTCGGCGGTATATGCCGCAGAGCATCTTCTCGAACATGCTGTATTCCTTCTGGCAAGCGGCAAGCAGTCTCGATGCCGATGACGTCAGTTCAAGCCGGCGCCCGTTGTCGTTTATGTCAAGAAACTCCTCTTTAAGATCGTTGCGCGAGGCGAGACCGAGGTAGTCGTTAGACGTCAGGTCGATGAGCGTGCCGCCGTCAGTATGTGGAAAAGAGCGGTAGTTTGACGACAGCCGCAACTGCTCGAGCTCATGAGCCATTCGTGATGTTGATGTCCTCATAATTCAGATATCCTGCCGTTCGGCCAGTATTTCTATCGTTGATTTTATCAGATGTGTAAGGTCGTCGTCACTTATTATATATGGAGGCATGACGTAGACATTGCGTCCGAACGGACGTACCCAGATGCCTTTTCTGACACATTGTTTCTGGAAATCGCCAACATTTACAGGTTTCTCGGTCTCGATGACCCCGATAGCACCGATTGTGCGCACGTCGGTCACTCCGGGGAGTGACCGAGCAGGCTCGATTACTCGCGTGATGACTTCGTTGAGGTGCTCGATGCGGGCTTTCATGTCTTGCGACATCAGTAGCCGGAGCGACGCAAGAGCTACGGCGCATGCGAGCGGATTGCCCATAAATGTCGGGCCGTGCATCATTACGCCGGCCTCGCCACACGATATGGTGTCGGCCACATCTTTGGTGGCAAGCACCGCGCTCATGGTCATGTAGCCGGCTGTAAGACCTTTGCCGATAAGCATAATGTCGGGTTCGACTCCGGCATGTTCCCATGCAAACATGCGGCCGGTGCGCCAGAAGCCGGTGGCGATTTCGTCGAAAATAAGATAGATACCATATCGGTCGCACAGACGCCGGGCCTCCACAAGATATTGCGGGTGGTAGAACCACATGCCGCCTGCCCCCTGCACCACAGGCTCGAGTATCATTGCAGCGATTTCGTCGTGATGCCGGTCGAGGAGTTCACGCAGAGGCTCTATCTCTTCGGCATTCCATTCCCCGCCGAAGCGAGAACGAGGCTGCGGCACGAAATAACGTATCGGCAAAGCCGGTCCGAAAGCGCCGTGCATTCCTGTCACCGGGTCGCAGACACTCATGGCGTTCCAGGTGTCGCCGTGATAGCCGGAGCGTATCGTCACGAAATTGGTCTTTTTATGCGAGCCCGAACGGGATACGGCGGCCTGCACGGCCATCTTCATCCCCACTTCGGTCGCCACGGAGCCGGAGTCGGCGTAAAATATATTGTTCATCGACGGAGGCGCCACCTTGAGCAGAAGTTGCCCGAGTTCGACGGCCGGTTGATGGGTGAGTCCGCCGAACATCACATGTGACATTTTCTTCACCTGGGCGCTGATGGCGTCGTTGATGACCGGGTTGTTGTAGCCGTGGATCACGCACCACCATGACGACATGCCGTCGATAAGCTCAGTGCCGTCGGCAAGGCGCAGTCTGACACCCTCGGCCGACTCCACCATGTAGGTCGGCAGCGGGTCGATGGTCGACGTATAGGGATGCCAGAGATGCTCGCGGTCGAATGTATTGAAATTGATGTCTGTATCAGTCATAAGCAGAAAATTAATTTCAGTAAAATTACTAAAATTTCCGTGGCGGTCAAAACAAAAGTAATCTTCGCATTGTTTCAATTGTAAAGCAACAGATTTTTTTAACCGTTAAAATTTACCGCAATGAGACTTTCTGAATTACTTGACCTCTTCACGGGTAGCGAAGCAGCCGCTGAAGATAAGCTCGGTCTCGAAGCTGCTTCGACCCACATGGTGCTCCTTACGGCACACGACCAGAACGAACCCGGATATATAGCCGGAACATCGTCGGAACTTTACGCATCTCATAATTTCAGAGACCTCGGAGTGTGGTTTGACAACCCCGACGACGAGGCCGAATGATATCCTCAAAAGTATTATAATTGAAAATAATCAGGGCAGATGCGCGAATTTTGTAGCATCTGCCTCTGTTTTATTGGAAATATCTTGCTTTTTTATTGCTATTGGTGTGAAATTAATAGAAAAATGATTAATTTTGCATCGCAGAAATATTATAATGTAATTTTTAACATAGAATCTACAAAATGAAAGTATTGAAGTTTGGCGGCACATCGGTTGGCTCCGCCCAGCGCATGAAAGATGTTGCCAAATTGATTAACGAACGCGGACGCAATCTCATTGTCCTGTCTGCAATGTCAGGCACCACCAATTCTTTGGTGGAAATCGGTGATTATCTTTACAAAAAGAATATCGATGGCGCAAAGGAAACAATCAATCTCCTTGAAGCCAAGTATATGAAAACCATCGCTGAGCTTTATTCAACTAAAGAATATAAAGAGAAAGCCACCGACGCCATTAAGTCATGCTTCAATTATATACGTTCATTTTCGAAAGATATATTCACCATGTTTGAGGAGCGTGAAATCCTCGCTCAGGGTGAACTTATGTCGACAGCGCTGCTCAATCTCTATCTTCAGGAGACGGGTGTCAACTCCGTGCTGCTGCCCGCTCTCGAATTTATGCGCACCGACAAAAACGCAGAGGCTGACAACCAGTATATCCGCGAGAAACTGACAGCCCTGATGGAGCAATATCCCGATGCCGACCTCTTCCTGACTCAGGGATATATATGCCGCAACGCCTACGGCGAGATTGACAATCTGCAGCGTGGCGGCTCCGACCTCACCGCCTCTATAATCGGCGCCGTGCTCGAAGCCGAGGAAATAGAGATATGGACCGACATCGACGGCATGCACAACAACGACCCCCGCTTTGTCGAGGGCACCAAGCCTGTCAAGGAGCTGCATTTTGAGGAAGCCGCCGAGCTGGCTTACTTCGGCGCAAAAATCCTGCACCCCACATGCGTGCTTCCCGCCAAGCTCAACAATATTCCCGTGCGTCTGCTCAACACAATGCAGCCCGACGCCCCCGGCACTCTTATTCACAACACTTCAGAGAGCCATTGCATAAAGGCTGTGGCTGCCAAAGACAATATCACGGCAATCAAAATCAAGTCGGGACGCATGCTCCTTGCCTACGGTTTCCTCCGCAAGGTGTTTGAGATCTTCGAGACTTACAAGACTTCTATCGACATGATTGCCACGTCAGAGGTCGGTGTTTCCGTCACAATCGACGACGAGCGCAATCTCCGCGCCATTGTCGACGACCTCAAGAAGTTCGGCACGGTGACTGTTGACCGCGACATGGTAATTATCTGTGTTGTCGGCGACCTCGAATGGCAGAACCGCGGCTTCGAGGCCAAGGCTCTCGATGCTCTGCGCGACATTCCCGTGCGTATGATTTCGTATGGCGGAAGTAACTATAACATCTCCTTCCTTGTGCGCAAGGAAGACAAGGTGGCCGCGCTCAATGCCCTGAGCGAACATCTGTTTAAAGCCTGACAAACTACGGCAGGCTGAATTGCTACAGTCGGGGGTGTGTCAGAATTTTCATGATGCACCCTCTTCTGATGAATTGGCATCGTAGCCTGTCATTAATTTTTGAAAAATATGCGCCTCTGACCGGCGCGATGATTTAGATACTTATGAAATTTCCAATAGACCGATTTCAATCAATCAGGACACCGTTTTATTATTACGACCTTGATTTGCTGTCGCGTACGGTAGCGGAAGCTGCCGCGCAGACCGGCGACTCGCGTTACCACATTCATTATGCCCTGAAGGCCAATGCCAATCCGCTGGTGCTTGCGCCCATACGCGAAGCCGGCTGGGGAGTAGACTGCGTGAGCGGAAATGAGGTTGAGGCAGCTGTGGTCAACGGCTTCTCGCCCGATTCGATAGTGTTTGCCGGAGTAGGCAAGACTGACGAGGAGATAAATTATGCTCTCGGTGTCGGCATAGGTTGCTTCAACGTGGAGTCATTGCCCGAGCTCGAAGTCATATCGGAGCTTGCATCGGCGCGTGGCGTCACAGCGAAAGTTGCCCTCCGTGTCAATCCCGATATCGACGCGCACACCCATCACTATATCACGACGGGACTTAACGAAAACAAGTTTGGCATCGACCTGCGCATGCTTGATGACGTGGTTGACAAAGCGCTCGCTCTTCCGGGCATCAAGCTTGTCGGACTCCATTTCCACATCGGCTCTCAGCTCACCGACATGGAGCCTTACCGCATGCTCTGCGACAAGATAAATGAGCTTCAGGCTCATTTCGCCGAAAAAGGAATAACGTTCTCTTCAATAAATGTGGGCGGAGGCCTGGGCATCAATTATGAAAATCCCGATGCCGACCCCATTCCTGATTTCAAATCATATTTCGAGATTTTCCGCGAAAACCTGGAACTCGGCGAAAACCAGCAGCTTCACTTTGAACTCGGACGTTCGATTGTGGCACAATGCGGCTCGCTTATATCGAGGGTAATCTATGTCAAGAAAGGCGTGGAGAAACAGTTTGCCATCATCGATGCCGGCATGAGCGACCTGTTGCGCCCCGCGCTCTATGGCGCCCATCACAAGATAGAAAACATATCGTCGCCCGACGCAAAAGAAGAAGTCTATGACGTGGTCGGCCCGATCTGCGAGTCATCTGACGTATTCGGCAAAGACGAAAAACTGCCAGCACTCCACCGTGGTTCACTCGTAGCCCTCCGCAGTGCCGGAGCCTACGGCGAGACAATGGCATCGCGCTACAACCTGCGCGCACTCCCCTCAAGCATCGCGTTCTGAGCATATTTTACGATATAAAAAACATCAGCGCGCCACAATGCATCGGTCATTGTGGCGCGCTGATGTCTTCAGTGTGAAATATCACACAGTGTAGTCGACGCAGGCGCGTGACTCCTTGCAGCCGGCTATTATTCCTGCTGCGGCCACATGGGCGGGGTGTTTGGCGTAGATGTCTACATCGGCGAGGGTGTCGACGATGGCTGTCAGCACCACGTCCCATGTCTCGGCGGGGTTTTCGTTGATGCCCACCTCAATCGAGTGGAGCACATCGATCTGTGCCGGCAGAGCCTCAAGAGCCGCCTTGAAGCGCAATGCTGCGTCGCGGCGCTCTTCGTCGCTGCCTTTGAGTTTGAATGTCACTATATGTTTTACCATTTTAATTGGAATTTTTTGGTTGCAGGTTATCAGTTGTAAAGACGTTCGCGGGCAGCGGCTACCTTCTCGTCGGTGATATAGTCGTCATAGTCCATCATCTTGTCGATGATGCCGTTGGGGGTAAGCTCGATGATGCGGTTGCACACTGTCTGGATGAACTCATGGTCGTGCGAGGCCAGCAGTATGTTGCCTTTGAATGTCTGAAGGGTGTTGTTGAATGCCTGTATCGACTCCAGGTCAAGATGGTTGGTGGGGGAGTCAAGCACCATGGTGTTGGCGTTGCGGAGCATCATGCGCGCTATCATGCAACGCATCTTCTCGCCTCCGCTCAGCACCGACGCTTTCTTGAGCACTTCCTCTCCGGAGAAAAGCATCTTGCCTAGAAATCCTTTGAGATAGATTTCCGACGAGTCGTCAGAGAACTGGCAGAGCCAGTCGACAAGGTTCATGTCGGTGTTGAAAAACGACGAGTTGTCGAGCGGCAGATAGGCGGTGGTGATGGTCTGGCCCCATTCGAATGTGCCTGCATCGGCTTTGCGGTTGCCTGACACAATCTCGAAAAGTGCGGTCATTGCGCGCGGGTCGCGGCTCAGGAACGCCACCTTGTCGCCTTTTTCGATCTGGAAGTTTACATCGTTGAAAAGCACTTCGCCGTCGACCGACGCCGAGAGTCCGTGCACTTCGAGTATCTTGTTGCCGGGTTCGCGTTCCGGAGTGAATATGATGCCCGGATAGCGGCGTGACGAGGGCTGTATCTCCTCCACGTTGAGTTTTTCGAGCATCTTTTTGCGCGAAGTGGTCTGCTTTGATTTTGCCACGTTGGCAGAGAAACGCTGAATGAATTCAAGCAACTCCTTGCGCTTCTCCTCGGCTTTCTTGTTGGCCTGCTGCTGCTGGCGCAGAGCGAGCTGGCTCGACTGATACCAATAGCTGTAGTTGCCTGCGAAGAGCTGCACCTTGTTGTAGTCGATGTCGAGGGTGTGGGTGCTGACCGAGTCGAGGAAGTGGCGGTCGTGGCTCACGACAAGCACAGTGTTCTCGAATTTTGAAAGGTAGTCTTCGAGCCATGCCACAGTGTCGAGGTCGAGGTCGTTGGTCGGCTCGTCGAGAAGCAGGTTGTCGGGATTGCCGAAAAGCGCTTTGGCAAGAAGCACGCGCACTTTCTCGTTACCGGTCATGTCGCGCATGAGCATATAATGCTTGTCCTCCTTGATGCCGAGACCGCTGAGCAGCGCTGCGGCGTCGCTTTCGGCGTTCCAGCCTTCGAGCTCGGCGAATTTTTCCTCAAGTTCAGATGCGCGTATGCCGTCGGCGTCAGAGAAATCGGCTTTCGCGTAGAGTGCGTCTTTCTCTTTCATTATGTCCCAGAGCACGGTGTGACCCTGAAGCACGGTGTCCATTACAGTGCAGTCGTCAAATTTGAAGTGGTCCTGCTCCAGCACGCTCAGACGCTCGCCCGGGCCGAGTGTCACATTGCCGTGAGTGGGGGAGAGCTGTCCTGAGAGTATTCTCATCAGGGTTGATTTGCCGGCGCCGTTCGCACCGATTATACCATAGCAGTTGCCGGGGGTGAACTTGAGATTGACATCCTGAAACAGCACGCGTTTGCCAAACTGAATGCCTAAGTTATTGGTCGTAATCATTACTTTTCTACCTTATAAGTCGTTATCCGTTAAAAAAATCACCCGCAAAGGTACAAAAAAATTACGTCATTCCGAAATTTCGGAATGACGCCTGTAAGTATATCGATGTATTTACGTCAGGAAACAGTCTGCAGTCATTGTCTCTTAGTTGATGTAGCGGCACAGGTTGCGGTAGTTGCGTGTCGAGCCGAAGCATGTGAAAATGTCGCCATCTTCAACTTTGAGCGTGTCGTCGTTGATGTCGAGCATGCGCTGCGCCTGATAGTCGATGCCGAGCATGTTGCTTTTCGTCACCGGACGTGTGGCTGCGATGAGTTTCAGTCCGAAGGCGCGGTCTGTGGTTATATCGCCGTATGACATTCCGAAGAAATATTCCGGCGCCTTGAAGTTGAGCACATAGTAATCTTTGTCGACACACAGAGCGTCGACGTGGGCGCCGAGTTCCATCTCGTAGGTCAGGTCGTGGGCGGCGCGCTGCTCCGGGGTCAGTATACGGTCTACTTTAAGCCCCTGGAGTATTGACTCGTGGAGTTCGTCAATGGCCCGGGCGTAGATTTTTCCGGCCCCGATTTTTTTCAGCAACGCGACAGTCTTGACCGATGCGCCGAAGTTCTCGCCGATGGCAACGATGATAAGGTCGACATTTTTCAGCGGCAGGGCATTGAGCGACTGCTCGTCGGTGGAGTCGATTATATATGCGGTGGATATATAGTCTTTTACCGCCTCGACCTTGTGGTCGGAGATATCGGCTCCTATCACCTCGTGACCCATGTCGGTGAGGTCGATGGCAAGATTGGTTCCATAAATTCCGAGTCCGATTATCAGGTATCGCATTGCTACAGATGTTAATAGTGGTTGTTATATTCGGTGTATGTCAGTTGATTATTACGTTGTCGACGGGATATTTTACCGGAGCGTCATTGCGCTGTCCGGCAAAACCGATGAGCATGGAGATGATGCCTACGCGACCGAGAAACATGGCCGTGCAGAGCAATATCTTCGACGGGTCGCCCAGTTGCTCGGTGACGCCGAGCGAGCTTCCTACCGTAAACAGTGCCGAGGCCGCCTCATAGAGAAGCGCCTTTACCGGAAGTGACGGCTCCAATGCCACCAGCACCATGGAGTAGAATACGTATGCGAGTATCGAAAGCGTCACGACGGCGCATGCACGCCTTACGGAGTCGTAGGCTATGGTGCGGTTGTAGACCACAACGCGCTGCTTGCCCGTTATCGCCGATTTCAGTTCAAGCAATATCACGGCGAGGGTGTTCACTTTTATTCCGCCGGCTGTCGACTGCGAGCCGCCTCCTATCCACATCAGCACGGCCATCATTATGATGGTGATGTTGAGAAATCCGGCCGGATTGACTGACGAGAAACCGGAGCTTCGGGGCACGAACGAGTTGAATACCGACTGCACGATTTTGTCATACAGGCTCATTCCTGCCAGTGAATTGTCATATTCGAATATGAAAAACAGCGCGGCCGACAATGCGAATATGACAATGGTCGTGAGCATGGCTATCTTTGTGTTCATGTCATAGATATGTGCCGCTCCACGCAGATGACGTCCGTTGTCAAGCAGGCGGTTGCGAACACGCCGCAGATAGCGGAAAAACGCTGTCTTGAAATTCACAAGTATCGGGAAACCGATGCCTCCGGCAAATATCAGCATGGAGGCTATGATATAGATTGACTGGTTGGAATGCAGAAGCGCCGGATTTGACAGCCCTCCCTCTATGTTGGAGAAGCCTGCGTTGCAGAACGCCGACAGCGAATGAAATCCGGAGAATATCAGTTCATCCTCCAGACTCATTCCGAGTGTGCCGTGCACGCTGAGGAAAATCGCCACCGCACCCGCGAGCTCTATGACAAGCGTGAAGCCGAGTATATAAAGCAGGGTCGACAGCACGGAGTTGATGGTCTTGGAGTAAATCATGTCTTTCACCACCACCTGCGAATAAACCGAATTGTTGCCGGTGAAGAACAGCGCGAAGAAACTTGTGAATGTCATGACCCCGAGGCCGCCGATCTGTATCATCAGCGACAGCACGAGCAGACCGAATGGCGTGAACGTGGCCGATACGTCAATCGGCGTCAGGCCCGTGATGCACACTGCCGATGTCGACACGAACAGTGAGTCGATATACTGTATGCCTCCGACCGTGCATTTCGGCATCATCAGAATGAACGAGCCTATGACGATAAAAAACAGGAAACTCGTGGCGAGCATCAGCGACGGATTGATTTTGCGGTCGACCACTTTGTTGAGTCCGTAGCTGAATTCCACCACAGCGTAGGCGCCTACAATCGGATAGATGAACCAATGGCTGTAGAGCAGTTTCTCCAGTATCGGTATCCACGGCGCTTCCGGACGCGGATAGAGCAGCGCCGGCAAAGTGAGAAGTATCGCGCAGTCGACAATCCATTTGAGTATGCGCGCATCGCGCTTCGTCTCCTTAGGCGTCAGGATTATGCCGGTAAGCACGCGGATGATGAACACAATCTGGCACGCGCGTATTATATGCCTGATATGTGCGGCGTCTGTGGCGTTATGGTCAAACCCTAAAAGCACCGCACCCGAAATGATGCATATCACCGACGCCAAAAACGCCAGCACATCAAGCGCACGCGATACAAAACGTATGCCCGGCTGAAACTTGATTACAAAGCGGTTGTAACTGTAGCTCCAGTCGCGCATCTTCTGTCGTATGCCTCTTTTGCGCCTTGACATTCGGTCTATATGCTTATTATAAGAGGGTGTATCGTTGCTGCAGATGCATGCCGTGATACGCCCTCTGTGATATCATTACGAAGGTTGATGCCGTTTATTTCTTTTTAAGACTGACACCTATATTTAATCCGTCATAGGAATTAATGACATCGGAGGCAGTCTTTAACGTGGCGTTTCCGGAAATCGAAGCTACGGTTTCCGCAAGTTTCATGAGCTTCTGGGCATCGAAGGTGAGTGTGATGCCTGTAGCCTGCTTTTCGGCGTAAGCGTTGATGCTGCCTGCAGGTATCTTGCCGAGAGCCTTGATGTTGAATTTGAACATATCGTTTTCAATCGGCTCGACTGTGCCTCTTACTGTGAGGCGTGCGGTCTTTGCCACGAATGTCGAGTCGGTGCCGAATTCAATTGTCAGATTGTCCATGCCTGCCTTTGAGTAATATGGCTTAAGCTTGTTGACGATAGTGGTCGAAGCTGCAATGCCGCCGGCTTTCTGCAGCAGATTGTCGCTGGTGAAAGTTACTGCCGGCTGCTGGTAGGCCCATTGACCGACGAGGTCTTTATACTCCACTTTGGAAGAAGTGAGAGTGTTGACAATACCGGTGACAATGTCGGCGGCTCCGCCTCCGCTTCCGGAAGATGCGCCCTTGAGGATATCTTTCAGATCGAATGCCGACACTGAAAGTATTCCGAGCATGGCCATCATGAAGATATAGCTTATACGTTTTTTCATAATTTGTCTTTAATATTCAGTTTTATATTTCAGTTGAGGGTTGGTTCAGCCGTTGGTCTCATTCTCCGCTACCGGAAGCATTTCACCGGCCGGAGTCTTGTGGCTCTGCTCGATTATCTGCTTGTCGATGCAGTGATATACCTTTCCCGGAAATTCTTCGAGAAAACCGTGGTTGTGGGTAGCCATAATGACGGCGGTGCCTGAGGCGGCTATGGCCTGCAGCGAATTGACAATCTGTCGGGCCGTGTCGGGGTCAAGGTTGCCGGTAGGCTCGTCGGCAAGTATAAGGCGGGGCTTGTTGAGGAGCGCCCGTGCTATCACGATGCGCTGCTGTTCGCCGCCCGACAGCTCGTGCGGCATCTTATATGACTTGTTGAGCATGCCGACCTCTTTGAGCACCTCCTCTATGCGCCTTTCGATTTCGTTCTTGTCCTTCCAGCCTGTGGCCCGGAGCACGAAGAGCAGATTGTCATAGACAGTGCGGTCGGTAAGCAGCTGGAAGTCCTGAAAAACTATTCCTATCTGGCGGCGCAGATAGGGGATATCCTTGCGTCGCAGACGGCGCAGATCATAGTCAAACACACGGGCCTCGCCGTTCTCTATGCCGATTTCGGCATAGATGGTTTTCAGCAGAGAGCTTTTCCCTGAGCCGACTTTGCCTATGAGAAACACAAACTGTCCCTCTTCAATCTCGAAACTGACCCTTTTGAGCACAACCAGCTCTTTGCGCAGTATCTCGACGTTGTCATACTTTAATATTGTTGCCATCTGTCTCTGCCCCGGTTTTATATCAGTTGCCCTGCTCGGAGAGGAATTTTATCCTTACCAGACGTATCTCCTCTTCGGTGTAGTCATTGCCGAGTTCACTGAACGCCGACTCCAGGTCATCGCTTTCGCTTTCGCGGAAATATTCATAAATATCCTCCTGACGGTCGTCATCCATGATTTCGTTGAGGAAGTAGGAGATGTTGATTTTGGTGCCGGAATATACGATTGCCTCCACTTCGTCAAGAAGTTCGTTAAACTCAAGCCCCTTGGAGTTGGCGAGTTCATCGAGCGCGATCTTGCGGTCGATGGCCTGTATGATTGATATTTTGAGCTTGCTCTTGTTGGCTACGCTGCGCACGCGCAGATCTTCCGGACGCTCTATCTCGTTTTCCTCGACATGTGTCTTTATCACCTTGATGAAGCTCTCGCCGTAGCGTTTGGCCTTTCCGGCGCCCACTCCGGTGATATTCTGCAGCTCCTCCATGGTTATGGGATAGGTGGTGGCCATCGCTTCGAGCGACGGATCCTGGAATATTACGTAAGGAGGCAGATCATATTGTTTTGCAATCTTTTTGCGCAGATCCTTGAGTATGGCATAAAGCTCGGGGTCGACGGCACAGCTGCCTCCGCCCTTCACTGTCGGGCCTTCCTCTTCCTCGCCGCCGAACTCGTTGTCCTCCACCACTTTGAATGATGTCGGCTTGTGCATGTATTTCTTGCCTTTTGCAGTCACCTTCAGCACTCCGAAATTCTCAATCTCGCGGTCGAGATATCCTGCGATGACAGCCTGGCGTATGATGGCGGCGAGCATACGCGGGTCGCTTCCCTGCTCGCAGCCGAACACCTCAAGCTCGTCATGACGATAAGATTTTACATCGGCGGTTTCCTTTCCGAGAAGGATATCTATAATATATTCAGCTTTAAATTTTTCTTTAAGCGCGGTGATAGTTTCAATCACGGCACATAGTTCTTCTTTTGCTTCCACTTGTTTTTTAGGATTTAAACAATTGTCACAATTACCGCAGTTGTCGCTCGTGAACTCTTCGCCGAAATAGTGTAGTAGCATCTTTCTCCTGCAAAGCGACGACTCAGCGTAGGCCGCCGTCTCGACAAGCAGCTGCTTGCCTATTTCCTGTTCGGATACAGGCTTGCCCTGCATGAATTTTTCCATTTTCTGCAGGTCTTTTGCCGAATAGAACGTAATGCAGCGGCCGTCTCCGCCGTCGCGTCCGGCACGCCCTGTTTCCTGATAGTAGCCTTCGAGGCTCTTGGGCATGTCGTAGTGGATTACAAATCTGACATCGGGTTTGTCTATTCCCATTCCGAAGGCTATCGTGGCGACGATTACGTCGACATTTTCCATCAGAAATGCGTCCTGGTTGGCGGAGCGTGTGGCGGAGTCCATGCCGGCATGGTATGGCAGCGCCTTGATATCGTTGAGAACAAGCATCTCGGCGAGTTCTTCGACTTTCTTGCGGCTCAGACAGTATATAATGCCCGAGTGACCGGGATTATTCTTTATATATTTTATGATTTCTCTGTCAATACTGTTGGTCTTTGACTTTACCTCGTAATAGAGATTGTGACGGTTGAACGACGATTTATACACCAGCGAGTCGGCCATGCCGAGGTTCTTCTGTATGTCGTGCTGCACCTTGGGGGTGGCAGTGGCGGTGAGAGCGATCACCGGGCGCCGCGATATCTCGTTGATGATCGGACGTATGCGTCTGTACTCCGGACGGAAGTCATGACCCCATTCCGAGATGCAGTGCGCCTCGTCGACGGCATAAAATGAAATCTCGACCGATTTGAGAAACTCGATGTTCTCTTCTTTTGTCAGCGACTCGGGAGCAACATAAAGCAGCTTCGTAAGTCCGGCCCTGACATCTGATTTCACTTTCTCTATCGCCGTGCGGTTGAGCGACGAGTTGAGGAAATGGGCCACTCCCTCGGCCTCGCTGTAGTTGCGCATGGCGTCGACCTGATTTTTCATCAGGGCTATCAGTGGCGATATGACGATGGCTGTGCCCGGCATCAGCAGCGACGGCAGTTGATAGCATAACGATTTGCCCCCTCCCGTAGGCATCAGCACAAAGACATCCTCTCCTTTCATCAGCGAGAGTATGATATCTTCTTGATTACCCTTGAAGTGGTCAAAGCCGAAATGGCGTTTGAGTGCTTCGCTCAGTTGTTGTCTGCTCACCATGTTGTTGTCATAATATTTGTTGTCGTGATGCCTGCGGCTTTTTCTTTCCGCCCGGCCTCATGACGTTAAGGTTACTGATAGCTGTTGTAGTATATCCTGTTGAAAATCTTTTGTTAAAGAGTTACTTGTGATATTGGCAGAGAGTGGAGAGGAGCGGTTGTCATACTATGGTTTGCGAGAGTACCTCGAGATTGGTGGCCGCGAGTTTTCCCGCGACATAATCTTTGGTTACCTCAAGCGATTTTTCCTTTGTCGACGGTATCTCATACATGGCGTCGATCATCACGGTCTCCACGATGGAGCGGAGTCCGCGGGCGCCGAGCTTGTATTCGATGGCCTTGTCGACCATGTAGTCGAGAGCCTCGTCGGTGAATGTCAGTTCCACGCCGTCCATAGCGAAAAGCTTCTTGTACTGGCGTGTGATGGCATTGCTGGGCTCTGTGAGCACACGGCGGAGCGCGTTACGGTCAAGCGGGTCGAGATGTGTCAAAATAGGCAGTCGGCCTATGATTTCCGGTATCAGCCCGAATGATTTCAGATCCTGCGGGGCGACATATTCGAGATAGTTGTCGCGGTTGATGCGCTCTTTGGCTTTATCGGTCGAGAAACCCACGGTGTGGGTGTTCAGGCGGTGGGCTATCTTCTGGTCGATGCCGTCAAACGCACCTCCGCAAATGAAGAGTATATTTTTCGTGTCGACCGGTATCATGCGCTGCTCGGGGTGCTTGCGGCCTCCCTGCGGCGGCACATTGACGATAGAGCCCTCAAGCAGCTTCAGAAGCCCCTGCTGCACTCCCTCGCCCGAAACGTCGCGGGTGATTGACGGATTGTCGCCCTTGCGCGCTATCTTGTCTATCTCGTCGATAAACACGATGCCGCGCTGCGCTTTCTCCACATCGTAGTCGGCGGCCTGAAGAAGGCGTGTCAAAAGGCTTTCGATATCCTCGCCGACATATCCGGCCTGCGTGAGCACGGTGGCGTCGACGATGGTGAACGGCACATCGAGCATCTTCGCTATCGTCTTGGCAAGGAGTGTCTTGCCCGTTCCTGTAGGCCCGACCATGATGATGTTGCTCTTTTCGATATCCACATCATCGTCGGTAGGCTGGCTCAGACGTTTGTAATGGTTGTAAACCGCGACCGAGAGATATTTTTTCGCATCTTCCTGGCCTATGACATATTTGTCGAGAAATTCTTTGATTTCTTTAGGCTTCGGAAGCTTTTTCGGCTCCTGCGGCTCACTCTCTTTTCCGGCCTGGCTCACTCCCGCCATCTGCTTGAACTCTTCGATATGAGAGTGAAGCATATTCAGGCAGTTGTCGCATATATACACGTCCTGATACACACCCGAGGGCAGCAATATTCCGGCTTCCTTCTCGGTGCGTCCGCAAAACGCGCATATATCCTGATTCTGTTTCTTCGCCATTTCTTATTTGTCTTTAATGCGGACTAAAACGTCATCAATCATGCCGTAATCCTTGGCTTCGCAGGCCGTCATCCAATAGTCGCGGTCAGAGTCGCGTTCCACCTTGTCAAACGGCTGTCCCGAGTGATCCGATATGATTGTGTAGAGTTCCTTCTTGAGCTTCTGGATCTCGCGGGCGGTTATCTCGATATCCGAAGCCTGACCCTGGGCGCCGCCCATAGGCTGATGTATCATCACGCGTGAATGCTTAAGCGCGAAGCGCTTGCCTTTTTCGCCGGCCACGAGAAGCACTGCGGCCATCGACGCCGCCATACCGGTGCATATTGTCGACACATCGCTCTTGATATATTGCATCGTGTCGTAGATGCCCAGACCCGCGTAGACCGAGCCGCCGGGCGAGTTGATATATATTGACACATCTTTGCCCGGATCGGAAGAGTCGAGATAGAGAAGCTGTGCCTGGATTACATTGGCTGTGTAGTCGTTGACGTCAGTGCCCAGGAATATGATGCGGTCCATCATCAGCCGCGAGAATACGTCCATCTGCGCCACATTGAGCTGACGCTCCTCGATGATGGTGGGCGATATGTAGCTCGCCGCTATCGATTGGGCCCCGCGCGTTGTGGCCGATACATACTGGTCGAGCGCCAGTCCGTTCATTCCCAGATGCTTTACTGCGTAATTTCTAAAATCGTTATTCATAATCTTTATATAGATACCTTAGATGTTTTTATCAAAACAAAAAAATAACTTGAAGCAATGGCTTCCGCCAATCGCTTCTTGCCAATATCAAAGATAATAAAAAAAAATAAACTGCACAAAAATTATATGCCACAATGTTGATTTTATATGTTAAAAACCTGAATAGCCTCATCTACGAGGCTATTCAGGTCGTTTACCGGCGTAGTTGTCAGATGTCGAAATGCAGTTCGCTATATGTGTCGGCGCCGAGAGTGAGTTCTCTCTGTTCGCGCGGCGCTCGCACCTCGATGCGGCATTCACGCGGCGAGTACAGCCGGCAGTCGATGCCCGTATCGCTCCATGACATTGACTCTACTCTGACTCCCGTGCGTGTCAGTATTCCTTTGAGCTCTCCGTGTCCGAGTGATTTCGGAAGTGCGGGAAGCAATGTTATCGTGTTGTCGGTCGACCCTATCAGCATCTCCATTATTATTGCCGGCATTGTGTTGACTACATCTGTGCAGAACACACCATGGTCTCCGAAATGTGCCGACGCAAGTCCGTTGTAATAAAAATCTGTCGCTGCAAGCTGTCGCACAAGTTCGCCGCACGATTTGCCGTCATGAAGGCATGCGTATTCCAGCGCGCCCATAAGCAGGCCGTGACCGGCATTGTTGCCGAACTGAAATTGCTTGCGGAAATCGAGCGCGCGTTTTGCCGCTGTTGCAAGTGGCCGGTTGTCGGTCGTAATCTCACGGTAAGGCCATACTCCCACGAGGTGGCTTGTGTGGCGGTGGGCATAATTGTCATCGAGTCCGGGCCATGCCCATTCGGCGAGCGCGCCGTCCCGGTTTATCATATATCCAGGAAGGCTGTCGGCAAATTCGTTCCATTGCGACACATCCTCGCCAAGTATCTCTGCCGATTTGCGCAGCGTGTCAAAAATGAAATGCGCTCCGGCAATATCGATAGTCGAATTGTTGAGAAGTGACACATTCAGGTTTGACGGCTTGTTCTCATGTGATACCGACCCGGTGAATATCCATTTCCCGTCAGAGTCTTTGTGTGTCAGAAATTCTTTGTAAAACACTGCCATCTCTGTGAGCAACGGGTAAAGGCGTGTGCGCAGAAAATCATTGTCGCGGGTCACCAGATAATGTTCCCAATAAGGATATAGCAGCCACGGCTCTTCGCCGGTCGACCAATGATAAGGATAATCTTCGCTGATCGATGCCATCAGTCCGGCTCCGTAACCTGGTGTGTTGCCGCATGCCACAAGACCGTTGGCTCCGAGCAGGTCGCGGGCATTTTGTCGAAATCCGGGAAGCCAGGAGTCATGGAGACTGAAATATCCTTCCATCGCTTCGGGCATTGCTCCGATATTCCCTCCCGAAATCTGAAGATTGAGATTGGCGTCGAGGTGATAGAATCCTCCCCAGCCTACGTTGCAGTCGCCGGTCCAGATGCCGAGCAGGTCGGGGGCGGTGGTTGACGACGATGACGACAGAAACGCATAGCGGCCTGCGTCGAAAAGACGGTTGAGAAGCGCCGGATTGATTTCTTTATCCTGCTTCTGTTTTGCAATCAGCTCCTCATTGGTGAGAGAGGCATCTTCTTTGCTGCAATCAAACGATACGCTCGCACGGTTGAAGATAGGTGAATATATGGCACGATGCCTGGCAAATTCTGCCGCGTAATCGGTTGACGCGTCTTTAAGTTCTCTGGTCGATACGGTGATTGTGGCCTCGGTCGCGTCGGTTATCTCTATTCTGTCGCCTTCCGGCATGATTTCTCTCCCGCCGGCCGATACTTTCAGATAGCCGTTATATGCATTTATCCCGTCAGGATAGGTGACGGTGATGCGCAGTCCTTCGCCGTCTGATTCTGTATGCCATGTCGTGCCTTCGGGAAAATGCATCTCGTCGGTCACAAGAAGCGATACTGTGGCGTTGACAGAGCTTCCGGCAGGTGCCTCAAGCATGAATACCGAATAGTCGCCTGCCCTCGAAGTAAATGCTTTTCGTTTCCAGATGCCCTCTTTGTCGCTCCAGCTTACCGTTATCTCTCCGGTAGTGTAGTCGATTTCTCTTTTATAGTCTGAAATGTCGTCATGAGTGCCGTTATAGGTGATATTCATGAGAAAGCCGGGATGGCGTCCGCCTTTGCCGCCATCTTCCCACCGGGCTGTAGACACGGCAAGGTCATTGGCCTCGCGGAAGCGGCTGTCGGCACACAGCTGCTTGATGCGGGCAATCGTGTCGGCATCTACTTTGGCAAAAGTGCGTTCCGCTCCCATGGAGGGGAAATTGTAATTGCGGTCGCATAATATCACTGTCTCGTCTGTAGGGTTGCCAAGCACCATGAAGCCTGTATTGCCGTTGCCGGAAAGAAGCGAGTTCGGCCATTGGTCGTAGGCCGTCGGATAGCTTCCGCTGACTGCAGTCTTGGCGCGCTCGCCTGAGGGATATCTACATGCGTCGGTAAGTGTCATCACTTTGAGCTGGCGCTCGAATTCATCTCGCGGCAGGCCGGTGGTGACTCTCACTGTCACATCCTCCCCCGGAATGACATCAAAATAATTGTCGCTGAAAAAATTGTCGATACCGTCAATGGAGAGGAATACGGCGCGGGCGAATTTGTCTGACGACACTCTTACGTCATATCCGCCGTCGGCCTCCGCAATATGCGTCTCCACTTCGGCCGCGGGCAGATTAAGATTCTTGAATGTGTTGAAATAAAAGTTGTTGCTGTCAATGATTCCATTACTGTCGGAGAGTCTTGCATTAACAAAGCACTCATTGGCGTCATTGCCCCCGAGCAGGTCGTCTACGGGAGATTTCCATACGATGGACGAGGTGTTGGGCTTGATTTCTACTTTCTGTGAGAACGACTTCAACACATTGCCGTTGAAGTCAAGAAGTCTTATGTCAAGTCTGCCGCCCGATTTCTTCAGCTTGTCTGACACGGTATGCACTGACAGCACTCCGTCGTGTATGGCTCCGGTCACTATCACATCTTTGAATGCCTTGCGGGCGAAATAATGCTGTGCTTTCCATCTGCCGTAATAATCGCGGGCCGCCCACGACGCCACCGGCCAGCAGTCATTGTGCTGCCAGTAGAGTGTCCCCATGCAATACGGCATCTGTCGGCGATGACTCTCGATTGCGGTTTTGACTGCATCGCCCTGAAGCACTTGGTTGGCATACAGAAATGATTTGAAATCTTTTGGGGCGCGGTATTCGTCAAGCAGATACTCCATGATGCGCCGGTTGGCAGCCGCGCCGCCGCGCTGATGCGACATCATGACGTCGGAGGTGATTGAAAGGTCGCTGTCTCCGTCGGTGTACAGTTTCACTGACTCATATTCCGGAAAAGACTGAAACCCGTATTCACTGAAAAACCTGCTTCTGACATTATTATACATCCATGTCGGGTGCATGCTGTGCCACACTCCCCAGTAGTGCGTGTCGCCGCAATTGTCTGAACATCCGTCCATCGAGCCGCTGAATGGCGATGATGCGCGGTAGCTGACCCCCGGATGATATTTCTCGACAACCTCCGGAAGCACTTCGAAATACTGTGCGTTAAACTGTTCGTCCATCTTTTTGGCGGCTTCCGGATTTTGTGATGCGACATTGTCTCTCCATCCCCATTGCTTCCACCCGACAAAACTTTCGTTGCTGCCGCACCAGAGCGCTATCGACGGATGATTTCGCAGCCTGATCACATTGTCGACAGCTTCCTTACGGATATTGTCGAGCAGCTCTCCTTCTGCCGGATACATGCTGCATGCAAACATGAAGTCCTGCCACACCATGATTCCGTTTTCGTCACACAGGTCATAGAAAATGTCGTTCTCATAGATGCCGCCGCCCCACACACGCAGCATGTTCATGTTGGCGTCGGCGGCGTCGGCAACCGTGCGCCGGTAATCATCGTCGCTGACTCTGGGCAGGAACATATCCTGCGGTATATAGTTGGCGCCCTTGGCGAAAACCGGCACGCCGTTGAGTCGGAAGTACATAGTCATGCCGTCCTTGTCGGGCTCGTTGACAACCTCGATGGAACGTAGTCCGGTGCGTGTGCGGTTCACGGCCAGCGTGTCGTTGCCGTTGAGCAGCAGTGTCTCGAATGTGTACATCTCCGGTTTGCCGAGACCGTTGCACCACCACAGCCGCGGGTTGGATATGCTGTAGTCAAGTGTGACTGTGTTGATGCCTTCTCTGAGGTCGATGCTTTTTCTTGATAATATCTTTCCCGATTCGGCATCTTTTGATATTATTACGGCTCCCGGCAGTTCGCCCGCTGAGTTTACGGTCACCTGCTGTGCTATCTCGGCTTTTTTCGACGTTACACGTTTCTGATTGATAAATACATCGTCGATGACGGCGACGTTCCAGGCATGAAGCCGCATGGGGCGCCATATTCCTGAGGTGACAAGCCGCGGACCCCAGTCCCAGCCGTAATGATACCCGGCCTTGCGCGCATAAACGCTGATCTTTCGGTCAAGCAATCCTCCGTTTTCCGACTGGTCGTTCATTGCCATATAGTGGCAGTCTGTGGCATCCCATTTCGGCAAGTCTGTCTTTACCGGAGAGTGGAAATATACTTTGATATTGTTGTTCCCCTCGTGAAGCAACTGTTTTACATCAGCATCCCACCGACGGAACATGTTGTCGGCATGTATCACCGTGACACCGTTGACCGACACATCGCAATACGTGTCGAGTCCGTCGCATTCAAGCATCACTCTGTCATGTGAGAGTGTTGCGCTGTCAACCCATAGTTCTGTGGTGTATTCCCAGTCTTCCTTGTCAATCCATTGCACATTGCGTTCGTTAAGACGGTAATACGGATCTTCGATGAGCCCGTTGTCGATAAGGTCGGTATGCACGCATCCGGGCACAGTGGCGGGATATAGGTTGTTTGATCTGACTTGACGGAATTTCCATCCCTCGTTTATCTCGGTTACACTGTCGGCCATCGCGGACACGGTGCAACATGCCGCAATCAGAGTGGCAAAAATACTTTTTTTCACGGTCGTAAATATGTTAGGTTGGTTTGTTCGGTTACAAAGATAGCAATTATTTTCACAAATTTCTGAGTTTTGCAACACCTGCAAGGACGTCTGTATCTTGTCCGTTGGAATATAACGGAAGAGGCCGCCCGTTGAGATGCAACGGTGCGGCCTCTTTATGAATTTATGGCTTATGTCATTTCCTGACGGCCATCTTCCCTTCAAGTTCTACCGACTCGCCCGGCACATGCAGGCAGAAACTGTCGGTATTGTCTGTCGTATAGTCCTCAAATTCGCATGCGGTCTTGTATGCGCCCCAGAAATGCATCGGGAAGAAGTCTTTTACTGCGATGTTTTCCAGAAACAGTCGTGCGCCGTCGGCGTAGTCCGGACCCAGACGCGGGTCTACCGGGAAAAACGCTATATCTATCTCGGGTGCATACTCCTCGAGTTTCTGTATGATATGCACAAACTCGTTGTATGCCTCTTTGACTTCCTCTACGGTCGACTCTTCGTTCCAGTGCCAGTAGTTGAGATCGCCGGCGTGGAATATCTTTCTTCCGTCGGGCAGTGTGACGAGAAAACTTACTCCGGCATCTGTCGAACCGAAAGCTCTTACGTCAAGTCCGCCGAGCAGTCCCGGCACTTCGTCGCCCGGACTTACCCATGCCACAGGCATATCATCGTGCACTACTTTCGAGAATATATCGTTTGACAGCACATACTGTACTTCGCGGTCCTGCGCCAGATTGAAGATTGCCGGATTGAAATGGTCGGGATGGTGATGCGACACGAAAAACACTACCGGAAGCTCGGGATTTTCGCGTATCACTTTCACTAACGCGCCTGTCGGGTCGCGGAAATAGTCAAACACCGCTACCGCGGTCGGAAGCACTACGGCAAAGCCGCTGTGATCCAGATAAGTGACCTTAATCATAATACTGATATTTTAAACATTCGACATTTCTTTATCAGGATTATGATGATTGAGCGCTCTCCGCAACTGTCGGCGATATGTAGATACAGCCCTCTCCGCTAATCCTGAATTTCTATAGTCTCGCCGTCTGTAGCCGGTCTGACATTGTCCGGAAGGGTAGGGGCGACTTCCGAATATAGCCCCATGTCGTGGCTGATATGTGTCAGATAGGCCATCCGTGGTCTGACTGCTTTTATAACGTCGAGCGCCTGGGTTAGGTTCAGATGCGAGATGTGCTCTTTGTGCCTCAGCGCATTGATGACCAGCGTGTCTACGCCTTTGATGGCATCGATTGTCTCTGCCGGCACCTCCTTGGCGTCGGTGATGTAGGCGAGATTTCCGATTTTAAACCCTACGATGTCGAGCAGATAATGCTTAACCGGAAGCGGCTCGATGCTTAATCCGTCTATTTCAAACGGCTTCATCGGCGCTATGACGTGCGGGTTGAGCACAGGGGCGCCGGGGTAAGGATGCTCGGCAAAGCAATAGGGCACTTTCTTGCGAAGGTCATCTATGTCGGCGGCCTGGGCGTAAATGTCGAAACCGTCGGGATAGCAATATGGCCGCAGGTCATCGATTCCCCCTGCGTGGTCGTAGTGCGTATGGGTCAGGAGAAGCGCTGACAGTGACGGCGACCCTGCGTCAAGTATCTGTTGTCTGAAATCGGGGCCTGCGTCGATGAGTATGTTGGTGTTGCCTGCCGACAGGAGCGCGGATGTACGCAGCCTCTTGTCACGCCGGTCGTGTGAACGGCAGGTCGCGCACTCACACCCTATCATCGGTACGCCTGTCGACGTCCCCGTGCCGAGAAAAGTAAGTTTCATTATGATTGCATGTTGCGTTATGACTGTATCGCAGCCGCATTGTTTCTTAGAGAGTGTTTGGATTTAAATCAAATTAAGACTGAGAGGATTTTTTGAGGGAATTCCGCGAGTTGAAGAAGGAGCATAGCGAGCTATGCGACTGATGAAACTTGGCGGAATTGACCAAAAAAGACCTCAGGATTAATTTGAAGTTTTTACTCTCGTTCTATTTTTTGTTAATACGGTTTAAATTCAAACACTCTCTTAAGCTCAACGTATCTCCGACAGCAGTCCGTCGACAAATATAAGGTAGCGGCCGTTGTCGCATGCCCATCCTTCGAAGAAGCTGCCTCCGTTATGCCATTTCTTTATGTCGTTAGGAGTTCCGATGGCAAGGCGGCATTCAGTTGTCGTCATGCCTGACGACACGCGTGAGTTGACGATATTGTCCCACACATTATCGGTTATTGCCGGATAGCGGGTACGCGGGTCGCTAAGCTCGAATATCTTGTCGAAATTGCGTGTGGAGCTGCGTGCGGCGCCTGCGGTCATTGCCACCGCCGACTCTTTGCCGTTATCCTCGGCGATATCCACCAGCAACGGATAATCGGCATTGCCCGGCGACACATTCGTTATCGTCGCGGCGACATATTTGCGGCCGCCTGCTGTCGGCCGCAGATTGCTGTCGACGCGAAGTGACGATATTATGTAGAATGTGCGACCCGTAAGTAAACGCCTTGCATTCTCAACCGTTGCGAGGTCAACACTCATCGGAAGCGTGAAAAATTCGGAAAGCGACCCCGGTGCGACCCCCACCTTATAGCGAAGCGTTTCTTGAGACCCGGCTTCGGCTTCACGGTGGAATGTCAGTACGGAAATCGTGTCACCGGTAATCGATCTCTCTGCCGACAGACTGTCGAATATGAGTATCTCACCCGGCTTCACTGTCGGCTCTTTCTCGAAAATAAGCGATATCTTGGGGTCGGTGGCGAGAAATCTGCGCCCCGGCTTCCATGAGGTGGCAGCTTCGGGATAAAGCCGCGCGGCCATCTCGGCCTCCGGGTTGACAGAAGCTACGTTGCGCTCCACTTCCTTGACCGTTATGCGGGGCGTGCTCTCTATCCCCGTGAAACAGCTTGTAAGGGATAGACAGCACGCCGCTGATATTATTGCCGCTGTGATTTTCACTCTGTGACAGGGTTGATGCCCAGGTTATAATAGATGAATGAATACAGGTCGGCATATTCGTCGATGACCTTGCTTATCGGTTTGCCCGCACCATGCCCGGCCTTGGAGTCGATGCGTATCAGCTTGGGCTTGTCACCGGTGTCGGCCGCCTGAAGATTGGCCGCATACTTGAATGAATGTGCCGGCACCACGCGGTCGTCATGGTCGGCGGTGGTGACAAGTATCGCAGGGTAGGGGGTACCGTCATTGCTGATGTTGTGCATCGGCGAGTAGGAGCGCAGATATGCTGCCATCTCAGGCGAGTCGGCCGAAGTGCCGTAGTCAGAGGCCCAGTTCCACCCGATGGTGAAAAGGTGATAGCGGAGCATGTCCATTACGCCTACGCGAGGTATCGCCACAGCGAAAAGGTCAGGGCGCATGTTGACGCACGCGCCAACGAGCAGGCCGCCGTTGCTGCCTCCCTCTATCACCAGACGGCCCGGATTGGTAAATCCTTCTTTGATCATATATTCGGCTGCGGCGATAAAGTCGTTGAATACATTTTTCTTCTGCATCTTCGTGCCGGCCTCATGCCACTTGTCGCCATACTCCGAGCCGCCGCGCAGATTGGCCTCGGCATAGATGCCGCCGTTTTCAAGCCAGTTCAGACGGTTTGGTGAGAAGCCCGGACCGAGTGGCACGTTGAAACCGCCGTATCCGTAAAGATACACCGGATTGTTGCCGTCGCGCTTTATATCCTTGCGGTAGGTCAGATGCATGTGCACCTGCGTGCCGTCAGCCGACGGATAGAACACCTCTTCCGTTACATAATCGTCGGGATTGAACCCGGCAACCGACGCACGTTCCGTAAGCGTGCTTTCGCCTGACGCGAGATCATATCTGTAATGAGCCCAGGGCTGAAGATAGTTGGTCACGTTGTAATATACCTCGTCGTGGCGCTTCGAGCTTGAAAACGATGCGCTTGCAATCGCAGGCAGCTTGATTTCACGTATGAAGTTGCCTTCGCGGTCATAGAGCGCGGGGTGCGACGAGGCGTCACGGCGGTAGTTCGCTATGATTTTGTCGCCGGCCATCTGTGCGCCTGAAAGCACTGCATCGCTCTCGGCGATGAGCTCGCGCCAGTTCTCGCGCGACGGCTTATCGACAGGCGCCGACATCAGGCGGTAGTTGGGGGCATCGACTGAAGTGGTGAAATAAATCGTGTCGCCGATCACATCGACTATATCCACGATATTGTCCTGCGACGGTTCCATCACAGTCCATTCGGCGTCGGGGTCGTTGAGATCCTTTACCTTGATGGCCTGTCCGAAGCCCTGTCCGCCGGCCATCAGGAAGATGTAATGGTTGTTGTCGGGCACGTATACCGAATGGAAATAGAGCGGATGCTCCTTGTCCTCATAATAAATCTTGTCCTGAGATTGCGGTGTGCCGATCTTGTGGTAATAGATGCGGTGGTTCTCGTTGGCATTGGAAAACTCCTTGCCTGCCTCGGGCGTCGGATACGCACTGTAGAAAAAGCCGTCGCCATACCACTCGGCGCCGGTAAACTTGGCCCACTCTATATGGTCGGGAAGAAGTTCGCCCGTGGCTGTGTCAAGCAGATATATCTCCGTCCAGTCAGATCCGCTGCGGCTTATCGTATAGGCTGTATACTTGCCGTCGGGCGACATGAATACACCTGTGAGCGCCACCGTGCCGTCATCGCTCAGCGTGTTGGGATCGAGAAACACCTCGGCCTTTCCGTCGATTGTCCCCTTTCGGTAGAGCACCGACTGGTTCTGCATGCCTGAGTTCTCGTAGAAATAATAACGGTTGTCATGCGCTTTCCACGGAAGTCCGGTCTTTTTGTAATTCTGAAACGACGCTATCCGTTCGCGCAGTTTGCCGCGGAACGGTATCTTTGACAGATAATCCTCGGTCAGATTGCGCTCGGCCTCTACCCATTGCAGAGTAGCTGCGGCTGTGTCGTTTTCAAGCGGACGGTATGTGTCCGTTACAGTTATGTCGAAATATCGGTCGGTAGCCGGATCTGCCGGCGCGGCCGGATATTGTATGCGCCCTGCCGCTGTTGCCGGCACGGCGGCTGCTGCTATCGCCATTGTAGTTAAAATGATTGATGATCTTTTCATGACTTATGATTTGGGGTGGGGATTATTGTTCCTGCTCCGCTATTTTGTAAGGCGAGTCGGCCGGATTGAATCCGCCGCTGCGCAGATGGGTGTAGATCCGGTAACAGGCGTATGCGTCAAGCGCGGCATAACCCTGTTGCGCTTCCGTCAGGTTCTCGGCCTCCCAGTTGGTCAGACGCTGACCTTTCGATATGCGCTCGTTGAATATCACCGCATAGACTTTCTGCAGCGAATTGTCGGCGATGTCGTATGCCTTTACGTATGTCTGAAGCTCAAGCACATTCCGTGGCTCAAACGGGCCAAGCGCCGACAGCGAGTGCAGGTCATCCTTTATCGACAGACCCACCTTGAGCACATCCTCGCTCTCCATCAGCTCCTTGATCTCATCGGTCAGACCGGTGCGGTTCAGACGTATCAGAAAACACTCCCCGGCAGTCGAAAGCTGCAGAAGAGCTACCTTGTGCGGATTGCCTTTGTGAAACGACGGACGCGTTTCCGTGTCAAACCCTACGATTGGTTGTGTAAGCAGATATTTTATCGCCTTGCGACAGTCGAGCGGTGAGTTTATCACGATGATACGTCCACCGAACAATGCCTGCGGCAACTCGGATATCGCTTCCTTTGAAATTCCTAACATTACTCTTTTATCCTTCTTTACTGCAAATATAGTCAAATTTGCATACAGCAGCAAAACATTAGATAAAAAACGCCATATTTTCCGCTTTTTAATTTAATGAAAAATTGGTCGACATTAATATTTTTAATTATCTTTGTAGGTCGAACCATGACAAAGCTGAACTATCACCGACACAGTGTGATTTGTAGGTGTGATTTGATCGCAGGTTTACATTTCCGTAAGTTTATTTTTAAGACCAAAAACAGACTAAGACAAAATGAAATATATAGGAGCTCATGTATCCGTCAGTTCCGGAGTGGCACAGGCGCCCCTCAACGCTCAGGCTATCGGCGCACGCGCATTCGCCCTGTTCACCCGCAACCCGTCGAGATGGAAGTCAAAACCGATTTCCGACAAAGAGGCTGCCCTCTTCAGAGAGCACTGCGACAAGCTCGGATACGCCCCGGAGCATATACTCCCCCACGACAGCTACCTCATCAACCTCGGCTCGCCCGACCAAGACAAACTCGCACAATCGCGCGAGGCTTTTCTTGACGAGCTCAACCGTTGCAGCCAGCTCGGCCTGTCGATGCTCAACTTCCACCCCGGGTCACATCTCCGGCTCGTCGATACCGACGCATGCATCGCCACAATCGCCGAGTCAATCAACATCGCCCTCGATGCTACATCCGGCGTAAAAGCCGTAATCGAGACAACAGCCGGGCAAGGCTCCAACCTCGGATACTCATTCGGGCAGATACGCGCCATAATCGACCGCGTCGAAGACAAATCGCGCATCGGTGTCTGTGTCGACACCTGCCACTCGTTCGCCGCAGGCTACGACCTCGCATCCCCCCAAGGCTATGAAGCCACATGGCAGGAATTCGACCGCGAAATCGGTCTCGGCTACCTGTCGGCAATGCACATCAACGACTCAAAAAAAGGCCTCGGCTCACGTGTCGACCGTCACGCACCGATAGGGCAGGGCGAAATCGGCTCACAATTCTTCACAATGCTCGTCAACGACCCGCGCTTCGACAACATCCCGCTCATACTCGAAACACCCGATGAAGCGCTCTGGCCGCAGGAAATCGAATGGCTCTACTCTCAGATCAAATGACAACAGCCACAACGATATCACCCTACTTTTGAAATTAAATAAAAAATAAATAAATCATTCACATTCAATCAACATGAAAACTAAACCCGACTTAGGCTTTTGGAAGCTGTGGAATCTGAGCTTCGGATTTTTCGGAGTCCAGATTGCCTACGCCCTCCAAAGCTCTCAGGTGAGCCGCATCTTCTCGACCATCGGTGCCGACCCTCACCAGCTCAGCTACTTCTGGATTCTTCCCCCTCTCATGGGATTTCTCGTGCAACCCATCATCGGCTCTGCTTCCGACCGCACATGGAACCGCTTCGGACGCCGCCTACCTTACCTCATCGTAGGAGCAGCCATCGCAATCATCGTCATGTGCTTCCTCCCCAACGCAGGCAGTCTCGGACTCTCCGTCTCAGCCGCAATCACATTCGGCCTCTTCTGCCTCATGCTCCTCGACACCTCTATCAACATGGCCATGCAGCCATTCAAGATGCTCGTCGGCGACATGGTCAACGAGAAACAGAAAGGTCTGGCATACTCCATACAGAGCTTCCTCTGCAACGCCGGCTCATTCGTCGGATACCTCGCACCCATCATTCTCGCACTCTTCGTCAGCAACCAGGCCCCCGAAGGTGAAGTGCCCCCCACAGTGACATTCGCCTTCTACCTCGGAGCGCTCATTCTCCTGCTTTGCGTGCTCTACACATTCGCAAAAGTCAAAGAGATGCCCCCGAAATTGTATGCCGAATACAACGGCGTGCCCGAAGAGACCGACAAGAAAAAAGGCAACATGTTCACACAGATGGGCAGCGCACTCAAGACAGCCCCCGCCGTGTTCTGGACCATCGGCCTCGTGCAGTTCTTCTGCTGGAGCGGATTTCTATTCCTCTGGACATACTCCACCGACGCCATCGCCGGACACGCATTCGACTGCCCCTCCGAACAGAAAGTATCAGGCGTCGAAATCAACGGCACCACATATTCCGACAAATACCTCTTCGCCGACGAAGCCCTCGTCATCGACGACGGACGCCTCACCATCAGCGGCGTCACCGTCAACGGCAACCTCATCTACCCCGACAGCATCAAGAATGCCGAAGGCGCGCTTCTCGTCAAAGGCGGACAGATATTCTACGATAAAGGCGTCTCGCTCGTCCGCCCCGGTGAAGAATTCGGCGCGGAAGGCGACATCATCACAGTCGACGGCAATGAGATAACACTCACCGCACCACTCGCCACAGTCACCACATTCTCAACCATCACCCCCGACCACAAACTCTCAACAGCTCACATCGTCGTCGAGCGCAACGGAGTCTACGATAAACAACAGGTCACCGAACTCCCCTCGGCCATCGCCGCTGAAATCACGCCCAAATACTCCACAGTGCTCAACGCCCAGTCAAAGCAATATCAGGACGCCGGCGACTGGAACGGCGTGCTCTTCGCAATACAGGCCGTCGTAGCCGTAATCTGGGCCGCAGTGCTCCCACGCTTCCGCAACCGCCGATTCGCCTACTCCGTCAGCCTCGTCATCGGAGCGATAGGCTTCATCGCAGTTTACTTCTGCTCATCAAAATGGGCGCTTACAGTCCCCTACGGACTCATGGGATGCGGATGGGCCGCAATGCTCGCAATGCCCTTCACAATCCTCACAAACGCACTCTCCGGCAAAAACATCGGCACATACCTCGGCCTCTTCAACTGCACAATCTGCTTCCCGCAGATTATCGCGGCACTCCTCGGCGGACTCATCCTCGGCTTCTTCCCCGTAGCCGCAGCTGACACCGCACAGGCCGGCGCACCGCAGACCGTATTCATGATCGTCGTAGCCGGCATCTTGATGCTCCTCGGCGCCCTCGCAGTGTGGAACATCAAAGAAATCTCCGCCGAAAAGCAGCGCGCAGCAGCCGAAGCCGCCGGAAAATAATCCCCGCGACACTATATGAATTATATTATATAGAATATCAATAATTACACAAAAAAAGCGTCAACTTCCCACCGTTGACGCTTTTTTTATGCGCAATCATTAATAATAACACATGATTTCATGCGATTTTCAATTGAGTTGTCAGATTAATAAGTACCTTTGTATATACTGAGACCACACCCCCGTCAAATAATTACGCTACTACAGCAAATTGTCATAAACTTCCGATAATAACAAGGCCAGGTAGTCACATTGATTATGAAAAAACAGATAATATCACTTTTGATTGCAATACTATATATATCGGTCACGTTGACCGGCTGTCGTCACAAGACCGCAGCATGGACAACAATGAACGAAGCCGAACGTCTCATCCCGACCCGGCCCGACTCCTCCCTCTCTATCCTTTCAGCGATTGACACCCACACACTCGGCGACGAAGAAGAAAAAGCCCGCTACGCCCTGCTTATGTCAATGGCATTAGACAAAAACTACATCGATACCACCACATTTGAAATCCTCCAGCCCGCGATAGACTATTACCTGAAAAAAGGCACCCCTGACGAAAAACTGCGCACACTTTACTATCAGGGTCGCATCTGTCAGAACGGAAAAAATGATGACAAGGCAATGCAGTCATTCATTCAGGGGCGCGAATACATCGAAACATCGACAGACACACTGACAGCCGCCAACTTGCTCGTAGCCCAGGGAGTAATATATTATTCCACCTACAAAATTGATGACTTTATTGAAAATAACGAGAAAGCGGCACAACTATACAATGCAATCAACAGGCCTGACTACGAAATTTCAAGTCTTGCAAATGCACTTAATGGTGCACTTATGGAAGATAATAAAATAAAAGCCGACAGCATTTTGACAATTGCCGAGGACATACTAAACCAACATCCTGAATATGATTCTGCTATAATATCAACTTATTTAGTGTACACAGGTAAGTTTGGTGATATTGATGACCTTAGGAATATTTTGAAAATTTATTCATCTATGGATAGCATAGAAACCGAAACAAAATTAGATATGGCTGTCGCCTATTGCAGACTTGATGATCCGGGCAAAGCAATGGAACTGTTAAATGCAGCAAGCAAAGATTTAGTTTCAGTTGATACGTTAAAATTTTTGGCGGTAAAAAATGAAGTATTGGAAAAAATAGGAGACTATCGCGGTGCATTGGAGGCTCATCATGATTTTTGGAAATTGCTTGAACAAACACACTTGAAACTATTTTCACAGGACTTACTGTTCGCACAGCAAAAACATGAAATGGAAATCTCAAGTCTGACCGATTTGAGAAAAAGAGACAAATTTATCTGGATAATTTCATGCGGTGTTCTGTTATTGCTCTTTACCGTTATATATATTTCTTATCGCTACAGATTTATAAAAACGAAAAATCTATTGAGTGAAAAGGAGAAAGAAAGGTTGCAATTGCAATTGGATAATCTCAAAAAAGAAAAGGAAAAGGTTGAATTAGAACGGAAGAATGCGAAATTGGAATGCGAACGTCAGATGTTGGCCGCTGAGAATATGCGGTTGAAAATCAAGCAGCTTGAAGAAGAGAGTATCAGCCTTAAAAGTCTGCTTATGACTCAGAATGATATTGCGAAACCTGTTGAGGACGCGATTAAAGTAAGGATTGAGATGTTGAACGGGCTATTGGCAACAAGTATTTCTGAAAACTCATCCTACGCACAACCCTACGGGGCATGGCGCGACAAATTGGTTCAGGATAAAGACGAGTTTATGAACTCGACACGTCTTGCATTTAAAGCCTCGCATCCCAAATTCATCAAGTATCTGGAGCAACACCGGCTCTCGGAGGCAGAAATCAATTACCTCTGCCTTTATGCAATAGGCCTGAGAGGAAAAGAAGTCGGCGAATATATCCAACTCCGTCGCCATTACCACATCAGCAGCGATATCCGCCGAAAACTCGGCATTGATGACCATGAAACAAATATCGGCATCTACATCCGAAAACTGATGAAAAAACTGTAATATTAATTTAGTCGTTCTCTTCTCATAAGGCACATAGTGACAAACGTTAAATGTCAAACTTTTTAACATCGTGTTCCAAAATCGGATATATACTATTGCTTAAATAGTTGGTATTCATAGATATAAAAATCGCTCCTGTCAAACTTTTCTTCTTGTTTGAAAATTTTTCAATCTCTATTTTTGTGTCAAATTAAACAATATACACATGAATAGTATGAAAAGAACGATTGCTTTTTTATTTGCCATAACGGTGTCACTGCTGGGTTTAAACGCATGGGCTGAGGAATGTCAGGGGACAATCAAGGGCCGTATAGTCAATGAAAATGGCGAATCAGTAGAGGGTGCATATATATACGCCCTGGAGGCAACCCCTCAGGAAAAAATCATAGGGACATCTTTTTCCGATGAGAACGGTACATTTGAAATGACTCTCGGTTGCGGTGATGAACTGTATCTGATTATTTCCTGTCTCGGTTATAATCAATCGACTGATAAATTCAGTCTGGCACAAAATCAGATTAAAGATTTTGGAAACTGTGAGCTTGAAACTAATGCACATGAACTACAGACTGTAGTAGTGAAAGGCCGACACCTTAGGGTAAGATCTCAACCCGACGGCTTTTCTGTCGATGTGCGACAACTTGCCGAGAGCAGCAACAATGCATTTGATTTATTAGGTCGTCTGCCACAAATAAATGTGAAAGGAAATGACATAAAGGTAGTAGGTAAGGAAAAGATACTTGTTCGCGTAAACAATGTGCTTCAGCGTGTTGATGCCGCAGATCTTGCCAATGTGTTGCGCGGATATGATGCATCATTGATTGACCGCGTGGAGGTTATAACTTCTCCATCGGTAAAATATGACCCGGAGGGAACTGCGGCAATGATTATATTGCACATGAGTTCAAAATTCAACAGATATGCCGGCGGCAATGTCGGTATTGAGTTTATGAAAGGTTCGGGTTATGAAGGCCGATATGCTGTATATGGGTCGGGTGTATTCAACAACAACAAACTGTTTGTTGACATAACCCCCTCATATAATCATAATTACTCCCGTTCGGAAGAAAATGCGACATATACCTATGATGACAATACCACATACCGGAGTCATGTTCCGTCAAAAGGAAAATCAAATTATGCCGGAGGTTATGCTACAGTCCAGTATCAATATAACAATAAAGGTTTTATAGGATTAAACGCAAATATAAACAAAAAAACGACCGACAATAGCTTCTACTCCCGGGAAATAATGCTCGGGCAGACCACTTTGAACCATAACGATATAGAAATAGATCGTCCGCGCTTCAATATTGCCGCCTATGCTGAGCATGCTTTTTCCAATGGTTTCAAAGGATGGCTTGAGGGCACGTTTTACAACTATAGGGAAAATACAGATCTTTCTTTTGTGGGAACTGATGAATTAGGATTCAATCCGTTTATGACTTATATTTCTGACCAACGGCTTAAAGTATACGGAGCAAATATATCCAACGATTACTCCATCGCGGTCAGTCACGACGGACGCCATAACATTGATTTCGGCATAAAAGCTTATTTTACGAAAATATCAAATGGACGTGATGTCGAAATGGATACGGATACTGACATAATGCCGTCAGAGCAAAATGATATTGTCAAAATAAATGAAACGAAAATAAATCCGTATTTTAGTTATAAATGGCGTCCCTCCGATGCGCTGAGTTTCAGAGTCGGAGCTCAGTTGTCATATACCGATAGAGCTATAAGTAATCTCAATGTCGATGACCGTCACATTGAATATACCTCTTTCCTCCCTGATTTTCTGACCTCATGGACTCCGGTCAATAATTCAAGATTTTCTTTTATTATAACCTCGGGCAGTATAGAGCCAAAATTCGACTTGATAAATCCATTTGAGTGGCGTGTGAGCCAATACAAATATATAAAAGGAAATCTGTCACTTAAAAGCGAGCGACGTTATAATTACAAACTGGTCTATACGTATAAAGGCAATTTCTCGGTCACCTGCTATGTCAATCAAAAAAAGAATGTAATATCATCTGTCGATAATATAATAGACAATCAGGTGTATGTGACCTATGAGAATGCCCAGAACTGTGTTGACTACGGCATCAGTCCCTCTTATTATTTCGACAGGCTTAACTGGTTGGAATTTTCAGTTGATGCATATTGTGCCTATGGCATATCAAAAGGAATCATCCCCGAAGTTGCTCGGAGAGAGACCTCCTATAAATGGGGTGGCAATATTTATGCCGGATTTGTATTCAACAAGCAACGTACATTTACCGGATATATGAGTTTTGATTATACAGGGCGACAGCGGAATGTGGTCACAACCATCGATCCTACCTATAATTTTGCTACCGGATTGTCGCTTTATCTTCTTGACAGGAAAATGTGTCTGTCATTAGCCGGGTTAAACCTTTTTTCCTCGGCCTATAAAGGTAAATCGCATGCGTCGGGCTACACAATGAAATTCAACAATCGATATGATAATCCCACAATTTATTTTTCATTGACTTACAAATTCAATAATCTCAAAGACTCCACTCCCCACCGTCAGAAAACAATACGTAATATCGAACAGCGAATGTAATCCCTCTTAGAGAGTGTTTGGATTTAAATCAAATTAAGACCTCAGGATTAATTTGAAGTTTTTACTACCATTCTCTTTAATTGTTAATGCGGTTTAAATTCAAACACTCTCTTACAGCACCATAAACAGTATCGGTGGGAAAGTCCCGTCTACGGTCGATATTATTTTCGAAGAATAGGCATAAGCGCCGCTATAGAGATGCTTGCCGTCAAATGTATACAATATCTTTGACTGATAGGCGTATGCCCCCTCGTAGATATGTTTCCCGTCCCACGTATAAAGTATTTTGGAAGAATACGCATATCCTCCCTGATAGAGGTGCTTCCCGTCCCAGGTGTAGAGTATCTTGGAAGAGTAGGGATAGGCTCCCTGATAAAGGTGCTTGCCGTCCCACGTATATAAGATCTTTGACGAATACGTATACGCCCCCTGATAGAGGTGCTTCCCGTCCCACGAATATAGCACATTGCTGCTGTAGGCGTATGCGCCCGTATATATTTTGGTATGCGCCGATATTGAAGCGATTGTCAATAACAACGTTATAAGCAGAAGCAGTCTTTTCATCCCGGTTGAGGTATTAAGGCATTAAGGTATGGACTCCAAAGATAACGAAAAAATGCCCGGAAATGAAATCATTTTTCATCCATTTCCGGGCATTTTGTATGTATAGTGAGAGTGTCTCACAACGCAGAGAAATCTCCTCCAAAAGTAGGGACGCACGGCTCGTGCGTCCGAAAATGTATTTGATAATCAGAATGTTGACTGATTAACGAGCCGTCCATCCCTGCTTTTTTGAGGCATATCTACGAGTTCTGCAACACCCTCTTTCATATACGTTTATTTATACTCCCCCTTGTCTGAGTTTTTGTCATAGAGATGCCCTTTGACAAAAGTGAGATTGACTGACTGGTCACCCGCGCCGTTGTTGAATACGAGTCCGGTAGTCCCGTCGGCAACAGTGCATTTGTAGATGCTGTCCGTCACAGCCTCCATATCTTTTCCCGGCCACGACGTAGCCGACGTGCCACCCCAGTAGTGCACCTTCACTGTCGACCAGTTTGTCGCACTGTTGTCGAAATACACCACACTGTCACCCGAAGGCACAGGCGGCGTCGGGCTGTCACCCGTAGTGCCGTCGGCATTGTAGGTCGCTCCGTTGACATAGTTCAGATCACAGCCTCCGGCTCTATCGCCGCCGTTGTTGCTGATGATTATCTGAGTCGGAACCTTTCCGGCCGGAGCTTCCCAGTAATATTTGCCATCCTTCACAGTCATCTTGTCGCCCGGCCAGTTGCCGCTTGCCGTGCAGTTTTCTGCATCATTCCACGCCCACACATAAGGAGTCCAGTTCTGCGTGTTGTTGAAATAGATATACTGCTTGTCGGGATCCGGACCCGGGTCGGGTTCTTCACCCTGCAAAGTGTAGGTAAAAGTCTGCACATTGCTTCCGCCCTCGTTCTCGACGTATGTCGACAGTGTCGTTGTCTCTGTAAAAGTCAGCGGCGACGAATACACCGTCGATGAAGCGTTCGCAGCGCCCGTCAGCGAATAGCGTATCGGTGTGCCGGCCGGGTTGACCGACAGCGCCACAGTCACACTTCCGTTAAACACCGATGAACCCGGAGTCGCGGTCACAACCGGTTTCTGAGGCACCGGAGGCACCGGCGGTGTCGGCGTATTCACCTCTTCGTCGGTAATCTGCCCGTAGGCCTCCACAAGAAGCACCGGTCCTGACGCCTGCATCGTCACCTTGCCGCCCGACACAGTCGCTGTCGTGGCCGTGTTGTAGCCGTCCATCACTTTTGCCCCGTCGGCAAAAAATCCGTTGACACTGACCGTGTAAGTCTGTCCGGCCGTAGTGTTAAGGCGTATGACCGCCGCATTGCTGTATTCTCCGTCGGTAAACCGGCGTCCGTAAGTGTCGCCTCCGAGATTGGTCTGCGTGCCTGCGCCTACTGCCGGATTGCGGCGGCGGAACTGGCCGATTCGCTGCCAGTGCTTGTTGTCGTCATTGTCGACTGCGCTCCAGTTGAAATCGCTGCGGGTTGCCATCGACTGGTCCGGACAGCCGCTCATATATCCGCGCGAAGTCTCGTCGCCGTAATATATCTGTGCGCCGCCGGGACACAGCAGTAACATCGTTGCCACTTTCTTCTGGTCGCCCGGACGGTGCAGACCCGTATCATGCGACGATACATAGTTGAGTACCTGGCGTCCGTTGCTGCCGTTGCCGTTGCAGTAGTTGGCATAATACTCCCAGTCGCTCACGCTCGGAGTGCGGCCCTGACTCCCTTCCGAACTGTTGAACGCGAAGTTGATCATCGAGTCAAACCCTCCTGACGTGAAATAGCCCGTGTCGCCGTGATCCCAGCCAAACGCTTCGCCCGTCATCCAGAAATCATCTGTCCATCCCTTTGCATACTCATCGGCGCGTGAGCTCGAGCGCCAGCTGTTGAGGGCGCTCTTGCACGCCTGCTTCAGCTGGTTCCAGCGGCTGAGCTCCACATGCTTGGCCGTGTCACATCTGAAACCGTCGATGCCGAACTCTTCCACCCAGCCTGCAAGCCACGCTACCAGATAATCGGCCGGTGCCCCTTTGCCGTCAGCGCGCCATGCATCCAGATTGGGAAGACGGTAGTCAAGATAATCGCCGCTGTTTTCCTGCTGCCATTTCATTTTAAGGAACGGCGGGATATTTACCGACGACGTTTTCTCTGTCACAACATCCGGGAGGCCGGCAAGCGACATAGTGTAGTTGTCGCCACCCTCAGGCGTGAAACCTGCCGCCTGGGCCCAGCTGCGGTCGCCGAATGCTCGCACCCATCCGGCCCACCAGTTGCCCCATTTGCCCTGTGTGTCGGCATTAAACGATACTGCATTGTCATCCGACCACATCGTGTATTTGCCGTTCGATGGCATCCAGCCTGCCGTAGGCGTGCCGTTGAAATTGCCGAAATCATAGTCCACGCAGTCATCGAGAGTGCAGTAGCCCGTGTGGTTCATCACTATATCCATCACAACGCGTATGCCGCGCTTGTGTGCCTCAGTGACAAAAGTGCGGAATTCCTCCACTGTGCCCATGTTGCGGTCCATATACGTCCAGTCAAGCGCATAATAGCCGTGAAACGCATAGTGGGGGAACGCATCGTTCTGACCGCCTGTCCAGCCGTGCATCTGCTCGTAGGGCGCTGAAATCCAGATGGCGTCAACTCCCAGACGGTTCAGATAGTCAAGTTTCTCTGTCAGTCCCTTGATATCGCCGCCGTGAAATGTCGCGTAGTCGGGCACACTGCCTTGCGGGCGCTGGCGGTGATAGGAATTGTCGTTTGTCGTGTCTCCGTTGTTGAAACGGTCGGTCAGCACGAAATATATCGTTGCGTTCTTCCAGCTGAAATGACGTCCGCGCAACACCTGCGGGGTCTTTACATTGATGGTGTATGACCGCGATGCGCTTCCGCTGACGATATTATAGACAATCGTGTTCTCTCCGCCGTCGAGCGAGGCCAGTGAGTGGTTGTCATATTCACGCCCGTTAACCGTGATTGTCACGATTGCGTCTGAAGCCGACGGTGCTGCCGAAAGGGTCATCAGCGACGGGTCATCAAGCTCGATGCTGTAATTGGTCGTGTTTCGGTCAAACTTTACGATATTCTGTCCGTCGACCTTGATTTCAAGCGCCGACAGCGACGGGTCGCCGGTATTTACCGCTGTCGCTGCGTTTGCCGTGACTCCACCGAGCAATATCGCGGTAGCGGCCGATAAGCGGCGGCATATTCTGTTTATATTCATTTCTTCTGTTTCGTTATTCGTTACTCCTTGATTATCTTCTCTATCGCGCGTGTGCCGTCGCTAAGGCTTACTCCGAGCAGATACACTCCGCGTGTCAGGTCGCCACATTCTATCGTCACCGTGGCCGCGCCTCCGCATTCAGCCTTTCTCACCTGCTGGCCCGACAGTGTGTACACCGTCACATTCTCTATCCCTTTGCCGGCCTCTACGTTGACAATGCTGTTGACCGGATTGGGATACACCGACAGTTTCCGGCAGTCAGTGTCTATAATCTCGACACCCGATAATCCGTTGTAGAATTCATCTGTCGCAGGGTCTTTCTGATTGTTGAGTCCCGCCAGCACGGGGTAGGAGTGCGACCCCTCGGTGCGCCATTCCCACACATCGGCGAAGTCCCATCCGAGCAGATCGCTGTAGGTCGAGCGCGAAAGCAGACTGCTGTTATGGTCGGCCGAGTGGTCACCGTAGCCGCTCCACGACGCTCCCTTCACCGGCATCTCTTTCCAGCTCAGTGTGCCCGATGTGCTGTTCTGCTGATTGTTGTTGCCGCCGAAACGTGCTATATACGCGCCGTCTGAAGTCGGTTCTATCGAAGCGTTGATTGCCACTGAAGCCGCTACGTTGCCGTAATTGGCTCCGGTCAGACCGCCGGCATAGTTATACGCCGTGATTTTTCCCGAAGCGTAAGTGTTCTTTATAACACCCTTGTTCTTGCCGACAAGACCGCCGGTGGCATAGTCGTTTTCATTCGTTACCGCGGCGGTCGAATAGCAGTCGCTCACCGTTGCGCCGGCGTTCTCGCCGATAAGGCCGCCGGCACATATCGACGTTCCTGTCACTGTTCCGGAGCTGAAACATCTCTCCACTGTCCCGGATGCCGCGTAACCCGCAAGTGCTCCGGTAAATGTGGTGCCGTTGATGTCGGCGTCTACAACACCGAGATTTCTGATTGTGGCGCCGTCAATGGCATTGAACACTCCCGTCGATGTCCCGATGGCAGTGTTGCTCACAGATGCGTTCTTCAGCGAATACCCCTTGCCGTCGAAATTGCCCTTGAACGGGGAGCTTTTCGTGCCGATTCCGCTGAACTCGCCCACAGTTATGTCGGCGCCCATGATGAAATAGACATCATCGGCCCAGTCCATCGACGTGGTTGACAGAGCCAGTATGTCATCTGTGGTCTTGAGCACGAAAGGCGACTGCGCTGTGCCTTCTCCGCCGGAATACGCATTCTTGCGTCCCTGCACCACCTCGGCAAAGCAGTCTGCCGTCTGCCGTCCCGATGATGTGCGGGCTATAAAGCCGATTTTGGTCACACCTTCGAGCTGAGACTCGGTCATTCCGTAAAATGTCATGATATCGTCGACACTCAGTTTATACGTTCCGGCCGAACCCGTCATCTTGAATTTGGCATTGATGGCGCCGGCCCAGTCTCCTGATGCGGCAAACTCTTCTGTGCCGGCAACTGCCCACGTGTAGCAATAAACTTCGCTGCCCAGGTCCGATGTCTGTATCGTAACCTCGAAAGGCTTGGTCGAGACTATCGGCGAAGGCGTCGTAGTGACACTCGCCTGGTCTCCGTCTGCGTATGCCGACAGCACCGCGGTCAGCGCTCCCAGCATGCATAATACTTTTCTTTTCATTAACGATTGGTTGAATTAAACATTAAAATCACAAATTCGCCTGCAAAACATTGTTTTTGAAGCGGATGTTTATGCCACAGGCCTTTAAATCGTTTAAAATCCATTCAATGGACTTCTAAGAGGGTGTTGCGGAACTCGGAGAAATGACTCAAAAAGTAGGGACGCACGGCTCGTGCGTCCGCCAACATCTTGGTTATCAGGTGTGTATTCGGGCACACAAGCAGTGCGTCCCTACAATATGAAGTGCTGCAACTCTTAAGGTTTTGATATGCATGATGTGGTGATGGCCGCCCCCCGGCGATCGGGTGGCAAAGGAGCTAAACCTTATAACTCTCCTCGGAAATCTTCCATGATATAATCAATTGCAAATTTACTAAATGCCAACGAATAAAATGCGCTAAAAAGTTATGTTCTAAAACATAGCTTTTTAGCGCATTTTGTCATTTTTCTATTTCGCCTGTCACATTTCCGCCTGTCACATTTCATTCAGGTTTTAAACACTCTCTTAGCTCTTCGCGTATGTAACGTGCGGTGGGCGAGTCTGTTTCGGCAATCTCCTCCGGCGTGCCCTCGGCTATGATGCAGCCGCCGTTCTTACCGCCGCCGGGTCCCATGTCGACAATGCGGTCGGCAATCTTGATTACATCGAGATTATGCTCTATCACTACCACAGTGTTACCCTTGTCCACAAGCCGGTTAAGCACCGTCAGAAGTGTCTTGATATCTTCGAAATGCAACCCCGTAGTCGGTTCGTCGAGTATAAAAAGTGTCTTGCCGGTGTCGCGTTTCGACAACTCGGTGGCAAGTTTGACACGCTGGTTCTCTCCGCCCGACAGGGTCGACGACGGCTGACCTAACTTGATATAGCCCAGACCGATATCCTGAAGCACCTTTATCTTGTTGAGGATATTGGGAACATTGGCGAAAAACTCAACTGCCTGATTGATTGTCATGTTGAGCACATCCGCAATCGATTTCCCCTTGAACCGCACCTCAAGCGTCTCGCGGTTATAGCGGCGACCGCCGCACACCTCGCAGGGCACAAGCACATCAGGCAGGAAATTCATCTCGATGGTCTTGTAACCGTTGCCGGCGCATGCCTCGCAGCGTCCCCCCTTGATATTGAATGAGAAACGCCCCGGCTTATATCCGCGTATCTGCGCCTCCGGAAGCCGCACGAACAGATTGCGTATGTCGGTGAACACTCCGGTATATGTAGCCGGATTTGATCGTGGCGACCGACCCAGCGGCGACTGGTCAACGGTGACAATCTTGTCGATGTTTTCGATTCCTTCGATAGAGGAATAGGGGAGAGGTTCCTGAAGCGAACGGTAAAAATGCTTCGACAATATCGGCTGGAGCGTACCATTGATTAGCGACGACTTGCCCGAGCCTGACACTCCGCAGATGCAGGTCAGCGTGCCGAGCCTGATTGACAGGTCCACATTCCGGAGATTGTGACCCGACGCCCCGCATATCGTGAGCGTTTTCCCGTTGCCCTCACGGCGCGTCTCCGGCACCGCTATCGTGCGCCTGCCGTTGAGATAGTCGGCCGTGATGGTACCGCTGCCGAGCATCTCGGCCGGCGTTCCTTCAAACACTACCTCACCACCGTGACGTCCCGCGCGCGGGCCTATGTCAACCACATAGTCGGCCTCAAGCATCATCTCCTTGTCATGCTCAACCACTATCACTGAGTTCGACGCGTCACGCAGCCGCTTCAGCGAGTTGATAAGACGGAGATTGTCACGCTGGTGAAGACCTATCGACGGCTCGTCGAGTATATACAGCACATTGACAAGCTCCGACCCCAGTTGCGTGGCAAGACGTATGCGCTGGCTCTCGCCGCCAGACAGTGTCGCAGACGCGCGGTTAAGCGACAGATAGTCAAGCCCCACATCAACAAGAAAACTCAGACGCGTGCGTATCTCCTTCAGTATCTCGGTCGCTATGATGCGGTGTGACGGACTCAGATACTCCTCGGCTCCGTTCACCCACTCGAGCAGATCGGAGATATCCATGCGGCACAGGTCGGCGATATTCTTGTCGCCGATAAAGAAATGCAACGCCTCGCGGTTCAGCCTGTCTCCTTTGCATTCAGGACACACCGACTGCGTGTAAAACTGGCCGCTCCATTTCTTCGATTGTGAGTCATCTTCATCGGCGCTCAGCGTCTCGATATATTTTACAATACCCTCGTACGCAAGAAAATAACTTGAATACGGCGAACTGTGTTTCAGTTGCAGCCGCTCCGGCGTGCCGTTGAGTATATCGTTTATCGCTTCCTCCGGAAGGTCGCGCACCGGAGTGTTGAGGTCGGCGCCATATTTCTCGCATATCGCCTCTATCTGCCAGAACACCACACTGTTTTTCTGCTTGCCCAGTGGCACGATGGCGCCCTTGGCTATCGATATGCTGTCGTCAGGTATTATCTTGGTGCGGTCAACCAGATTTACAGTCCCCAGTCCCTTGCAGCACGGACATGCTCCCTGCGGAGAGTTGAACGAGAAATTGTGAGGCGCCGGCTCGCGGTATGAGATACCGCTCACAGGGTCCATCAGCGACTGCGAGTAATGCCCTATGGCATTGTCTTCGATGTCATATATCATCATCTGTTTGTCGCCCTGACGCAGTGCGTTGGCCACCGAGTCGCGCAGACGCGAGTCATCCTTGTCAGCCACTTTGAGCTTGTCGATGACAATCTCTATCGAGTGGTTCTTGTAGCGGTCGAGCTTCATCCCCGGCTCTATTTCCCGTATGTGCCCGTCAGTGCGCACCGTCACATATCCCTTCTTCTGAAGCTGCTCGAAAAGCTCCTTGTAATGTCCCTTGCGGTTGTGCACCATTGGAGCCAGAAGCATGATCTTGCGCCCGGCATATCGGTCGAGTATGAGGTTGACAATCTTCTCGTCGCTGTATTTCACCATCGGCTCGCCTGAGATATAGCTACGCGCCGTGGCGGTGCGTGCATACAGTAGTCGCAGAAAGTCATATATCTCTGTCGTCGTGCCGATGGTGCTCCTCGGGTTGCGGTTGATGGTTTTCTGCTCGATGGCTATCACCGGACTCAGACCGCTGATATGGTCGACGTCCGGACGCTCCAGATTGCCCAGAAGATTTCTGGCGTAGGCCGAGAATGTCTCGATATATCGGCGCTGTCCCTCGGCGAATATCGTGTCAAACGCCAGCGACGACTTGCCGCTGCCGCTCAGCCCCGTGATTACTGTCAGCGCGTTGTGGGGTATGGTGACATCGATATTCTTCAGATTGTTGACACGCGCCCCGATCACCTGAAGGGCGTCGAGCGGACGTATCTCTGTGACCTGCATCGCAGGTGTTTCCGGTGTTGATGCTGTATCTCTCTTTGCGTTCATGTCGTGTTATTTGCTCTTCCGTTATTTCACCCAGTTGGGGTTATACACGGCCTTCGATGCCGTTGAGCGGTGGAGTGAGCTTTGTTTGGGCACTTTCACCCGATAGGTCTTTCCCGTCTTGTTGGGAAGGGTCTTGTCGCGTATCCACATGTTGGCGTCTTTCAGCTGGGCGTAGGTGATACCGTATTTCTTTGCCCATGTGGGCCAGTCTGCTACAGGCGTGTTCACCTCCACTATGTCATATTCCATAGGCGTGTAAAGCTGGTCGGCATTCAGCGAAAAGCCGTAGGCCCGCGGATTTTCCATTATAAGTTTTGTGGCAAGTATGCGGAACATATAACGCGTGGTCTCTTCATTCAGATACAGATCCATCGCTGTCGATGCCTGCTGGGCGTCAAGTTCCTTGCTTATGCGCGCAGGGCCGGCGTTATAGGCCGCGGCTACCGACTCCCAGTCTCCGTATTTGGCCTTAAGCGATTTGAGAAAACGGCAAGCCGCCGCCGTCGCCTTCTCTACGTCATAGCGCTCGTCGACATATTCGTTCACCTCCAGGCCATATTGCTTTGCCGTCGACGGTATGAACTGCCATATCCCCGCGGCCTTCGCCGGAGAATAGGCTCGCGGATTAAGTGTGCTCTCGATGCAGGCGAGATAGATGATATCCTCGGGCACTCCGTTCTTCTTCAATATCGGCAATATCTCCGGAAAATACCGGTTGGCACGCTTGAGCAGCAGCAGCGTGTTGCCGTGGGTATATGCTATCGCGGTGAGCTCGCGGTCAAGTCGTTCGTAAAGGTCTATGCGGTCAAGATCATATTCCGTGTCGGCGAATTTTGCCTTCGACGGTATCTGCGGACTGCGCACCGGCGCCGGCAATGTCGACTGTGTCGATGCCTGTTGGGCTGCCATCTCGGGAGCTAAAGCGGGCATGCACACCGATGCCGCAAGAGTCAGGGTCAGATAAATTGCTGATTTCATCGTTTGATTTTGTTTGATTAACCCATGAATTTTTCCTGAGAGAGTGTAAATTCAAACACTCTCTTACGTTCATGGAAGATATGTGAATACTTACGGTGTCGGCGCTGCGTGACACTTTTGTTCCGTTTCCGTCACCTATTCATTTGTAACACTTCCGCTGCGCGATTGGTTGTAACGGATTATATTGATGTCGCCCGACATGTCATATTTGTGTCCGTCGGCTCCGCGCGCCTTGATTACATAATAATACACCCCCGACGGCACAAGCTTTCCGTTATATTTCCCGTCCCAGCCCTGCGAGGGATGGGTCAGCGTAGCCACTTTCACGCCCCAGCGGTTGAAAATATGACACTCGAAATCAACTATCGACTTGTAGCTTACCTTCCACTCGTCGTTGACCCCCTCCGACGCTCCGGGCGAGAATGCGTTCGGGCATACCAGACGGCTCTCGCCGATCTGTATCTCGTAGGTGGGGCTGATATAGTCGCACGAGCCGTCGGCATTGCTCGCCTGGAAGCGCATGTACCACGTGCCGTACTCCGTAAACGTATAGCTTACCTCCGTCTGGTTGAAACGGAGCTCGTAGCTGTCGAAGTCAGGCGACGACGACAGCTGCCATTCCGTGAATTTTACCGCATCGGTCACAATGGCCGTAAACGTGATGTCGACCGGAGCCGAGCCGCCAAGTCCTGAAGTGCCGTCGCTCTGCTCATTGTCATTGTCGCGTTCCTCCTTCTCGGCGTATGTCATCGCCTCCACTGCATCCGTGATATAGACAGCGCTCTCCGCATGGTTTTCCTTCCCCCACGCCTCGTCGAAACGGTCGCCGCTCAGCGCAAACTGCGTGTCACACAGCGGTTTCACAACACGTATCGACTGCTTCAGCGCGTCAAGATTATCCTCTTTCTTGACAAAATTATATGTCTTTGCATTTTCATCATACTCCAGAGTGTTGTAACTCAGTGTATATCCGCGGTCAAGCGTGCGTGGCGCCCCGTTGATGGTATAATATGAAATGCCATAGTTCTTTCCCGCAATAAGTGGCTCTACGTTCAGATACATCGATTGGCAGTCGCTATCCTCACCGTTGACCGACAGTCCGGCGAAATCCGCACTGTGCAAGGCATGGTCGACCACCCAGTAGTGGTGCATGCGTCCCGCATCCTCCACAGTGATGCCGAAATCATTCGCGTTGGGAAATCTGTAGTGGCTGCCGCTGCTGTCAGTAGTCACCGACACAGGCTCGGCGTATGCTGCGCCCATCGACCCCCACACGCTCCATTTTGCATCGGCCGACGGATATGACACAGTAACTCCGCTCATATCCTCGACAACATAAATCCGCTCCAGACCCGTCGACGCATCCGCATTGACCGGTATCACACGGCTGCCTGTAAACGTAAGTTCTGCCCCGGATGCCGAAGCGCATGACAGCATGACAGCAACGAGCGCCCACACTGTCCTCATCGTTTTACCATATAAATTACAGTTCAAACCAATCCTCATAGTATCGAAATATAAAATCAATCTACGAAATTACAAAATTTACACATACTATGCAACCCCCGCGTCCAACCCGCCGCTGACACTACCTTTGCTAAATTCATCCCCCAATTCAACCGATAGAGTAACAGAACTCATAAAAATACCCCCAAAAAGTAGGGACGCACGGTTCGTGCGTCCGCCAATATCTTAGTTATCAGATTGTTGCGCTCACCGTCGTTACAAAAAGCAGCCTCTTGCCGGCAAATTCCGGCAAGAGGCTGTGCATTATTCTCGCTCAATCGCGCTATTACTCGGCTGCAAGAATTGACGGAGCGGTATAAGTGCGGGCTGCGAGCTCCTGGTTGAGCATGTACAGACCCATGCCGTCATTGCCTATAAGCGTGAACTTGTCGATGAGCTGCTGCGCGGTCTCTTCCTCTTCGACCTGCTCGCTTACGAACCAAGTCAGACGGTCGCGGGTCGCATAGTCATGCTCCGCTTCGGCAATCGCATACAGATTGTTGATCATCGCAGTGACCTTGCGCTCATGAGCCAGGGTTGCCTTGAATGCGTCGAGAGGCGATGCCCACTCTGTGTCAACGGCTGCGATAGGCTTGAGTATCACACGGCCGCCGCGCTGGTTGATATAGTTCATGAAAATTTCAGCGTGAGCCTGCTCCTCTTTAAACTGTATTTTAAACCAGTTGGCTACGCCGCTCATTCCGCTGTTCTCAAACTGCATACCCATTGACAGATAGAGATATGCCGACCAGAGTTCGGCATTTATTTGCTCGTTAAGAGCATTTTCCATTTTTTCGCTTAACATAACTGTATTGTTTTTTAGTTGTTGAATACATATCTGATTAATCCCTCCGGCATTCACCGGTCGCTTCGTGCAAAGATAATGCAAATATCGTGCCGTTGTGCAGTGCCCGCAAAGTTTTTGTTATTTTTTTTAAATCGACATGACCATTTTTTTAAGTATTTGTTATAACTTTATAGTCAATAATTCAACAATCGGGAGAAGATGAAGTTTTTCAACAGGATAAAAATGCGTGTCATCAGCCTCTATGACAGGGCAATGGCTTTCTATCGGTATTGCTCCGACGGAGTGTGGTCTGACATGCGTTCCACTCCGTTCGTAAAGCTCGTCAAGACTTTAAACCTGTCGGTTCGTGCGTTCTTCAACGGCGACATACAGACCAAGGCCTGCGCCCTAACTTACCGCACGATGCTCGCCGTAGTGCCCGCGCTCGCCCTTATTCTTGCCATCGGACGCGGCTTCGGCCTTCAGGAGGTGCTTGAAAATGAGCTCATCGACAGCTTTGAGTCGCAGCGCGACGTGCTTGTGAAGGCCTTTGACTTCGTCGACAGCTACCTCAGCCAGTCATCCGAAGGCATATTCGTGGGTGTCGGCATCGCCATGTTGCTCTGGACGCTGATTTCCATCCTCGGTTCGGTCGAGCATGCCTTCAATGATATATGGGGCGTGAAAAACGGTCGCTCTATATGGCGCAAACTCACCGACTATCTCGCCATATTCCTTATACTCCCGGTGCTGATGATATGCGCCAGCGGCATCACGGTGTTTGTGTCGGCCAACCTGCAGCAGCTTCTTCCGTTTGACTTCGTGACACCCTTGCTCAAATGGCTCCTCGATTTTGCCTCGCTGGTGTTTATTTGGCTGTTTTTCACCGGAGTTTACATGCTTATTCCAAACACCAAAGTCAAATTCAAGAATGCCTTTGTGGCCGGAATGTTTGCCGGCACCGGATTTATGATACTCCAGTGGCTCTTCATCTCCGGACAGATCTACGTATCGAAATACAACGCCATCTACGGCAGCTTCGCCTTCCTGCCACTGTTGCTGATATGGCTTCAGCTCGTGTGGGTGATATGTCTCGCCGGTGGGGTGATATGCTATGCCTCGCAAAATATTTTCCAATATAATTTCAACAACGAGATTGACAAAATCACCGGTGCCTACCGCCTGAAGATATTCATCGCCGTGATGGCTGTCACCGTAAAAGATTTTATCGGTCACCGTCAGCCTCCCACCAAAGAGGATATCGTCACCCGCTACGGACTCCCGTCGCGGCTCGTCGCCTCTTCTGTCAACTTCATGGTCGACGCCGGATTGCTTCTGAGGGTTGTCACCGATGAGAAAGATGAAATCTACGGCTACGTCCCCGCCCTCGACGCCCGACTCCTGACCGTGGGCGAAGTGATACGACACGTGCGCTCCTTCGGTTCCGACGGTTTTATTCCTGACTTCGACCGTACGTTTGCCGACGTGATAGAAGTGGCCGACAGAGCCGAACTCGCAATGATTGACTCCATGCGCCATACCTTTGTCAAAGACATATCCATTACCGACCTCACCACCGTTGAGGCCGACAAAGCGTCACAATCATTTTCCAATATAAATAATAAAAAAATAAAGAAAGTATGAAACAACCAATCGCAACGACCAACGCACCCGGTGCAATCGGTCCCTACAGCCAGGCCATCGACGCAGGCGCTTTCGTGTTCATCTCCGGACAAATCCCCGTAAATCCCGCCAACGGTGAGATACCCGAAGGCATCACAGCGCAGACCGCACAGTCTATCGCCAACATCAAGGCAATCCTTGCCGAGGCAGGCCTGAGCATCGACAACGTGGTTAAAACCACCGTATTCCTCGCCGATATGAACGATTTCGGCGCAATGAACGCCGTTTACGCCGACAACTTCACCGCGCCTTTCCCCGCGCGTTCGGCTGTAGCTGTCAAAGAGCTCCCCAAGCAGGTGCTTGTAGAGATTGAGGTCATCGCCGCAAAATAATAGTAGCTCCCTCTTACACTCACATGTGGGTGTTGCAGAACTCAGAGAAATGCCTCCAAAATGTAGGGACGCACGGCTCGTGCGTCCGCTAATAATCTGATTATCAGGTGTTACAAACGGACGCACGAGCCGTGCGTCCCTACAATATGAAGTTCTGCAACACCCTCATATTATATCGCCTCCGCCACAACGTAGGTGCTCCCCCCGATAAACACTACGCCGTCATCTCCGGCCATGCAGCGTCCTTCCTCAACAGCGCGTGCAACGTCGGAGATCACGATACCTTTAAGTCCGGCCGCAGCGGCTGCACTGGCAAGCTCGTGGGCACCCATAGAGCGGGGTATGGAGGCCTGGGTGAAAATATAGCGGGCCTGCTTCGGCATCATCTCGAGTATATGGCTCACATCCTTGTCATTGACAAAACCGATAACCATCACAAGTCTGTCGCCGAACTCTCCGAGCTTCGGTCCGAGATACCGCCATCCACCCTCGTTGTGCCCCGTGTCACATATCGTCAGCGGGTGCTCCCCGAGTTTCATCCACCGGCCGGCAAGGCCGGTCAGTTCCCTTACCTGAGCGAAACCGTGCCGCACCGCGCTGTTGTCGATTGTCATGCACCCGCGGCGCAACACATCGACCGCACACAATATAGTGGCTGCATTTTCTGTCTGACACTCACCCGACAGCTCTCCGATTATTTCACCTGCGTAGGTGCCGCTATACAACATCTGTTCGCCGCAATGCGTGGCCGAGTCAAACCATCTGCTTCCGTCGGCAAAAGTCAGCGGTGCATCCTCCTCGATTGCCTTGCGCACAAACACCTCGCGCACACCGTCGCCCTCGCTGTTGCCTATCACCGCCGGTATTCCACGTTTGATGATGCCCGCCTTCTCGCCTGCTATCTGCGCAGGCGTGTCGCCAAGTTGTGCCGTGTGGTCAAGCGATATATTGGTGATTATGCTCAATGCTGGCGTGATAATATTGGTGGTGTCGAGCCGTCCGCCCAGACCTGTCTCTATCACTGCAACATCAACCCCGCGCCGTGCGAAATAGTCAAACGCCATGATAGTGGTAAGCTCGAAAAACGAAGGCGTCACATCAAGCGCCATCGAGCGGTATCGCTCCACAAACTCTATCACCTCCTGCTCGGATATCATCTCGCCGTCGACCCTCATCCGCTCCCTGAAATCTCTCAGATGCGGCGATGTGTAAAGCCCCGTGCGGTAGCCCTGACTCTGTAGTATGGCAGCTAAAGTGTGGCATGTCGACCCTTTGCCGTTTGTGCCCGCCACATGTATTGTGGGATAGCAGCGGTGAGGATTGCCGAACGCATTGTCAAGACGGCGTGCCGTATCAAGCCCCGGCTTGTAGGCTGCGGCTCCGATACGCTCGAACTGCGGGGTCGCATTGTAAAGATATTCGATTGTCTCCTTGTATGTCATGGCTGCTAATATAAAATCCATCCGGCGATACCGGCCAGTATTATGATGAATATAGGGTGTAACTTCGTGAACATCACCATGCAGAATGCCGCAACACATATCGACACCGATTTTATGATGTCACCTGTCTCGCGGCCGAAATTGTCGCCGTTCATCAGCAGCAGTGCTGCCGACGCTATAAGGCCCACCACCACAGGGCGAAGGCCGGAGAAAATCCCCTTGATTACGCCGCTTTCATGATGACGGGTTATAAACCGGCTCGTCTTGGCCACAAGTATAAACGACGGAAGTATCACCACAAGCGTGCACAGCAGCGACCCCAGCACGCCCCAAAACGGGGTGTCGAATGCCGGATTGGCGTTGCCCGGAGCAACATATCCGATATAAGTGGCCGAATTGATGCCTATCGGACCAGGTGTCATCTGTGATATAGCCACGATGTCGGTAAACATCTGCCCGGTTATCCATCCCGGACCAACTATCTCCTTTTCAATGAGCGACAGCATGGCATAGCCGCCGCCAAATCCGAAAAGGCCTATCTTGAGATAGCTCCATATCAGTTGCAGATAGATCATAGTTCACCCCCTTTCCGTTCGCCCTTTCCGGCGGCATGAAGGCGGTTGAGCTGACGGCGGTGCCAGAGATACCCCCCGAGGCCGCCCGCCACTATAAACAATATCGGGTTTGACACTACCGGCCACTTCGACCATATCAGCAGCGCTGTCACTACAGGTATCGCAACCGTTTTCCACCCGATTTTAGCCGCCTTGGCCGA
>CAMWIJ010000013.1 GCA_947174275.1 uncultured Muribaculaceae bacterium
CCTCAACGCTCAAAAAAAGAGACTGCGCCGTAAACTTGAATTACGACACAGCCTCGAGCGTTATAGTATATCCTGTTTATTTTATCAGGATTTTACCTCACTGCGATTTTGGCTGTGGTGCGGGATCCGTTGTCGAGGGTTGCCGATACTATGTAGATGCCGGGGGTCAGAGTTGAGAGGTCATAACGGTCGCGGGCTATGAGTGCTCCGGCGGCGGTGTGGATGTCGACCGACGCCACTTCACGGCCTTCGGCTGCTACCACGCGGAGCTGTCGGCCTTCAAGCCATATTGCGGCGGTGGTTTTTGCTGCCTCAATGGCTTCGATACCGCTCACTTCGCCTATTGCAACCGTGTTGGCATAAAGTGCATGATTGCCGAGCGGTGTCGACTTGGAGCTGGAACCGGTCTCGACTATCACCATATATATACCATCCTCGAGCGAGCTTCCGGGGCGATAAGTGCCAGAAACCGTCACAGGCTCTCCGGCCACAAACCTCACGCCACTCTTCAGGGTCACAATCTCACCTTTCGTGTTGGTGAGCTGACGCACTCGCATATAAAGAGTGGTTGACACAGTCTGGCGCGCAGTTGCCTCAAGAGTGAAATTCACTCTGTCGGTTTTCGCTATCCTGTCAGGGAAATCAAACGCTGTCACATCGGCCACGATGTTGTCAGACGGAGCTATCGTAATCGAGAGCGGCTCGTCGAGCGACACCATTGGCGTATGCGAGTTATCATCGTTTACCTGCACGAAATCAAGAGTATACGTGCCGGGGTCGTGCGGAAGCTGTCGCGCAAAGACCACAGAAACAGCCTTGTCGCTGCTGAATGCGGTTTCCGACATGACAAACGGCGAGACAAGACCTGTGTCCGTATTTGTGAGGCGCGCCAGTATTTTAGCGTTGCCCGCCACGCCTGCATTGCGGAACACTCCGGTGACATAAAGGTACTCGCCCTGCGTGGGCCCTTCAGGTGCATTTTCCGAACTGCTGTTGATCTGCCAGAAGGGCGTGCCGACAAGCCGCACTACCGGACCGTCAGGAGCCGGACACACGTTGACCTCGGCCGGAGAAAATCCGTTGAGTGCGAAGGGATATTCCGTGTCATTGGCTTTGACAAGCGCATCCAGACGATAACGGCCGGCGGGAACATCGGCGCTTACAGGGAAGGTGACATCGACCGACTCGACGCTCTGGTTATAGATGCTGACACTGACGTTGGCATCGAAAACCGCCGACGGGTCATCGAGCGATGTCAGACGCATGGTGATTGTCGATATATTATAGTCGCCGGTAAGACTCTCCATCGAGAACGCCGCGCGTCCGTAACCTCCGGCATACAGGTCGCCGTCGGTCTCTATGGCTGAATGGAGCACAACATCGGGATACGGCAGATGCTTCTCGCCGAGAATTATATTGCCGCCCTTAACCGACGCACGGTTGCGCGACGGAAGCCCGCTCGGGTGACGGAGCACTGTCCAGCTGTCACCATCCGTGGCCTTGTAGACAAGACACATATCATAGTCATCGCCGTCGGCCACACCATCGACCGTCGACGCCACATTGCGCAGCGACACGAACGCCGAGCCTGAATGTCCGTTTTTAAACCCGTCGAGCGACAATGCGTCGCCACCGAGTGTAGCCACGACCTCACCGTCTTTTACCAGCGCTCCCTCGATGCGTCCGCTGAACGGCTCTACATCGATATTGCCGGCATAGCACATCATCGTGAATGTGTTTCCGAACGGTCCGTCAATGCTCAGACGCGACTCGCCGTATATGGCGTGGTCGCGCGTCGAACCGTCGACCGCCGGACGTATGCCTGTCACCATGTCCTGACTCAGATTATAACCGCCGGCTCCACCGCCCTCGCCGAGCGACGACGGGTCAAGATGGTTGATGCGGAAATATCCGTTGGAACTGCCGTACCAGCCCCAGTTGACATGCACGAAATCGAGCGAGTCATATCCGTCAAGCACAAAAGCATGGCCACCGGTGCCTCTGTCGCTCGAACCGCCGTAGAACACCGGACGCCCCTGTTCGAGCTCACTCTTTATCAGCGACATCCACTCTGACGTGGAATAATAGTCACGCAAGTGTCCGCGCACTCCGGCATCATAGCCGAAATAGTTGCGCAGAGCGTATGGCACGAGCATGTCGTAAGCGCCGCTGCCGCTCGCCTCATACTGCATCTCTACAGCCACGCCAAACTGTGCGGCGAGCGTCGAGTAAGCCTCTGTCTGCTGTGCGCCGACTGTCTGCGGCACAGCAGCCGGCATCAGTTCCCAAAGGTATTCCGTATTGCCGAAATCTGCCGTAAGCGTATTCTTCGACATCGGGTCGGTATAGGTTTTTGAACCGGTTCCCTTGGCGGGATAAGTATGATAGCGCATGATCTGCGTAGCCGCACAGGCTACGCAGCCGGTATAGAACCGTGTGTTGCCCGATGCCACAGGTGTGAGTGCATTGAACGGCGCGTCCTGTCCCCAGGCAATGTCACCGAGCAACGGCGCGACTACCACTGAAGGCTGCCCCTCAATGACACTGCCGGCATCGGCGTCATCGACAGGCAATGCCTCGAATGCGGCCGAGTAGAGCCCGAGCAGCCCGGCAAGCCCTTCGGGCGCCGAGGTCATATCTATGCCGCCGGAATAACTGTAGGCAAGGATTTCGCCGAATCGGTCGTCACCCGACACAATCACGAAGCCGCCCCCTTCATTGTTGTAGATGTAATACGGACTCACGGCTTCGGATGCAGTGTTCCCGGTGCTCGGTGCTTTCTTTAGGCGTGGCATCACAGCAGTGCGGCCTGACAGGAAACCGGAGGCTATTGCTTCAGCCTGTGACGGCGTGACCGTTTTCGCTCCGACTTGTGGTACAAGTCCGAGCGCCGCTATCAGATATATAAGTTTTTTCATATTCGTGATGATTTTATAAGTAACTGTTCAAGACCATTTTAAACAGTTTCTAAAACAGCAGAGACTCCGCCGTAATGTAAAATCATACAGGGGGGAGTCTCTGCAATAAATTCTATCAGAGTACTATCTTGGCAACAACGCCACCGGCCTTGGCAATCACAATGCCAGATGCCTTCACATCGATGACATTGACACCGGCCGATACTGCAGCTGAGGCAATACGACGCCCCGAAAGGTCATAGACCTCGACCACGGCATCAGCATCGCAGACAACCTCAATCATTCCGCCGCCGATTGATTTGACTGCGATATTGTCAGCGGCGCCGACAGCCACATTTTCCACACCTGAAAATCCGGCAATCAGCTTCTCTTCGCTGGGAGCCGAATAAACAGTGCTCAGACTTCCGCCCGACGATGTCCGGGCTGCGGCAGTGACAGTGATATAATATGCGGCATTGTCATCCGCCTCGATGCTTCCGCTGAATTCAGTAGCCTCAACCTCGTCGTTAAGATAATTGAAGGTGCTTACAAATCCGGCGGGCTTGATCTGGCTGACAGTGATGTCATCGAAGAAAAATCTTACCGAAGTGTTACCGTTAACGTCATAAATCTTGACTTTTGACTCGGCTGTGCCGCCCTCAAGCGTTACCGTATATTCTCCAAATCCTTTGACATCAAGATCAACCACCTTCTCACCCGACATGTTGTCATCGGCATCGACAAGCGCCAGACCGATTGAACCGGTGGAGATGAAAGATCCGGCTGTTGTGGCCGCAGCAGTGAGCACTACTGTCACCTGGCCGTTGTCAGCCGAGAGATCAAGCGCAGGGGTTATAAGGTATGCCTCATCTCCTGAATACGGAGTCAGACCGATGCCTCCGCTGATATAGCACATGTTCTTTCCGGTCCATCCGGGTTCGCCGAGCATTTCGAGATGACGGTCGTAGGCATATTCATAATTACCGACTGTTCCGGAAGTGAAGCAGCTGAACGACTCCGAGAGCAGATCGGCGCTGCCGGCCTCGACAAGAGTCTTGCGGCATACGACATTGATGAGATAGCTCTCAGCATCGGGCACTGCATCCCATCGTGCGGTATAGCTTCCGCCGTCACCTGTGGCAACAGCGACTTCGGGAGTGGCAAGAGAAGCAATTGCCTTTACCACTTCAATCTCTTCAGAGTTGCCTGAAACAGCTGCGTCATTGGCCGCACGAACCACATAATAATATGTGACCGCCGGGTCGAGACCCTCGACTTTATATGATACACTTGTGGCATAAGATGAGGTGGGTGTAACCTCTTTGCTGTCAACAAACATCACCTTGTTGCCTTCGCCGTCATAGCTGTAAACATCAAGATAATATTTTGTGGCACCTGACACTGTTTTCCATCTTGCAGTGAATGATGAGCCGTTGGCATCTGAAGGCAGATATGCCGTAGGAACGCCCAGAAATTCGAGGCTCTGCTCAATCTTCACACTCTTTACAAACATGCCGTCAGCCACAAGATAGGGACTGATCTGGGCATAGTTTGAATAAGCGGAAGTCGATGTCGGAGTAATGATATACTCGACAGTAGTCCAGTCGCCGGTGTAGATTTCGTTATAATTTGTATTGGAGTACCCCCAGTTGAGTTGCGCGATACCCATGATCGAATTTCTGAGTTTTACCTCCATTGTGACCTTTATAGCTCCGTTGGAAGTGGATACACCTGTGATATATGGCGTACGTATATATGCACCGTCAGCTATATAAAGCGATCCGCCTGCCTGACCTATGCCGGCAGCCGACGATACGCTCCATCCGGTATAGCCAAGCCCGGTAGTAAAGTCTGACATATATTTCAACATCTGGGGAGCTTCTTCGGAGCCTGCCGTGCATTTTTCCGAAAAGTCAACATCAACAAGTACTGTCGGCTCGGCAGCGGCGAAGCCGGTGGCGAGCACAATGGCCGAGGCCATTGTAAAAGTGCGTAGAATTTTTTTCATTCGAATTTTGTATAAATAATAATTGGTTTGTCTTTGCTGTCAGATTGTCGCCCGAGGGTTTACCTAATGCGCACCTTCTTATATCAAAAATGCAAAATAAGACATTATTTATCATTTATACAAATCATTTGACACAATTAACAACAATTGCCCTGACATTATGTCAAAAATATACAATCGCTATATATCTGTCGATTGATATTCAGCGGGCCTTATGCCGGTAGAGAATGGTCTGCGCCAGACCTCTCGTGATGAGATAGAGAATGAATGCAAGCCACAGGGCATGGTTGCCCAAAGTGGAGTAAAGCGTGAAATTCACGCTGAAGAATACCGCCATGGCTACAGCCATCGACACAAGCATCTGCCGCGTGCGGGTCTCTCCGACAAACACGCCGTCCCAGATGAATGCCGCCATGCCGGCAAATGGCACGGATATGCTCCACCACATATATTCATGAGCCCGCTCGATGACCGTATTGTCATCGCTCAACAGCCGCAGTATCTCGTCGCCGGCCAAAGCATACGCGACAGTAAACACCAGCGACACAACACTTCCCGCAAAAAACAGACGGCGGAGCAGTTCACGCTTCTCCACGTCTCGCCTCGCTCCGGTAAGTTTGCCCGCAAGAGCCTCGCCGGCGTATGCAAAACCGTCCATCATATATGAGAAAAGTATGAACAGCTGCATCAGCAGAGCGTTGACCGACAAGATGACGTCGCCCTGACGCGCTCCCGCACGCGTAAACCACACCGTGACAACCACCAGACAGAGTGTGCGCAGAAACAGGTTGACATTCACGGCAAAGAAACGCTTCAGCCGAGCCGCGTCAAAGAGCTGACGCAGACGCCCGACATGCGGCCTGTAGCCCCGCACCATCAGGCAGCCTGCCGCAAACCCCGTCCACTGCGCCGTCAGTGTGCCCGATGCCACCCCTTCGATGCCGAGATGCATCACATAGACAAGCAGCAGACTTGCGGCGATATTGACCACATTGATAATAAGCGACGTCCACATGGCAAGCCGACTGTTCTGCGCCCCGATCATCCACCCGTTGAGGGCATAGAGTCCGAGTGTGGCCGGAGCACCGTAGACAAGGATATCGAAATATCTCGAGGCAAGCTCCATCGCTTCTGCCTCGCCTCCGAAAAATCCGAGCAAGGCGCCACGCAAGGGGCGCTGCAGGGCAATCAGCACGACACCGATGCCCAGCGCCACCGACATCGCTCGGTAGAGAGAGGCATCGCGCTCCTGACGGTCGCCGGCGCCACAGGCCTGAGCCGTCATCCCCGACGTGCCCATGCGCAGAAAGCCGAACACCCAATATATCATCGAAAACATCGTGCCGCCAAGAGCTATAGCCGCCATATAGGCCGGGCTCCCCATGTGCCCTACTATCGCCATATCGACAAGACCGAGAAGCGGTGTCGTGATATTAGCCACCACCGAAGGCAAGGCAAGCGCCAGTATGTCGCGGTCTATTTTTCTCATGATGCCATGCTTTATATATGAAGAGGGTGTTGCAGAACTTCATTCCGGGTTCTGCAACACCCACGTATCAGTCAAGTGCGTATTTTGTCGTTATTCGCACTTTATTATATATTTATTATTTTTTCTTGCCGACACGGGTCGAGCCGATATAGAGGAACGCGATAATAGCGGCGTAAGCCACCAGACCGAGCACCTGCGGACCGAATTCCATACCATTGTCAGGCAACGGCATGCCGCACATGATGGAGATTGCGGCGAACACTCCGAACAATGCGCCGCCGGCGATGAAACCTGAGGCAATAAGAGTGCCGCGGTCGTTGCGCGCACGGCTCACCTCGGGATCTTTCGACGAACGTTTCACGAAATAGCTTACCGCACCGCCAACAAGCATCGGCACATTGAGAGGCAGCGGTATGAACATGCCGAGGCAGAATGCGAGCGCCGGCACTCCGAGCCAGTTGAGCAGCAGGGCGAGCACCGCACCCACGATATAGAGTATCCAGGGCGTGTCACCTCCCATCATGAGGGGCTCTATGACATTGGCCATCGCATTGGCCTGCGGAGCGACAAGCGCGTTGTCACCTGTAAAACCGTAGACTTTGTTGAGCACAAGTATCACACCGCCCACAGTGGCAGCGGCTACAAGTGTGCCGAGAAACTTCCATGTCTCCTGCTTCTTGGGCGTCGAACCGAGCCAGTAACCCACCTTGAGGTCAGTGACAAAGCCGCCGGCCATCGAGAGCGCCGTACACACAACGCCACCGATTACCATCGAAGCAACAATTCCCTTGGTGCCGCTCAGACCGATGCCAACGAATATCGCCGAAGCGATGATAAGTGTCATCAGCGTCATGCCTGACACGGGGTTTGAGCCCACGATAGCGATTGCGTTGGCCGCCACCGTAGTGAAAAGAAACGCGATGACGGTCACCACTATCCATGCCACAACAGCCTGCCAGAGCGAGCTTATGACTCCGAAATAGAAGAAAATGAGCACAGCCACAAGAGCTATCGCAATGAAAAACACGATATGCTTCATCGAGATGTCGAGCTGCCAGCGCACCGGACGTGCCTCTTTTGCGCCACCTTTAAATTCACGGCCGGCAAGACCTACGGCCTGGCGTATGATCGGCCACGACTTGACGATGCCAATGATACCGGCCATGGCTATACCGCCGATACCTATCATGCGGGCGGTAGAGGAGAATATCTGCTCGGGAGCCATCAGCTGCATCGCCTCCGTGCCGTAAGTGCCTAACAGCGGTATGATAATCCACCACACGAAGATAGAGCCTGCAAAGATCACAAACGCATATTTCAAGCCCACGATGTAGCCCAGACCGAGCACGGCCGCGCCGGTGTTGCACGAAAACAGAAATTTGCTCTTGGCTGCGAGTGCCTGTCCCCAGCCGTAGGCGGTTGTGGTGACAGTCTCGGCCCACCAGCCGAATGTAGCCACGATGTAGTCGTAGATACCACCGATGAGCGACGCAATGACAAGCACTTTTGCCTGACCGTTGCCTGCTCCCGACTGACCCGATGCAAGCACCTGTGTTGTGGCGGTAGCCTCGGGGAAGGGATATTTGCCGTGCATATCCTTTACGAAATATTTACGGAACGGGATGAAGAACAGTATGCCTAACACACCGCCGAAGAGCGAGCTGAGAAAAATCTGCAGGAAGTCGACAGTGATGTCAGGGTATTTTGCCTGAAGGATATAGAGAGCCGGCAAGGTAAATATCGCTCCCGCCACAATCACACCGGAGCAAGCTCCGATCGACTGTATGATGACATTCTGTCCCAGAGCGTTTTTCTTCTTAAGCGCGCCCGAAAGGCCTACTGCTATGATGGCAATCGGAATTGCGGCCTCAAACACCTGTCCGACTTTGAGCCCGAGATAGGCCGCGGCGGCTGAAAAAATCACCGCCAGCACAAGGCCGAGAGTGACCGAATAGGGTGTCACCTCGCGGTACTCGCGCGCTGGATGCATCATAGGCCGGTATTCCTCGTCTTTGCCGAGTTCGGTAAACGCGTTTTCGGGAAGCACTGTCGGGTCGGCATCCATATAGTCGGCATTGCCTCCGGCGTTGCGTTCTATAGCTGCTTCCGTAGCTTTGAAATTTTTGTGGGGAATATTCGTCGGTGCGCCCCCACCTTTGTCGGTTTGTTTCATCTGCTATATTCTATTGCAAGTTTTAATGTGAATAATTCTATTTGTTTTCAGGCACCGGAGCCGGACGCGACAGTATGTCGAAACTGTCGACGAGTATTTCAGTGACACGACGTGTGATAGCGTTGCGGTCCTGCCACTGGCGGGTGCGCAGCTTGCCTTCGACATACAGTTTTGTGCCACGGTCGATGTAGCGTTCGGCAGTCTCGGCAGCCGCGTCCCACATCACAATCTCATGCCATTCGGTGCGCTGAGGTATCTCGCGCCCGTCGGGCAAACGTCGTGCCGGCTCGTTGGTAGCCAGCGAGAAAGACGCGATAGGCCGGTTTTCGACATACCTTATCTCGGGTTTTCGCCCCACGTTTCCGACAAGAATAACCTTATTTACTGACATAAGCACATTATAAAATTTAGACTACAAATATAACATAAACATTTTAAAGACGCAACATGCCCGACGATAGCGTCCAAAAAGCTCCAGCTTCGATTAAGCCCGCACCCTCAACCCGGCATAAACGTGCAGAGCCGACACTCACCAATGAAAAAGAGGCTTCCGCAGGACGCCGATTTTCACGTAACCCCGTACGCCGCAACGCAGTAAGGCGTGCGGGGAATAGACGCCACACGCCAAGTGGCTTCCGCAGGACGCCGATTTACAACACCCTATTCAGATTAAGCAGTTTCAAGAACAAAAGGAATACCATCATTATGTATATTTGAGGTTGTTGCAGAACTCCTATCTTTCAACAACAAACTAAAAATTTAGTGTTAAAAAATGTAAATTCACTTGCAAACTAAAATCTTAGTTGTATATTTGCCACAGAAACTAAAATCTTAGTTAGATAAAGCAAACGTAAAATAAAAAACCAAAGAGATGAGCACCATACCGAAACTTACAGAAAAAGAGGAAGAGGTGATGACGTTCTTCTGGCAAAACGGCAGACTCGCTATCCGCGACGTTGTAGCACTCTATCCCGAGCCTCAACCCCATTTCAATACCGTGAGCACATACGTGCATATACTCGAGAAAAAAGGATATCTGACAAGAGAGAAAGTCGGAAATTCGCTGGCCTACTCTCCGGCCATAGATATCGAGGATTACCGGAAGTCGACGATGAAAGGTGTGATCCGCAGGTTTTTCGACAACTCATATATGAAAATCGTGTCATCGTTTATCAAAGACGAAGATATCTCGGTCGACGAACTGAAAGAGCTTATCAAGATTGTAGAACAGAACAAAGAGAAAAAATAATCGATATGGGAACATTAACAGCATACTCGATGTCGGTAGCCATAATTCTGGTGCTTGAGTACATCGTGTACAAGAGCCTGCTGGCCAACGCGACATTCTACCGCTTCAACCGCGTGGTGCTCCTGTCATGCTACGCTATAGCGCTTCTTGCCATACCGGCAGCCGACTTCGTGACGGGACTGTTTCTGTCATCAGGCACTGCCGTGACGGGAGGCGTGACGGGAGGCGTGACACTGGGCGCCGTTTCGGCCGTCGCACTCGACGCTCCGGAAGGAAACGAAACCGGCATCTGGCACGCCATACCTCTTATATATATCGCGGGCATGGCGATAGTCGCAGCACTGACAGTATATTCCTACGCCCGCATGTTCCGCATAATACGCCGGGGCGAGAAGCGTGAAATTGACGGCGCCACAATAGTCATAGCCGAGACCACGGTGTCGCCCTTCAGCTGGGGACGTTATCTCGTGGTGTCGCCGGCCGACGCCGACAACCGCCTCATAATAGAGCACGAACTGTCACACATACGCAACCGACACAGCATCGACCTGATTTTCGCGCAGATGTTCATCATATTCAACTGGTTCAACCCTGTGGCGTATCTCATGCGCCGCGAGCTGAGTGCCGTGCATGAATATGACGTTGACCGCCGCATATTGAGTTCGGGCATCAAAGCCTCTGATTACCAGATGTTATTAATAAGAAAGACTGTCGGCCCGGGGTTCCAGTCCATAGCCAACAGTCTGAATCATAGTCAACTTAAAAACCGTTTAACCATGATGATGAAATCAAAATCAAGTAGAGTGCGCCACCTTTGTGCAGCCGCACTGCTGCCCGCAGCCATGCTCGCGGTAGCGATGACAGACTTTCCGGCCGTAGCGTCGACAATCAAGAATGTCGCAGCCGTAAGCTACGACAAAGTTAGTGAAAATTACGCTCCCGCGCAAGAGGATGCCGCATTGCCCTCCGGATCAGCGGTCAATGAGGCTGCCGACAAAAAATCCGAGCCGCGCAAAGCCGTTGAAACAATGCCCCAATATCCCGGAGGCGAACGTGCGATGCTCCAGGCGCTGATGGACGAGCTCAAATATCCCGAAAATCTGGCCGAAAATGATATCAAGGGACGCGTGGTAGTTTCATTTACCGTGACAAAAGAGGGCACTATCGACGACATCAAGATTGTGCGTTCGGCCGGAAACGAAGCACTCGACGCCGAAGCAGTCCGCGCCCTCAAAGAGGGTCTCACGGAGAAATGGACTCCCGGCACTGTCGGAGGCGAAGCCGTCGACTGCCACTACACCCTCCCGGTGATGTTCAGCACTAAGAAAGAAGCATCGGGCGAGACTGCAGCCAAAAAGTCTGAGCCGCACAAAGCCGTCCAAACATTGCCTCAATATCCCGGTGGCGAAGCTGCGATGCTCCAGGCACTGATGGACGAGCTCAAGTATCCCGAAAATTTGGCCGAAAATGATATCAAGGGAAATGTGATAGTTACATTTACCGTAACAAAAGAAGGCACTATCGACGATATCAAGATTTTGCGGTCGGCCGGCAACGAAGCCCTCGACGCTGAAGCCGTGCGCGCTCTCAAAGATGGTCTCACGGAGAAATGGACTCCCGGCACTGTAGGAGGCGAAGCCGTCGACTGCCGGTACACCCTTCCGGTGATGTTCAAAACTAAAAAATAATGATGTTGATTTGACATCCTCACTCAATAATTTTTCATACTAAACAACATCGTCATGCGTGCTTGCGACAAGCACGCATGACGCATTAATTTGCAAATCGCCGCAGATGGGGCATTTTACGGCTCAAGCCTAAATTGCAGTGCATAATACAGCCTCAATTTAATATTGCTGTGAGGATGTTGCAGAACTCAAAGAATTGCCTCCAAAAAGTAGGGATGCACGGCTCGTGCGTCCGTCAATAACTTGATTATCAGGGTGATATTCGGACGCACGAGCCGTGCGTCCCTACACTGCGAAGTGCTGCAAAGCCCACAAGACAAAGCCGGTAATTATTATATTGCCATGTACTGCAATTTAGGCTTGAGCCCATTTTACCGAGATCTTCAACATCTTGGAAAAGAAGCTTATCTCACTTTTTACGGCGGAATATTGCCTGAATTATCTGGGCGATTGCGCCGTCGCCGGTTACATTGCAGGCAGTGCCGAAAGAGTCCATCGTTATGTAGAGGGCTATCATGAGCGACTGCTGGTCGGCATTGAAGCCGAGAATGGAGGCGAGGAGTCCGAGCGATGCCATGATGGCTCCGCCGGGCACTCCGGGAGCCGCCACGATTGTGATGCCGAGCATCATTATGAAGCCTGCAAACATGCCTGTCGACCAGGCCATTCCCTCCATTATCATGACGGCAAGCGCGCAGGCCACAATCTTCATGGCGCTTCCCGACATGTGGATGGTGGCGCACAATGGCACTACAAAACCTGCGATATCCTCTTTCACTCCTGTTTTGACGGTCTGCCGCAAGGTCACGGGTATTGTCGCGGCCGAGGACTGGGTGCCGAGGGCGGTGAAATAGGCAGGCATCATTGTCAGCAACATTTTAAACGGGTTACGGCGCGCGAACAGTGCGGCCACGGCATACTGGAACAGCAGCAAAACAATATGCATTGCAAAAATCACTCCTATTATGCCGGCAAACGCACCGAGCACCGACACCACCTCCCCTTCCATTGTCATTTTGAGGAAGATACCGAATATATAAATCGGGAGCAACGGTATGATGGCTTTCATGATGGTGAGCTGCACGCAGTCGCGGAACTCGTTGAAGCCTTTACGCAACGCGCCCGACGTCAGATAGGCCATGCATATACCCATCACAAATGCGAACACAAGCGCGGTCATCACGCTCATGAGCGGCGGCATCTCAACGTTGAAATATGGTGTCAACGCTATGGCCGACGGCGCGTCAACCAATTGACGCGGCTCCACCAGCGACGGAAATATCCACTCTCCCACCCCGAATGCGAAAAATCCGGACATAGAGGTGAACAGATAAGCCACAACGACCGTCACTACAAGCATCAGTCCGGCCGAGCGCCCTATATGTGCTATGGCCGGAGCGACGAATCCGAGTATGATGAGCGGAATCATGAACCCGAGGAATTGCGCGAATATGGCATTGAATGTCAGAAACACGCGCGCCGCCCAGTCGGGCATGAAAAATCCGCAGCCGATGCCGAATGCAATAGCAATGACTATCAGCAACAGCAGATTGACCTTTATTTTTGGCAACATAATCAAGAAGGATTGAGTTATAAAAACAAATATAACCCAATCCTCCCAATATTCCAAATAGTCATGTCATCAAGCCGACATGCCGTAAAATAAAATGAGGGTGTAGCATAACTCAGAAAAATACCCCCAAAACGTAGGGACGCACGGCCCGTGCGTCCGCCAACACATTGATTATCAAACACAAGACTCGGACACACGAGCCGTGCGTCCGAGTCTTGAAGTTCTGCAACACCCTCATCTTACGCTATACAGCGAGGGCGGCACGGAAGCGCGCAAGAAATTCGTCGGCCTGCTTCATGGAGAGACAAAGCGGCGGAAGGAGACGGATTATGTTTGTGCCCGAAGCTCCCGTAAAGATGTGATGGTCGAATATGAGGCTACGGCGCAGGGCTTTGACGGGATAGTCCATCTCGATACCGATCATGAGACCACGGCCACGCACCTCCTTGATGCCGGGCAGCTCCTTCAGCTTCTCCATAAGATAGGTGCCCACATTATCGGCGTTTTCAACGAGATGCTCCTCTTCCATCACTTCGATTACGGCAGTGGCAGCCGCGCAGGCAAGATGATTGCCGCCGAATGTGGTACCGAGCTGACCGTAGACGGGTGCGAATTTCGGGGAGATGAGCACAGCCCCCATCGGGAAACCGTTAGCAATGCCCTTGGCTACGGTTATCATGTCGGGACGTATGCCTGCCCACTGATGGGCGAAGAAACGTCCTGAACGTCCGTAACCAGACTGTATTTCGTCGAGAATGAGGACAACGCCGGCTTCTTCCGTGACACGGCGGAGCTCTTGAAGGAAGTTGTCGTCGGGAATGCGTATTCCGCCTACACCCTGTATCCCCTCGATGATTACGGCTGCAACGTCACCTTTGGCAATCTCAGCCTTCACAGCCTCGATGTCGTTGAGCGGGAGGAAGGTGACATGTCCGTTGTCGTTGAGTGGAGCTACTATCTTGGGATTGTCGGTGGCCTCTACGGCGGCTGATGTGCGGCCGTGGAAAGCCTTGCCGAATGCGATGACACGCTTGCGGCCTGTGGCGAACGACGCGAGTTTGAGCGCGTTTTCGTTGGCTTCGGCACCGGAGTTTATGAGAAAGAGCTGATAGTCGTCATATCCTGATATCTTGCCAAGCTTCCCGGCGAGACGGTGCTGGAGAGAATTCTGCACGGAGTTGGAATAGAACACAAGGCGTGAGGCCTGGTCAGCGAGCGCCTTGAGATAATGGGGATGGGAATGGCCGATAGAGATTACGGCATGGCCTCCGTAGAGGTCGAGATATTCCTGTCCGTCGGCGTCGTATGTATGGCAGCCGACACCTTTAACGATTTCCACATCGTAGAGTGGGTAGACATCAAATAATTTCATATTCCTGATCTTAGTGTATATTTTCTGATTGCAAATGTACGGCAATAAGTTCATATTATAAAAATTTTGCCGCGTTTTATGCTTTTTTGATATTTTGCCGTTTCGCCGAAACTGAAATGCCCCGACAAAGCCGGGGCATTTCATGATTATATATTTATTATTTATTATCAGAGGCTTAGGGTCACGCCTATCGACGGACAGAATGCCGAGACCTTGTAGTCGGCCTCGAATTTGCGTTCGCCGAGGATAAAGTCTTTGTAGGTGCAGCTGCGGTTGTCGGCACCGAGACCTGCAACGTAGAGAAGTCCGAGGTCGATTGAAATCATGTCGAGCGGACGGAATGAGAAGCCGACCGAGGGCTCGATTTTAGTCATGCCGGGAGTTTCCGGATTATAATGATTCTTGTCGACAGGGCTTGTGTCGAGCATGAGGCCGGCACGGAGGTCGAAGCGGTCGGTGAGATTGTACTGCGCTCCGAGATGGAATGTCCATGAGTCATGATAATTCTTGGGAATATTCTGGTTGAAGCCGGCAAGATCGGGATTGAGAAATTCGATATCGAGCTGTTTGTAGGCGCTCCACTGGGTGAATTGCACGTCAAAAGCGAGCACAAGCGGCTTTATCGGCTTGTAGCTGACACCGACGTTATATATGGCCGCACAAGGCATTTTGGCTGTAAACTCGGCGTGGTTTATCAAACCGAGTTTCGACTCGAGTATGCTTTCAATCTCGCGCGATGCATAGCGCACGGAGGCTTCGCCGGCTTTGACACGCATCATCATCTCCTGACGGAAATTCGCACCTACAGTCCACTGCGCGTTGATATCATACATCACGCCGACATTGACTCCGAGACGCGGGTGGGCGCTCCCCTTGAGGTTGACACTTGCGGGAACTGTATTTCCAATCGAGGGATAACCCGGAGCGAGCTGCTGCATCATCGCGTCAAATCCCTGAGGCGATACGAGCCCCTTGTTGAGGTCAACCGAGCCCCATGTCACCATAAGACCCGCGCCGACACTTAATTTCGGTGTTATTTTCCAGGCAAGAGTGGGCTGGATTGTAAACACCTTGAGGCTTACCGACTGGTTGAGGTCGGCTCCGGGCCAGTTGTCGGTCCAGTTGATTGACGATCCGTAGGGTGTATAGAATGCGATACCGGCCTTCAGGTTGTCGTAGATTGAGAAACCGACGTTGACACTCATCGGAGTGGCGGCCTTGTTGTCGGTCTTGTAGGTGACGCCGGTTGATTTCGGCGTAGCCTCGCCGTAGGCAAATATCGGAGACACGCTTGCCGACAGTTCAAACGGTTTGTCGAGCCAGCCCATACCCGCAGGGTTGAAAATCTGGCTTTCGGCGCCGAGATGGAGAGCCGTTCCGGTATGTCCCATACCATTCTGCTTGGCACTCAGAGTGTTGATTTGGTATCCCTCGGCCAAAACAGCCATCGGACATACCGCCGCAATAAGAGCGGCTACAATTGTTTTTTTCATTTTCAAATCTGGTTAAAGTCATCGCATTTCTCCTCTTCCCTGCCCATCCGGCCAGGCAAAATCGGAAAAACGAGACAAAATTTCCGACAAAGATAACAATTTTATCCCTAACGCCCAAGCATAGCCACAATATTGTTGAATTGCGTTAAAAATATCAATGCGAAAAGGTTGCTATAACTTTTGATTTTAACACTTCTACCGGTTTACTGCAGATCCGTTAAAAAACGAAATCCGACGACTCTCACGAGCCACCGGATCCCTAACCTATGATTCACTTTTGTTGCTTTATTCCTAATTTATTTCATTTCAATCCGGATAATAAAATTTACAGTCACAATTATTCAACGGGACAGGCCTGAATATAAAAGTATAGTCAAACTTGTCGGGAATGAGAAACAGTGATTGTAAATGACTTAGCTGCATGACAGATGCCGTTGCAACATTAAAGTCTCAATTCGTGATTTTAATTTTTTATGAGATTAATTCCGATAAAAGAGTGATAATAAACAAGTTAGATTTAGAAATGCCTATCGGGCAATTGTTAGATATAGGTAATTCGGAGGTATTACGGTGCAAAAATAATAAATTATTTAATATTTTCATAAAAACTGATAAAAAAATTTATCTTTTTATCGTTTTTTATGGTCAAACACACTCTCAGCGAAACCGCCCGCGATAAGGTTGATAACAATCGTATCAGAACGGAATATAGTCGAGCGGACGGAGCGCCTGACCGTCGCGCCGCAGCTCAAACCGCAACGGCACTTTATCGTTACGGCGATACTGGCCTATGCGCGAGTCGGCATCAATCGCCACTCCTGTGCGGGTATAAATCCTGCTTATGCCGGAATAACGCGACAGATAGCCGTCGGGGTGCTGTATTATCACTACATAACCTTTGTCACCGTCAAGATACTGGTCGACTACCGTGCCACGGTTGATGGCATAGACCCCTGCCACATCTTCCGTAACTTCGATCTGCGGCACAGCCGGATTATCGCCAGCGGTCACCATCGCATTCTTCACCGGGGGCACAAACAGCGGAGCCTCGGCAAGGAGAGGCTGGCGGTCCTCAAGGATGAAATTCTCACGCTCGCTATACATTCTGACAAATTCGCTTTCAGCCACGCCGCGCCCGGTCAGTGCAAGCGAATCAGGCAGTGAAACCACCATAAGCGAGTCAGAAACAGAACTGCGGTCGGCTGCAGTCATCATGCTGTCGGGAGCGATATCACCTGTCATGATGGCACTTACATTGCCCAGATAGCTGTCATATATCGCAAGCTGCCGCGCCAGGGAATCGGCTCGTGCGTCGACCTGAAGCAGATGACGCCGCTCGCTGCCGGTAAGATAACCGGGGAGAAACGTACGCAACGGCGTGAGCGAAATAAGCATCACCCCGGCGCTGAACACCGCCAGCAACGACACCGTAATCAGCAGTATCAGACGTTTATGCCCCATCTTCACTGTCCATATACGGTTCAGACTGTTCTCGTTGAACAGTGACAGACGATACCGTTTGGGCGTCTTGAACTCAATATTGCGACGTTTTTGCTTCTTCATGTCACAAATAAAAATGATTTAAAAAGCGGAATACAATTCATCCAATTTCATATCAGTATAAGTATGCCATATTTCAAGCGGGAATTTCTTATATTCGTCAGACAACGATTTTAGAAACTCTATTTCAAAAACCAATCTGTAACCATTGGCAGACTCCTCATTTTTCTGACCCTCTTTTCTGGTTCCGACACGAACTGTTTTTATCCTATATAGGTCACGCACACCACATCCGCTCAAATACGGTGCAAAATAACACAATCGATTCAGTTCAACAGTGGAAGGAAATCTTCTACCGGTATAATATAATGTAGCATTTCCATTAAAGAACTCGTGGATATTGTTTTTTTTCACATAGCAAACCAAGACATTATCATTTATCTGAGAAACACCGTATTCTTCATTCTGCATATCATTTGCCACACATGGAATTATGCCGTCGGGATACTCGGCAAACAGATTATAAAGATCAAGTTGTCTTATTTGTTTACCATTCAGTTTTAATTTTTCAGCATTGACCTCCGTCCTTTTTTTTATCACATTATCTTTCAGTTTACTGACTATTTCTGACACTGCTACAGTACAATCCTGAACATCAGACTGTTCAATCTGCTGAATATCATTAAACAATCTGATTAACGAACGGCCTACCGCCCATGCCAGATTTACAGGCACAGCATTACCTATCTGCTTGTATTTGCTACTCATTGTTCCCGCAAAAAGCCAATTATCGGGAAAAGTCTGTATTCTGGCATATTCTCTTACTGTCAATGGGCGAGTTTCCAATGGATGACAACGCTCCGTCTGCTTCTGACACGGCGAACATGTAAGAGTCAGAGATGGCTCATCAAGGGAAAGACGACGTGCCATTCCAGTCTTCCCTCCGCCTAACAACCAACTTCCACCCATATAATCCTTAGCCACCTCTTCCGGAAGATTCCTCCAGTCCCCACCCTGCGGAACCAGACTAAGCACCTTTTGTTTTTTTGATGGATATTTTACACCTTCCGATTCCGGAACATCAACAGGATAAATGATACTTTTGTAAAAGGCATCTCTAAGAGTAAGTACCTGCATGTATGGCGAAGGCCATTGAAAACGAACCTTATCGGCCAAATCATTTCTTATAGCAATCAAAATAAGACGCTCCCGCTTTTGTGGAACCTGATACATTATAGCTTTCAACACTCGGGGCTCCACAAGTGTATACCCAAGTTCAGCTATCGTATTTTTAATAGTAGCAAATGTACGTCCATTGTCATGCGAAATCAACCCCTTGACATTCTCTCCCATAAAAACTTTCGGGCGAATTTCTTTTACCGCTCTGGCTAATTCAAAAAAGAGTGTTCCTCGAGTGTCATTAAATCCGCCTTGCTTACCGGCATAGGAGAATGCCTGACAGGGAAATCCGCCAGACAAGAAATCTACTTTATCACGTAAAGGCGAAAAGTCAACATCACACACATCTCCCTCTATAACAGTCCATTGAGGACGATTCAGACGTAACGTATTGCAGGCATATTTATCAAATTCATTAAGCAGCACATGTTTAAATCCGGCCAATGACATACCAAGAGCAAGCCCTCCGCCTCCTGCAAAGAGTTCCACAGAAGTAAATTGGCGCAATGGGACTACATCATATTCGGCATCCCAATCGCCATGCAGAATCTCTTTTACTTCGGGGACGGACTCTAATTCTTCCAGATAAAAGCCTTTCATCCCGTTTTCAATACGTAATGGATAAATACCATTGTCAGCCCATTTTTGAACCGTAGCATTAGAGGTGCCGACCAAAGCCGCAAAGTTATTCAGTGATATGAACTGCATAATTATAATCCGCCTTTTTGTATAATTTCTTCTGCAATCTCTGCAACCTTTTGTCTGATGAGATAACTGCCATTTATTCCATCTTCCTCAACAACCTCACCAAATGCTTTGGCCAATTGATAATAAAAAGTTCTGTCTCCTGTCAGATGTTCCCAGAATTCAGCCCCGCAATATACAGGATATGTCGTAGAAATCGTCTTATAATTGGCAGAAATACGCTCGCCATACAGCACTCCGACAATCATATCGTCTAATTGCAATGGGATTCTGTCGAGACGAGCCTTTCCAATAAGACGTTTAAAATGGCCTAAAATCGTATCGACATCATCCTTATTGATTGTTTGCGGGCCGGCTTTACATTGGCAATATTTTTTTCTACCGTCAATTGCATCTATAAATTCTATATCGACGCCATCAATACCTGAGGCACAACCGGCCACTTGTGCAAGTTGAGATATGAAGATCTGTATATTCTGTCCGAAACTTGTATTTACACTCGTACCCAGAATTCGTGGATAGACCAAAGCCTTAGCCATTGACTCCGGCGTAGTATCACCACATAAAAACGCCGCAAGATAATTAATCAAAAAGGGATTTATATCAAAATCCTTTAATTTTAATTTTTGAAGATTCTTTATGTGATTGGGTATTATTGATGTTCTGAAATAATTTTTCCCACTTTCAATAATTGCCATTTTCTGTGCTTCTGTCATAATGTAGTCAATATATTTGGCCTATAGGCGAATTTATCATGTTTTTGCTTCTTCATGTCACAAAGTTAATAAAAAAATCATTAACTTTGTCATTACGTTTGTATACTTCAACATCAGAATATATGACACTGATACATTTCATAAAAAGAGGCCTGGTGTCAGCGGTTTTGACAATGGCGGCCGCAATGCCCGCCTCTGCCATCGACCTGCCTGTGACCACTGTAAACGGCAAAGACTACTATTATTATGACGTACAACCCAAGGAAACGCTTTTTTCCCTCTCTCAGCGTCTCGGCATATCACGTGAGGAAATCATCAGCTACAATCCCGGCGTCGACGGCGGCCTGAAAGCTTATACCCGCCTGTATTTTCCGGTGGAATCCGGATTATCTGCCATCGCCGACGGCGACCATGTCACCACAACGCACGACGTAAAGAAGGGAGAGACCCTCTACGGCGTTGCAAAAAAATACGGCATAAGCGTCGACCGGCTCATAGCGCTCAACCCCTCGGCCCGCGATGGAATCAAATCGGGCGACCGGCTCGTCATCATGCAGGAAAATGCCGAAACGCCACAGCCCGTGGCAGCCGTCAGCCATACCGGAGGCACGCACACCATATCGCAGGGCGAGACCCTTTACCGCATAGCCGTCAACAACGGCATAACCGTGGAGCAGCTTCTGGCCGCCAATCCCGAGCTTGACGCCTACAATTATTCGGAAGGCACTTTGATAAACATTCCCGAAGGCACTGCCGAACCACACGCCACACCCCACGTGACTCAAGCCGAAGCCCCGCAGCATGCGGCAAGCGAGTCCGTGTCAGTTCCGGCAACTACAGATATCGCAGAAAACAGCGATGAAGCAACCGCTGACATCGCGTCACATAATCCGGTGCCCGCGGCCGATATCGCGGATGTAACCGACACACCCTATAATATCGCAGTAATGCTGCCATTTCTGCTTGATGAAGAAAAAATAGGCAAAGACGCTGAAAACTTCACCGAATTTTACCGCGGATTTCTGCTTGCAGCCAAAAACCTCAGCAACTCCGGACGCCATGTCAACATACACGCCTACGACACCCGCGGCAATCTCGACACCGTCAAAGAGCTTATGGCCCGCGACGAGATGGCACAGGTCGACATGTTTGTGGCTCCCGCATCGGCTGCCGAACTCGACTATATAATATCACAGGCTGACAGCGACCGCCAGTTCGTGTTCAACACTTTTGCCGTTCGCAGCAATTCATGGCAGACAAATTCCAATGTGCTTCAGGCCAACATTCCCCACACGATGATGTATCAGCGCGCCATCGATGCGTTCATCAACGAGATGGACGGACGTATCCCCGTATTTGTGCAGCGCATCGGAGCCACTGCCGACAAAGAGGAATTCACCTCGATGCTCAAATCGCAACTGTCTGACAGAGGAATTGCTTTCAAGGAAATAACCTTCGAGACGACTCTGAATGATGAAGATTTTGCAGGTTACGACACCGGAAGTTCATACGTGATAGTGCCTCTTTCGAGCTCGGCCGCCGAGTTCAACAAGATTGCACCCGGAGCAAAACGTTTCAAGGAGTCGCTTGGCTCAGAGACCGCTCTGACAATATTCGGATATCCCGAATGGCTCACTTTCCGCGGAGAGCGCAAGGAAAATCTCGGAGCGTTAAATGCCGTAATCTACTCCCGTTTCTATTATGACGACACCTATTATCCGGCCAAACGCTTCGCCGACACATACAGGCAGGCCTACGGCCGCGACATGAATTCGGCAGTGCCTTCACAGGCAATCATGGGCTATGACGTCGCCAACTTCATCATCAAGTCAATGCGTGCCAACAACGGAGACTTCCATTCAGAAGTAGCCCCCGTAGAAGGACTGCAGACCGATTTCATTTTCTCCGACAGCAACTGCGAGGGACTTGTCAACACTTCGGTCGAACTTATCAAATTCAAGGACGGAGGCTTTACCGAGCACCGTAATATCTAAATCTGTATGATGCGTCGTATATTATTACTGCTGACCGCAATCACCGGCATCCTGTCGGTCAAGGCCCAGACCCATTACATACCCCACGTGTGGGTCGGCGGACACGCCGGAATCACCATGTCGGAAATGTCGTTCTCCCCTTCCGTCAGACAATCGATGACGCAGGGCATGACGGCCGGCGTGTCATTCAGATATGCCGAAGAGCGCCACGTGGGACTTATCGCCGAATTCAACGTCAGCCAACGGGGCTGGAAAGAAGATTTCGAGGAAGCGCCATTCAGCTATTCGCGCAAACTGACATATCTTGAAGTGCCCATACTGACCCATATATTCTTCGGGTCGTCAAAATTCAAGGGATTTGTCAATCTCGGTCCGGTGGTGGGATATATGGTCGGCGACAACATCACTGCCGACTTCGACTATGCGCATCCCGACCAGGTGCCGGGATTTCCCATCGCCAACCGCTCGACCGAGCAGATGTCGATGGATATAAAAAACAAATTCGACTACGGCATCACAGCCGGCGCAGGCTGCGAATTTGTCATAAAGCGCCGTCACGCATTCATGCTCGAGGCCCGCTATTATTTCGGTCTTGGCAACATTTATCCATCAAGCAAAAAAGACACATTCAGCGCATCGCGCGGCACATCGATACTTGTGACACTCGGCTATATGTTCCGTCTGAAATAATCGGCCGGCCGTTTGCCACACCTTTATATTCCGAAAAGACGCCGGGCCGACGCCGAGGTGACCTCGTCGACAACGGTCACCGGCAGACCTAACGTATCGGCCACATATCCCGCCGTATGTATCAGGTAGGCGCTCTCGTTGCGCTTGCCGCGCTTAGGCACGGGAGCAAGATAAGGAGAGTCGGTCTCCAGCAGTATTCGCTCAATGCCTATGGCCGGAAGCACGTCGCGCAGACCGGAATTTTTGAATGTCACTATGCCGTTGATGCCCAAATAGAAATCACCGCGCCGGCGTATTCGCTCCACATCAGCCGCCGAGCCGCCGAAACTGTGAAACACACCTTCCGGCACCTTTTCAAGTGAATCGATCACTTCAAGCACCTCATCCAGACCTTCGCGGCAATGTATGATCACAGGGAGGCCGCGCCCGGCGGCCAGAGCCATCTGCAGGCCGAACACCTCCATCTGCCGCTCACGATACTGCCGGTCCCAGTAAAGGTCGATACCTATCTCCCCTATCGCCACATAATCACCGGCATGCTGTGAAAGTTCGTCATACACATATCCGAGCTGTGCTTCGGCGCTTTCCGCGCCGACTTCCGTAGGATGATGGCCGATAGCCATGAAAGTGTTCTGCGGATAAAGCCCGTGCAGCCTGCGCATCGGCTCGAGCGTGGAGCGGTCGACATTTGGCAATATCATAGTCTCCACTCCGGCGGCTATGGCACGTTCGACAGCCGCCCCGTTGTCGGGGGCGAACTCATCAAGATAGAGATGTGTGTGAGTATCAATCATAATTTACTTACGGTTATTTTTTTCTTCCGATAAGCGAATGTGCGAAATCGACAAAAAACTGACGTGCGTCGGCTGACAGACCCGCTCCGTTCAATGCCTGCACGGCACATTCCAGATAACGTTCGACCTCGCGCTCCCCTTTGTCACGAAGGCCAAGACGGTCATACACACCGCGAACGGCATCGATTTTCTCCGCACCGGCCGCCTTGCGGTCATATATCTCCGACATCTCGTCGTGAGCCTCGGCCATAGCGCAGATATGAAGCCATGTATGCTTGTCGTTAAGAATGTCGCCACCGATAGGTTTGCCGAGCGTGGCCTCATCTCCATATACATCAAGTATGTCATCCTGTATCTGGAAAGCGATGCCGAGGCTTATGCCATACTCGCGGAAAGCCTTCAGGGCAGAAGCCGCCGCATTGCCGCAGATGGCGCCTATGCAGCAGGCTCCGGCGAGCAGTTCGCCGGTCTTCAGTGATATCATGTCGATATATTCGTCGAGGGTGACATCACCGCGCCGCTCGAAATCCATATCATATTGCTGTCCGCGGTCAACAGCCAGCGCCGTAGTGTTGAAGCAGTCGATCATTGCCAGACGCTGAGAGTCGGCATAGCCGCTTGACACCATGCACGACATCGCCACCGACAGCATCGTGTCGCCCGACAGAATAGCCTGCGCTTCCGACCATTTTTTCCATACGGCCTGCCGGCCGCGGCGCGTGGGCGAGTTATCCATTATGTCATCATGCAGCAGAGTGAAATTGTGATAGAGCTCGACACCAAGAGCCGGACGCACAGCCTTTTCAACATCGGCTTGCAGAGCATCGGCCACAGCCAGGGTGAGCACCGGACGCAACCGTTTCCCCTCACCTTCCATCGTGTAGCGTATAGGGTCGAAAAGCGATGCCGGACCATCGTAAGTCATGGCGGCAATCGCAGCATTGATTATTCCTGAATATTCCTTTATGGTTTTCATCTTTTATAATTTTTACAATCGTCCGTTGTCATTATAGGAGTAATATCCCTGCGAGGTAATTATTATATGGTCGAGCACGCGTATGTCAAGCAGCTGTGCGGCCTGCTGCAACTGCCGTGTGAGTTTGTCGTCGGCCTGCGACGGATTGAGATTGCCTGACGGATGGTTGTGGACAAAGATAAGAGCCGACGACAGTTTGTCGACAGCGCTCTTCATCACAAGCTTCACATCGACCAGAGTGCTTGCCGTGCCGCCGCGCGATATTGTCTCCTCGAATATTATGCGGTTGGCCCGGTTGAGATGCACCACTCTGAATTCCTCATAATTGAGCAGCGCCATCTGGCCGCGCAACCGTTCATATACGGTATCACTCCCCTTCACCTGCGGGTCGAGTTCCTTCATGTCGAGTGCGCAGCGGGCTCCGAGTTCGAAAGCCGCAGCCAGCGATATCGCCTTTGCGTCGCCTATGCCTTTATATTTCTTCACGACCTCATGCATCGACATTCGTGCAAGCCGCGACAGGCGGTTGTCATTGTCGCGCAGTATGTCGCGGCTCAGATCGACAACCGAACGTCCGGGCAGTCCGCTTCCGAACACTATCGCCAGCAGTTCGGCGTTAGACAGCGCGGCGATGCCGTGTCGCAACGCTTTCTCACGCGGTTTGTCAGCAACATCGAGGTCGGCTACACGACAGCTTTCGGCTGACTGCTGCGGGGAGTCATACTCTTTCATAATCCGTAAATTTATTTGCCCTTGCGGACAGCTATTTCCTCTTCGATATCACGCCCCTTGCCCAATATTATCTTGGTGAAAAAGGCTTTTATAAATCCTGTGCCGTAGCCTGTGAGCTGTATGAACGCAGCCGGCACAGCCATCAATGCCACTTTCAGGCTGCGGGTCGACAGCAACGCCGACACAAACAGAGCTACTGCATACACCCCTATCGGCGCCAGAAACCATGGTGACACAAATATTCCCGCCACGATGAGCGCGACCAACCCTATGACAAAACATGCCGGCAACGCATGCACCGGCTTGAGCGAACCGGGATAGAGCAGTTTCAGCGTGATGCGCGACATGCCGAACACATGCACCTGCCTGAAAAACTTGCGGAAGCTCAGACGACGCTTGTGATAGACCGGACAGCTGCGTATCAGTCCGGTGGTAAATCCCGCAGCCTCTATGCGCTTGCTCATGTCGATATCTTCCGAAAACATCTCCCTGAAGCCGCCGACCTTCTCATAGACCTTGCGGGAGAAACCCATATTGAAAGTGCGCGGAGTGAATTTTTCCAGACTTGCCTTTCCGCCGCGTATGCCGCCTGTTGTAAGAAACGATGTCATGGCAAAGTTGATGGCCTTCTGCATGTCGGAAAATGAGTCGTGGGCGGCATCGGGTCCGCCGAAGCAGTCGAGCGGAGCGGCATCAAGCTCTTGCGCGAGCGTGGCGAAATAATCCGGCGGAATAACACAGTCGGAGTCGAAAAACACGAAGTAATCGCCTGTGGCCTTTTCCATCGAATTGTTACGCGCCGGCGATCGCCCGATATTATCCTGCACATAATATCTGATGTCGATTTTTCCGGCATATCGGTCGCACACATCGCGGCACGGTATCGTGGAGCCGTCCTCGGTTATTACAACCTCGAAATTTTTCACTGTCTGGGCAGCAAGACTCTCGAGCAGGTCGGCAATCTCGCCCGGGCGGTTATACACCGGTATTATAATCGAAAATCGTGGCATAGCAGTCTGTTTAAAGTTTATTTTTAATAGGGTGTCAACTCATGCGGTTGCGGTAGTCTTCGTAGGTGAAGCGGCGCAGATATTCAAGCGCGCCGTTGCTGCGGGCAAACACGATATCGGGATGCTGCAGGCCGTTGAACATCGTAGTCTTTACGGTGGTGTAATGGTTCATATCCTCAAGCGTCAGCCGGTCGCCGGCTTTCAGCGGAGCCTCGAAAGTCCAGTCGCCCACATAGTCTCCGCTCAGGCATGAATTGCCACCGAGGCGGTAGGTCGGCAGCTCTTTCCCTTCCTGCGGCTCCACACTCTCCGTGATAATCGGCTTGTAGGGCATCTCGAGCGTGTCGGGCATGTGGCAGGCAAACGAGGCGTCGATGATGGCAGTCTTTACACCCTGGTTTTCCACCACGTCGACAACAGAGGTAATCAGGTCGCCCGTGCGCCATGTGAATGCGCTGCCCGGCTCGAGTATCACCTGCAGATGCGGATGCCGCGCCTTGAAATCGTTGAGCAGCGATATCAAATGGTCCACGTCATATCCCTCCCGGGTCATCAGGTGTCCGCCACCCATATTCACCCATTTCACTTTGTCGAGCATATCGCCGAACTGTTGCTCAAACGCATCGAGCACCTTTTCAAGATCGTATGACGACGATTCGCAGAGCTGATGAAAGTGCAGTCCTTCGATGCCTTCGGGAAGCTTTCCGCCGAGCATTTCGGCCGTAACGCCGAAGCGCGAGCCGGGAAGTGCCGGATTATATATATCTGTCTCTATCACCGAGCACTGCGGATTGACACGCAATCCGGGCGACACATGATGCGCTCCTGATGCATTGTGACGTGTGATATTTCCTTTGAAACGCATATACTGGTCGACGGAATTGAATGTTATATGCGAGCTGCCGCTGATATACTCCTTGATAGTCTCTGGAGTATATGCCGGACAATAGGCATGCACGCGGTGGCACAGCTCGTCGTTGCCCAGGCGCATTTCATTGACGGAGCTGGCGGTGCTCTTGAAACCATACTCGCGGAATATGCCGAAAGTGCGCCACAGCGCATTGGCCTTGAACGCCATGATGATTTCAGCCCCTGTCATGCGGCGCACGCGGTCAATCAAATCAAGATTGCGGCGTATTTTGTCCTCGTAGACGATATAAAACGGTGTCGGAAGCGATGATATGTCGGAATTCATTTCCTTAACTTGTATATATAATTGATTATTCTGTAATTTTAAATCTTGCAAATCTCAGAAGAAGCGTTTTTATCTCGAGATTTGAGAATTTCACTATTATGCGCGCCTTGTCGGGACTCGGGGCATCGATTTCCTCGATTGTGCCGATTCCGAAGCGCTCGTGCTCGATTTTCATGCCGATGGAAAGCTCTGCCTCCGTGTGCAGACCGAACGTGCCTGCTGCTGTCGCCGCCGGCTCGGAAGTTCCCGCCCCGGCGCCTGACACACGGCGCGCGTCGGAAGCAAAATATTTGCCTCTGTAACGGTCAGACGATGACGGCGCTGACTTGTTGGCGGTATACGGCACGGAATGAAACGAGTCGTGATATTTCCCGACCGGGTCAAACGACTGACCGCCGCCGAGCGAGTTGCCGTTTTTGACACACAGATAACAGCTCTCTATATCACGCAGAAATCGTGAGGGGGAGCATGTGGCCGTCTGCCCGTTGCGGAAACGGCTCGACGCATAGCTCATCATGCAATATTTCTTTGCCCTTGTTATAGCGACATACAGCAGACGGCGCTCCTCCTCGATTTCAGCGGGCGAGCCTGACGCCATTGCCGACGGGAACAGTTCCTCTTCAAGCCCCACGATAAAGACATTGGCGAATTCCAGCCCCTTGGCCGCATGCACAGTCATAAGGGTGACGCGCTTCGTGTCATCTTTATCGGTGTCCTGGTCGGTTAGCAGTGACACCTGCGACAGATATTCGGAAATCGTGGGATTGTCGTTCCCCTCCTGCTCGCGCTGCGTGGCAGCGAACTCGGTCACACCGTTGAGCAGCTCCTGCAGGTTTTCCTGCTTTGATATGCTCTCGGGCGTATGGTCGGTAATCAGCGATGACAGCAGTCTGGTGTCGCGTATTATCTTTACCGCAAGACTGTCAACATCAAGACCTTCGGCATTTGCATCGACAAACGACTGTATCAGCTGCCGGAAATCATTGAGCTTACGGCGTGTGCCGGCATTCATGCCGAGAGTCTCCTCATCGATAGTCGCAATCACGCTCCATATACTTTTCTCGCCGTCGTGAGCCGCACGAATCAATTTGTTGAGAGTGGTGTCGCCGATGCCACGCGCCGGATAGTTTATGACACGCTTCAGAGCCTCGTCGTCGTCAGGGTTTACAGCGAGACGGAAATAGGCAATGGCATCTTTCACCTCCTTGCGCTGGTAGAACGACAGGCCGCCGTATATTCGGTAAGGGATATTGCGTTTACGCAGCGACTCCTCGAGTATGCGCGACTGCGCATTGGTGCGGTAAAGCACTGCATATTCGTCGTAATCTTCAGGCTCCTCGCGCTTGAGGCCGGCGATATGCGTCGCCACCATGAAGCTCTCCTCATAGTCGCTGTAGCATTTCACCACGTCGATGCGCTGTCCGACAGCGTTTTTAGAAAATACCTGTTTCGGTATCTGGTTGCGGTTTTTTGCAATCAGCGTGTTGGCGGCATTTATTATGGTCTGCGTGGAGCGGTAGTTCTGCTCGAGTTTGAATGTGGCGAGATTGGGATAGGCATTCCGCAGGTTGAGTATGTTTCTGATATTGGCTCCGCGGAACGAGTATATGCTCTGGGCGTCGTCACCGACCACACATAGATTGTCGGCGTCAGATGTCAGACGCGACACTATCAGATGCTGCGCGAAGTTGGTGTCCTGATACTCGTCGACAAGTATATATCGGAAAAACTCGCGGTAATGGTTGCATACATCGGGATTGTCGCGCAGCAGCACATTGGTATAGTAAAGCAGGTCGTCGAAATCCATCGCCGAAGCAAGCTTACAGCGGCTTTTATATGCGCGGTATATAGCCGAAATCATCGGACGGCGCGCCCTGCGGTCAGCCTCCATAAGCTCCCGGTTTGACTCGTAGGCCTCGGGGGAGAGAAGCGCATTCTTCGCCATAGATATGGCCGACTGCACCACATTGGGCTTATACACCTTGTCGTCGAGCTGCATATCTTTTATTATCGACTTAATCAGCGACTTTGAGTCTGATGAATCATATATCGTGAAGTCGCTTTTAAATCCTATCAGAGAGGCATGCCGCCGCAATATGCGGGAGAAAATGGAGTGGAATGTGCCCATCCACAGTTTCGACGCGATGTCGCCGCCGACAAGGCTGTGAATACGCTCACGCATCTCTCTGGCAGCCTTGTTGGTGAATGTCAGCGCCATTATGCGGTAAGGCTCATATCCCTTCGTCAGCAGATGCACGATTTTATAGGTAAGCACACGCGTCTTGCCCGACCCCGCACCAGCTATGACGAGCAGCGGTCCGTCAAGATATTCCACAGCCTGCCGCTGCGGCTCGTTGAGTTTGCTCAGATAATCTTCCATCAGTCAGTTGAGTGCTCCGTCTTAAATGAATTTGTTGAGAGCGGCGTCGTAATGACAGTCAATCGTGGCGAGCCGTGTCTGAAGCTCGCCGGCATCCACGCCGAGGTCATCGCACAACGCTTCGAGCGAGGGGTAGAAATCCCGGAGTTTCATGTTGACGAAGCTCAACAGCATCACCGGGTCGGAAGGCATATCGTAATTCATTTTTATAGCTTTTTTCAATCCTTGTTTAATCAGATGTAAAGTTACAAAAAAACTTTCAGCCGACAAGTGATGTTTTATTTAATAATGTAATACAACGCATCAAATACTGAAATTATGTCAGACAGACTTAGCTACGAAGAAAAGAAGGAGCTTCCCGACAGTGTGTTCGGACTTCCCGAACGTCGTGAATACCCGATGCCCGACGCCGCACATGTGAGAGCGGCCGAGGCTTATTTCAGATATTGCCCGGAAGAGCTTAAACCGAAACTCGCACGCGCCATTCTGGCACGCGCCCGACAATACGGCGTCGACATAGAGAGTCCCATCGTGCTTTCATACGCCGGCAAATAGTCCCCACCACGCTACGCCGACACCACAACAACGATTGCACACTTGCGTGAAAAACACAGGCAAGTGTGCAATTATCGCCGTTGCTTCGTTAACTAATTTTAAAATTCATATTTTGTTAATTAAAAAAGTTACCTTTGCGGTTGCAAATGCAGGATGCCGGCTTTGCGCCGCCGCTCCTGTTGCCAAGCCAATATGTTTCTCTCTCCATAAGAGACTGACAATAGCATAAAATGACAAAAGAAGAATTTAAAGATATAGCTCCGTTTGATGACTCGGAGTTCAAGGAAAAGATGGCGTCGCTGGTCGAAGAACCGGGTTTTGAACACGCCGTGAAATATGTGCTTCCGATGGTCGACTATCCGTCGTTCGTAAGGCAGCTGCTCACTATCGACACCAAAGATGCGTTTCAGCGCAACATCATGGTGCCGTTTCTCGAGATGCTCGCGCAGAAAACCACTTCGGGCATCACGATGGACGGTCTTGACGCAAGCCACCGCGAAAACTCGGTCACGTATATCTCCAACCACCGCGACATTGTGCTCGACGCGTCGTTTCTCAACCTGTGCCTGTTGCGCAACGGCTGCCGCACCGGCGAGATAGCATTGGGCGACAACCTGCTCATCTACGACTGGATAGAGCGGCTCGTAAAGCTCAACAAAGGCTTTATAGTGAAGCGCAACCTGCGCATGCTCAAGGCTTTCGAGGCTGCCAAACAGCTCTCGGCATATATACGCTACTGCCACACCGACAAGCATGAATCGGTATGGATAGCGCAACGCGAGGGACGCGCCAAAGACTCCAACGACCGCACTCAGGAATCGGTCATCAAGATGCTGGCGCTTGCCGGAGGCGACTCTGTTGTCGACGCGCTTCTCACGCTCAACATCTGCCCCACTACGATATCCTACGAATACGACCCCAACGACTATCTGAAAGCTACCGAGTTTCTATGCAAGCGCAACAATCCCGACTATGTAAAAAGCCAGAACGACGACCTTCTCAGCATGGAGACCGGCCTTCTCGGCTTCAAGGGACGCATCCACTACCAGATATCGCCGTCAATCAACGGCATGCTTGAAGGGCTGCGCGGCATTACCGACAAAAACGAGATTTTCAACGCCGTGCGCAATCATATCGACCTGTGCATACACCGCGGCTACCACATATTCCCGGTCAACTATATATGTTACGACCGTATCAACTCGACAGAACGTTTCGCCGACAAATATACCGCGGCCGATATCGAGGCGTTCGACAAATATCTTGACGGACAGCTGGAAAAGGTGCGGCTGCACGACATATCAGACGACGACCGCCGGTATATGCGCCAAATGATGGTGACGATGTATGCCAATCCGCTAATAAACAAACTGAAGGCGGAAGAAAACTAACGGATACGCAAGGGGGGGGTGTTGCATAACTCGGGGAAATGCCTCAAAAAAAGTAGGGACGCACGGCTCGTGCGTCCGTCAACAATTTGATTATCAAACTCTACCAACGGACGCACGAGCCGTGCGTCCCTACAATATGAAGTTATGCAACACCTTCTTGTCATAATTTTCAAAGCCACAATCGGGTTATGAGAATAAATATCGCAGGTTTAATAGTTTTGCTCATAGCAAATATCGCCGTCGACTTATATATAGTCAGGGCGATAAGGCAACGCATCAGATTGCGATGGCCGCTGAAGGCGTATTATGCATTGTGCGGAGTGTCGCTGGCACTGTTCGTGATACTCGCCGTCATGCCGCCGTCTGATCTTTCCGACGGCATGTTCTGCTTCTTCTGCTGGGCTCTGCTTGCGTTTGTCGCTCTGCTTGCTCCGCGATATATATTCACCATTGTCGATTTGTGCGCGCGCATACCCGAACTGTTCGGGAAGCGGCGCTGCCGTGCGGTGTCAGTGGCAGGCTGTGCACTGGCGGCGCTTTCATTCGGCATGATAGTGTGGGGTGCCTTTGTCACCCGCATATCATTGCAAGTAAAAGAGGTGGATGTCGATATCGACAATCTGCCGGAGGCCTTCGACGGCTACCGCATAGCCCAGATTTCCGACATGCACGTTGGCAGCTACGGCAACGACGACAGCTTTGTAAGAAAAGTAGTCGACGAAGTCAACAGCCTTGATGCCGACATGGTGGTGTTTACAGGCGACATCGTCAACCGCCATGCCGATGAAATACGGCCTTTTACCGATGCTCTGTCGCAAGTCAGAGGGCGCGACGGACAATTCGCCATACTCGGCAACCACGACTATGCCGACTACTACTATACCGACGACGCCCGTGCCCGTGAGAACGACCGCGCCCGGCTCATCAACTTCTACAGCCTGACATCATTCGATCTCATCCTTGACGACTACCGCACCATCTACCGCGGCAACGACTCAATCATAGTGATAGGTGTCGAGAATATCGGCGAGCCCCCGTTTCCTGCCTACGGCAATCTTGACATAGCCTATCCGGCGCTTGACGATGACAACACCAAGATATTGCTGTCACACGACCCGTCGCACTGGCACAATGACATTGCACACCACGACAACAAAAACATCGCACTGACTCTCTCGGGACACACCCACGCCATGCAGACCTGCATTCTCGGCTGGTCGCCGGCGTCATTGTTCCATCCTGAATGGGGAGGCCTCTATGATGACAGCCCCGGCCGCCATCAGCTCTATGTGAATATCGGCACCGGCACTGTCGGCACCCCGATGCGCATAGGCGCCACACCTGAAATAACCCTCATCACGCTTCACAAAAAACATTAAAAATACATCTGCCCGATCTGCCATGACAAAAGCCGAATACATCTCCCGCTCGCTTTCAATAGCCGTAAACATGATAGAAGCGACCGTCGACCTTCTCGACGCAGGCGCGACAATTCCGTTCATCAGCCGTTACCGCAAGGAAATGACCGGAGGGCTGGATGAAGTCACGATATTCGACATCGAGAACCTCTCAAAGAAATATGACGAAATCGTGGCGCGCAAGCAATATGTGATTACCACAATCGAGGCCGCCGGAGCGCTGACTGACGAGATGCGCCGCAACATCGATGACTCGTTTACTCTGACTGAAATCGAAGATATATTCGCCCCGTACAAGCCTCGCCGGCGCACAAGAGCCCAGGCAGCCCGCGAGAAAGGGCTCGAACCGCTCGCCGACGCAGTGCTTGCCTCACAGCGTGACTTCTCTTTTGCCACCGGCACCCCGGCGGCGATACTCAAGGAGATGAGTCTTGAGGAAGCCATGGCAGGAGCCGCCGACATAATCGCCGAACGTGTCAGCGACCTGCCCGACAACAGACGCGCCACAAGAAACGTGCTCGAGAAATATGCCGAGGTAAATGTGGTAATCCCCAAAGGAAAAGGAGAGGCCGCCGACAAATATCAGAACTACGACCGTTTCTCCGGCCGGCTGTCACGGCTTTCGTCACACCAGACTCTCGCCATCATGCGCGGCATCAACGAGGGATTGCTGAAGATGAAGATTGTCGTAGACGACGAGCGCCTGCTCAACACCATCCTGCGGCGCATACTCCGGCGCGATGCCAACAAAGAAGTGACCGACTTCATCACAGGGGCTGTCATCGACGGCTACGACCGTCTGCTGCGCCCGTCAATCGAAAACGAGGTGATGGCACAGGCCAAAGAGAAAGCCGATGAAGCCGCCATACGCAACTTCGCGTCAAATCTGCGCCAGATGCTTCTGGCCTCGCCGCTCGGGAGCAAGCGGATACTTGCCATCGACCCGGGCTTCCGCACCGGCTGCAAGGTCGTGTGTCTTGACGCCAACGGCGGACTGCTCCACAACGATGTCATCTATCCCACCGCCCCGAAACTCGATATCAAGGGCGCGGCACGCAAGATTGCAAATCTCGTCGAGGCCTACAACATCGAAGCGATATCGCTCGGCAACGGCACCGCATCGCGCGAGACCGAACGTTTCCTGAAATCGATTGCGTTTCCACGTCACGTGGAGGTATTCGTGGTCAACGAGGGGGGCGCATCGGTCTACTCGGCATCAAAGATCGCGCGTGATGAATTTCCGGAATATGACGTAACGGTGCGCGGCGCCGTTTCAATCGGGCGACGCCTTATGGACCCTCTTGCCGAGCTCGTCAAAATCGACCCCAAATCGATCGGAGTCGGACAATATCAGCATGACGTCGACCAGAAAAAGCTCAAAGAGTCGCTTGACACCACTGTTGAGGCATGCGTCAACACTGTCGGTGTCGACCTCAACACCGCCTCAGTGCAGCTGCTGCAATATGTGTCGGGCATCGGAGCGGCGATGGCTGCCAACATCGTGGACTACCGCGCTGCCAACGGTGACTTCAACCGCCGCGAGGACATCCTCAAGGTGCCGCGGCTCGGAGCCAAGGCATTCCAGCAGGCAGCCGGATTTCTGCGCATACCCGGCGGCAGCAATCCGCTCGACAACACCGCTGTGCACCCCGAAAGCTACCCGATAGTCAAGGCGATGGCTGCCGACGCCGGCGTAGATATCGCCAATCTGGTGAAACGCCCCGACCTGGTGAAGGCGCTTGACCTAAACCGCTATGTGACCGACACTGTCGGACTCCCTACGCTCAACGACATTGTGGCCGAACTCGAAAAACCGGGACGCGACCCGCGCACCCGCGCAAAAGCATTCTCTTTCGACGAAAGCATAGCGTCGATCGACGATCTCCTGCCGGGCATGGAGCTTCCGGGCATTGTCAACAACATCACCGATTTCGGTGCGTTTGTCGACCTTGGCGTGCATGAGAGCGGCCTGCTCCATCTGTCGCAGATTTCCGACAAATTCATAAAGCATCCGTCAGAGGCCCTGACCCTATACCAGCATGTACGCGTCAAGGTGATAGAGGTCGACAAGCGCCGCAAACGCATATCGCTTTCAATGAAAGGCATACCACAACACGACATCTGATGACACATAGCCGCAACAATGTAATCATAATGCTCGGCAGCAACACCGGCGACCGGAAAGCATATCTCGACAAAGCCTCGGAAGCTCTGAGACGGTATGTCGACATCACCGCTCTGTCCGACGACCTCGACAATCCCGATTTCACAGGGAAGGGTCCCGACTATCTCAACCGTCTGCTGACCGGCACCACCACCCACGGGCTATCCTCACTGAAAGAAACGCTCCGACAGATTGAGACAGATCTCGGACGCGACCGCGCCAACCCGCAATCCGTGGCCGTAGACATCGACATCGTAGTATATGGCGACAATGTGGTGAAACCGTCGGAATACACAAGTCCTCCATGCCGGGCGCTTCTCGACGGCCAAAAAAATCAGTGTCCATTACCGACGATTGAAAAAAAATAGCTAACTTTGGCAAAGTTTCTCTCCCAACCCCTTTGACTATGAAGAAAAAGAACATCATAATCCGCTCCGTTTCCGGAGCTGTGTATGCAGGATTACTTGTCGGGGCAGTATTGTCGGGAGGAATATGGATCATACTTCTGACGAGTCTCCTCGCCATGATCGGTGTATACGAATTCACCGCCATGACATGCGAAGGCAAATATCCGCGCTTCGCATCTTTGCTCGACATTTCCGCCGCCATAATCCTGCAGATAGCAGCGGGGATATGTTTCACCGGCACACGGAAAGTGTTCGTCACCCTCATGATGGTCTACATATTGCTCATGGTGGCACGCACCGTCGCCCAGCTTTATGCCGTGCACCGCAACCCGGTCAACTCACTGTCGCGGTCGATGATGGCGCAGATGTATGTGGCGATGCCGCTGGCTATGTTCAGCATGCTGTATTTCATATTCGGGCCTCAGGTCATGCTTGCACTGCTTATCTTCATCTGGGTCAACGACACGGGTGCATTCTGTGTGGGCTCGACTCTCGGACGCCACAAACTTTTTGAGCGCATATCGCCCAAGAAGACATGGGAAGGTTTCTGGGGAGGAATGCTGTTCTGCGTTATCGCAGCATTCATAATGCGCGGGGCGTTCGCACAATATTACGGCATGTTCAGCTACGGCGACCTCTGCCGCATGGGCATACTCGTTTCTATTTTCGCCACTCTCGGCGACCTGGTCGAGTCGCAGATCAAGCGCACCTGCGCAGTCAAAGACTCCGGTCGTCTCATTCCGGGTCACGGAGGCATACTCGACCGCATCGACTCGCTGCTGCTCGTAGTGCCCGTTTCAATGATTTATCTCTTTCTCATACTCTAAGGTAAATAATATTTCATCACAATGACTGACCAAAGATATAATCTCCGTGGCGTGTCGGCATCAAAGGAAGATGTACACAACGCCATCAAGAATGTTGACAAAGGCCTTTACCCCAAAGCCTTCTGCAAGATTATCCCCGACATACTCGGAGGCGACCCCGAGTGGTGCAACATCATGCACGCCGACGGCGCGGGAACCAAATCGTCGCTTGCCTACATCTACTGGCGCGAGACCGGCGATATCAGCGTGTGGAAAGGCATCGCCCAGGACGCCCTGATAATGAACATCGACGACCTGCTCTGCGTCGGAGCCACCGACAACATATTGCTTTCGTCGACCATTGGCCGCAACAAGCACCTCATACCCGGCGAAGTCATATCGGCGATAATCAACGGCACCGAAGAGCTTCTCGAGGAGCTGCGCGGACAGGGAGTGTCAATCTACTCTACCGGCGGCGAGACAGCCGACGTGGGCGACCTCGTGCGCACTATCATCGTCGACTCGACCGTGACATGCCGAATGCGCCGCAGCGATGTGATCGACAACGCCAACATTGCGGCAGGCGATGTGATTGTAGGTCTCGCCTCTTACGGTAAAGCCACCTACGAGACAACATATAACGGAGGCATGGGCTCCAACGGACTGACCTCGGCGCGCCATGACGTATTCGGCAAATATCTCGCCGAGCGTTATCCCGAAAGCTACGACGCATCCGTGCCTCAGGAACTCGTATATTCGGGCAACACACGCCTCACCGACCCCGTCGACGGGGTGCCTGTCAATGCCGGACAGCTCGTGCTGTCGCCCACCCGCACCTACGCTCCCGTAATCAAGACTATCCTCGACCGGATGCGCAAGGATATCCACGGCATGGTGCACTGCTCGGGCGGCGCACAGACCAAGGTGATGCATTTTGTCGAAAACAAGCATGTGATTAAAGACAACCTGTTCCCTGTGCCCCCGCTCTTCGACCTCATCCAGCGTCAGTCAGGCACTCCGTGGCAGGAGATGTACAAAGTGTTCAACATGGGACACCGCATGGAGATATACCTTGCCCCCGAACATGCGCAGACAATAATTGACATCGCCGGAGAGTTCGGCATCGAGGCCCGCATCGTCGGACGCGTCGAGGCAGCTCCCGCCAACCGTCTCACAATCATCTCCGACAAAGGCACATTCGAATATTAAAATATAGCCATACACATTTACAGCCCGCATCCCGGCCTATAGGCACCAGGATGCGGGCTGTCATTTATCGTAACGGGGCGATGCAGAACTTCATAATGTAGGGACGCACGGCTCGTGCGTCCGAAGTAAACACCTCACTATCAACCTATTTCGCGGACGCACGAACCGTGCGTCCCTACATTTTGTGGCATTTTTCTGAGTTTGAAACACGCCATGTACCATCCGACAGGTCGGGGCCTTCCAAAACTTTTTTGCAAGGGCACTTGTTGGTATTTACGTGAGGTTTACTAATTAAATTCAATTCACGTGTTTTACAAATTTTTTTCAGACCGGACAGCGAAAAATGCATTGTTGGCAACGGTGCTTACGGCCATCGGAGCGGCAGGCGTATCATGCGGAAAGAATGACGGAGGGAGCACTTCGTCCGACCGTCTCGGAGCGAACACACTTCCCGACACTCTCGTAATCGCCACGCTATATTCTCCGAGTTCATATTTCATATACCGTGACGAACCGATGGGCTACGACTACAATCTCATACACCGGTTTGCCGAGGAAAAAGGTCTGGAACTGAAAATAGAAGTAGCGCCGTCGGTGCACCGCGCCATCGAGATGCTTGACAGCGGACGCGTTGACCTCATTGCTTACGAGATACCGGAAATCACCGAATATAAAGACCGCCTCGTGCCGTGCGGACCGCGGAGCGAGACTCATCAGGTGCTCGTTCAACCTAAAATCGAAGGGAAAGCCCAGATAACCGACGTGACTGACCTGCCTGGTCACGAGATAGCCGTAGAGGATGGCACGAAATATCTCTATCGTCTTGAAAATCTTGACGACGAACTCGGTGGTGGCATAATAATCAATGCTATCAACACCGACACCATTGACGCCGAAGCGCTTATCGAGATGGTAGCCGACCGCAAGGTGCCGCTTACCATTGTCGACAACGACATCGCGCAGATCAACGCCACTTATTTCCCCACGCTCGACATTTCGGTCGACGTAAGTTTTCCGCAGGCATCGGCATGGGCTGTCTCGACAAAATATGCATGGCTGGGCGACTCAATCGACGCATGGCTCGACACCGACGAGACCCGCGCAGCCAGCGCAGAGCTCCACAAACGCTACTTCGAGCAGGCCAAAGCCCCGCAGGTGGCGATGTCGCTCGACCTTAGCGACGGCCAGATATCAAAATACGACAACTGGTTCAAGAAATATGCCTCAAGCATAGGATGGGACTGGCGTCTGCTTGCATCGCAGAGTTTCCAGGAAAGCCGTTTCAATCCCAAAGCCAAGTCATGGGCCGGCGCGCGCGGGCTCATGCAGCTGATGCCGCGAACAGCCAAGGCCTACAATCTGCCGATAAAGAAAATGAACGATCCGGAGGCATCTATCGCCACATCGGTCAAGATGATCGATGACCTCGACAAGATGCTGATGAAGAAAGTGCCCGACGACCGCGAACGCCAGAAATTCATTCTCGCCTGCTACAACGGCGGCATCGGACATGTCACTGACGCGATGGCTCTCGCCGAAAAATATGGCATGGACCCGACCAAATGGGACGACAATGTAGAGAAGGCCGTGCTTATGAAATCAAATCCTGAATATTACAATGACCCGGTGGTCAAATACGGATATATGCGCGGACGTGAGACAGCCGGCTACGTCGACCGCATCATGAAATATTACGACCGCTTCAAACGCGAGATACCCGCCTGAAAATACTCATCGAATGTTTTGATGTCAAATCCAAACATTCACTAAAAATATTTAATCAATTTTTCTAAAAAAAATCAGCATTTTAAGTTAAATTTTCGTACCTTTATTGACTCCAAAACAAAACAGCCGCGCGCCATAATGCGCCGGCAGTCGGAAACAAACAACTATAGATAACATTATCAACCACTTATTTATGAAAAAGACTTACCTTAGCGCAGCATTGATACTCACTGTGGCTGCATCGCTCTCATTCTCTTCATGTATAGGTAGCTTCTCGCTCACCAACAAGCTTATGAACTGGAACAAAAACGTCAGCAATAAGTTTGTCAACGAACTGATATTCTTCGGTTTCTGGGTTCTTCCCGTATATGAGGTGACAGCACTCGCCGACCTGCTTGTGCTCAACTCCATTGAATTCTGGAGCGGTGACAACCCCGTAGCCAAAGGAACAAAAGTGATCGACGGACAGGATGGCCGCTACCTCGTTGAATGCGACGGCAAGGGATATACCATCACCTCTGAGAACGATGGCTCTACCGTACGCCTCGACTTCGACTCGGCCGACAAGTCATGGAGCGTCGAAGCTGACGGCAAAAGTGTCAAACTGATGACTTTCGTCGATGACAGCCACGTAAAAATGCTCGACGCCAACGGCGGATACCGCCTCGTCGAACTCTCGGAAGCCGGCCTGATGGCTTATCAGGAAGTAGTTTCCGGCCAGATGTTCATGGCAGCACGCTAAAGCACATAAAATATCTGACCCATGCCGGCACATATCGTAACGGCATGGGTTGCCATCATTCAAACACCCCCCTGACAACATTCTAACATATACAGACAAATGGAAAACGAAGAATTGATTAAAACAGTAACAGAGAAAGCAAAAGGCTGGCTCGGCGAAGGATATGACGAAGAGACCCGCAAAGAGGTTGAGCGCATGCTCAATGCCGACGACAAGACCGAACTTATAGAGTCATTCTACAAAGATCTGGAATTCGGCACCGGCGGTCTGCGCGGCATAATGGGCGCCGGCTCCAACCGCATGAACATCTACACTGTGGGCGCGGCCACTCAGGGTCTCGCCAACTATCTGCTCGAGGCATTCCGCGACCTGCCCCAGATCAGTGTCGTAGTAGGCCACGACGTGCGCAACAACTCACGCAAATTCGCTGAAATAGTAGCCGCCATCTTCTCGGCCAACGGCATCAAGGCATACCTCTTCGAGGACTTCCGCCCCACCCCCGAACTTTCATTCGCAATACGCCACTTAGGCTGCCAGAGCGGTGTCAACATCACTGCCTCCCACAACCCCAAGGAATATAACGGATATAAGGCATATTGGGCTGACGGAGCGCAGATCATCGCCCCCCACGATGTCAACATCATCGACAACGTAAACAAAATCAAGAGCGTAAGCGAAATCAAATTCAACGGCAACCCCGAGCTCATCCAGATTATCGGCAAGGAAATCGACGATGCATTCCTCGCAGCCATCAAAGGTCTGTCGCTCAGCCCCGAGGCCATCAAACGCAACGCCGACCTCAAGATTGTCTACACTCCGATCCACGGCACTGGCGTGAAAATGATACCCGACTCACTTCACAACTACGGCTTCACCAATATCATCCATGTGCCTGAGCAGGATATCCCCTCGGGAGATTTCCCCACAGTCGAGTCTCCCAATCCCGAAGTGCCTTCGGCAATGGCAATGGCTATCGCCAAAGCCAAGGAAGTTGGCGCCGACCTCGTAGTCGCTTCCGACCCCGACGCCGACCGCATCGGCTGTGTCATCCGCGACAACAAAGGCGAGTATGTGCTCATCAACGGCAACCAGATCGTGATGATACTTCTCAACTACCTGATGACTCGCAATGCCGAACTCGGCATGCTCAAAGGCAACGAATATATCGTCAAGACCATCGTCACCACTGAGACAATCAAGGCCATCGCTGACGCATGGAACATCAAGATGTTTGACTGCTACACCGGATTCAAATGGATTGCAGCCGTCATCCGCGACAACGAAGCGTCGATGCGCTATCTCGGCGGCGGCGAAGAGAGCTACGGCTTCCTTGCCGAAGATTTCGCCCGCGACAAAGACTCAGTGTCGGCAATCTCGCTCATGGCTGAAATCTGCGCATGGGCCAAAGACAAAGGCATGGACTTCCTGCAGATGCTTCAGGACATCTACATCAAATATGGTTTCTCACGCGAGGAAGGCATCTCGGTAGTGCGCAAAGGCAAATCAGGCGCCGAAGAGATTGTGGCCATGATGAAGGCATTCCGTTCCAACCCGCCCAAATCACTCGGCGGAAGCAAGGTTGTCACCATCAAGGATTACGCCGATCTCAATGTCACCGACGTAGTGTCAGGCTCCGTATCGAAGATGGATATGCCCACCACATCCAACGTGCTCCAGTATTTCACCGAAGACGGCACCAAGGTATCGATTCGCCCCTCAGGCACCGAGCCCAAAATCAAATTCTACATCGAGGTGAAAGGCACGATGAAGACCAACGCCGACTACGACAAGGCCATCAGCGAAGCTGACGCCAAGATTGCCGCTGTCAAATCTGACCTCGGCATCTGACAGACAAGTAACCGATAACTACAGATAACAACAGGTGTGTCATAATGCCGTCACTGACATTGTGGCACACCTTAATTACTGAAACTATGGAGGTAGTCTACGAGGACAACCATATCATCATTGTAAACAAAGCGGTGGGTGAAATCGTGCAGGGCGACAAAACCGGCGACACCCCTCTTAGCGAGACTGTGAAACAATGGCTCAAGGAGAAATACGCCAAGCCCGGCAATGTGTTTGTCGGTGTGGCGCACCGTCTCGATCGCCCCGTAGCCGGGCTTGTGGTGTTTGCAAAGACATCGAAGGCTCTCACACGGCTCAACGAGATGTTTCGCAACGGCGACGTGCACAAGACCTACTGGGCCATATCGCGCGGCACTCCGCAGCAGCCCGAAGGGGAGCTTACGCATTATATCTCGACCGTGGAGCGCACCAACAAGTCGTATGCCTACACATCGCCACGGCCCAATGCCAAGGAAGCCCGTCTGCGCTACCGCCTCATCGGCAAGTCTGACCGTTACAACCTCATCGAGGTCAATCTGCTGACCGGCCGCAAGCACCAGATACGCGTACAGCTGTCGGCTATCGGATGCCCTATCAAAGGCGACCTCAAATACGGCGACAAGCGCAGCAATCCCAACGGCGGCATATCGTTGCTTGCCCGCAAGATTGAATTTATCCATCCGGTGTCGAAACAACCGATATGCGTGGAGGCGCCTCTCCCTGCCGACGAACCGCTTTGGGAAATACTGACCCGGAGCTGACGGTAATGTCATAATTGGCGGAGGGTGTCGCATAGCCTCCAGATAGCAGGGACGCACGGTTCGTGCGTCAGAAAATCATCGTCCGAAATCAGATGTGGGCGGACGCCACGAGCCGTGCGTCCCCTCCGGACAAACACAACTAATCACATAGTGCATGAAAAAAGAAGATCTCAGAATAGTATTTCTCGGCACTCCCGACTTCGCGGTCGAGAGCCTTGATTTGCTCGTAAAAAACGGTTTCAACATTGTAGGCGTGGTTACGGCTACCGACAAGCCGGCCGGACGCGGACACAAGATGCTCCCGTCGGCTGTAAAGCAATATGCCGTGGAGCACGGTCTGCATCTACTTCAGCCCGAAAAGCTGAAGGACGAGACTTTTGTCAACGAACTCCGCAGCCTCAATGCCGATCTTTTTATCGTCATAGCATTCCGCATGCTTCCAGAGGTGGTGTGGCAGATGCCGCGACTCGGCACTTTCAACCTCCATGCTTCGCTTCTTCCGAAATATCGTGGAGCCGCACCCATCAACTGGGCTGTGATAAACGGTGAAAAGGAAACCGGCGTCACTACGTTCTTTCTCAAGCATGAGATTGACACCGGCGATGTCATACAGCAGCAGAGCATCACTATCGACGACAATGAAAATGTAGGCTCCGTGCATGACCGCCTGATGCATCTCGGCGCTCAACTCACACTCGACACCGTCAACGCCATACTCGACGATGCTGTCACGGCGATACCTCAGAGCCGATTTGAGGGCATCGAACCGACACCGGCGCCGAAGATATTCCGCGACACCTGCCATATCGACCTTTCACGCACCGCCGCCGAAGTGCACAACCTCGTGCGCGGTCTCTCCCCCTATCCCGGTGCTTGGATTGACATCACACTCGCCGACGGATCCACTGTCACCGCAAAGATATTCGAGACACGGCTCACCGCTTCGGCCGCTCCCGCAGAGCTGAAAGGCAAAGTCTACGTGCACAACGGCCATCTGATGCTCGGAGCAGCTGACAACGCCGTTGAAGTGCTGTCGCTCCAGCCCGCGGGCAAACGCCGCATGGAAGCAGGCGAATTTCTCCGCGGCACTCGTCTTTAATGGTGTCTATCATGCCGACACAGATTTTAATTTTCAATTAATTTTCAATCAATTTTCACAATAACTTAAAACTACTTAAATGAAAAAAGCACTTTTGGTTTTTGCTGTGATAGGAGCCTTTGCTCTCGCGTCATGCTCGAGCAGCTACGATGGCAAGACCGCTTCCGAACTTTGCATGAAATGCAGCAATGACTCTTACTCAGAGTCTGATGTCAACAATCTGCTCAAACAATATGAGGCATGCTGGAAAGAAATCAACCGGTTCGCCAAGAAAAAGGCGGAAGGATCTCTTTCAGATGAAGAAAACAGCAAAATGAATGAATATTGCTATGCACTCAACGAAATGGAATATGTGCTCGCGTTCAAAGTTGCCCGCGAGTATCCCGATGTTGAGAATAAATTCCGTGATATAACAAGAAAATACAAAGTCGACTGACCGACGAGCATTACTGCCCTAAAGCAGCGACATAAAAAAAGGTCCATGTCATAGCCTCCGATGCAGGCGACATGGACCTTTGATATTGTATTCAAGTCTATTTGAAGAACTGAGAGAAGGCTTTGATGATGTATTCGTGGTCGCGGACGGATGCTGTCTCGCGCACTGAGTGCATGGCCCACTGGGCAGCACCCATGTCGACGCCGCGTATGTCGATCTGCGAGGTCAGGATGTTGCCCAAAGTCGAGCCTCCCGCGACATCGCTGTGATTTACGAAATACTGGTAAGGCACTCCGGCTTCCTCGCAGATGACGCGGAACACCGCCGCGCTGTCGGCATCTGTCATATATTTGCAGTTGGCATTGATTTTGATTACCGGACCGCCTCCGAGCACCGGATGATTGGTCGGGTCATGCTTTTCGGCATAGTTGGGATGAACTCCGTGGGCGTTGTCGGCCGACACCATAAATGAGTTGGCTATAGCCCGGAACATCGTTTCGCTGTCGCCGCCGAGAGCCGTGTTGAAGCGCGACAGCAGATTGCACAGCACGGGCGACGCCGCGCCCTGTTTGGTGCCGCTGCCGGTCTCCTCGTTGTCAAATATCGCCACCACGCGTGTCATCGCGGATGGCGTGTCGCATTCCGCTATAAGGGCAGTGACTGCGGCATGCACCATCGAGAGGTCGTCGATGCGCCCGGATGTGATGAATTCGTCGTTGCAACCGAGTGTCATTGCCGGCGTCACATCATACAGCGTAAGGTCAAAATCAAGTATATCCTTCACTTCGATGCCAAGCTCCGCAGCGATGAGTTCCGCCACGAAATTTCCGGCTTCAAGCTGACCGTTGACCTGCGCTATCACAGGAAGCATATCTTTCTGCCTCGACAGTTTGTTGCCGTCGTTGACATTGCGGTTGAAATGAATCGCAAGATGCGGAATGGTGAGCAGCGGCCTGCGGAAATTGACAAGCACAGCCCGCGGATGCAGCGCATCCTCGCCACGAAGCACCACCCGACCGGCAATCGAGAGCGGACGGTCAAACCAGGTGTAAAGTATCGGGCCGCCATACACCTCGGTATTAAGTTTTATAATGCCGCCGTCGCACATCATTGCGGCATTCGGCTTGATGCGGAACCCCGGGGAGTCGCTGTGCGCCGATATGATTTTATAGCCTGAATATGCCTCGCCGGTGCCTACGCAGAAAGCGAATACGGCTGTGTCATTTTTCGTGATATAATATTTTCCACCACGCTCAAGTGTCCATTGCCCGGCAGCGTCGAGGCGGCGGAAGCCGGCGGCATCGAGCTTTTCCGCCACATTGGCCGCAGCATAGAAGTTGCACGGAGATTTGTCGAGAAAATCCTTCAGGTCATCGACCTGATGTCGGGAATTTGAAGTTTTCATGATTAAGGATTATTTGTGGCATCTCACCGGTGATGATGCCGGTGAGATGAATTGTCATTTATTGCCAAAGTGTTATTCGTCATCGTTGACTATATCGGCAGGCTCGGGCGTAAACTCACGTTCCACCGGTGCCCCTGCGGGCGCTGAAGGAGCATGACGCGCCGGAGCGACTGCTGCCGCACGGCCACGCGCCTCGTCAAAGAGCACCTGCAGCCCCTCGGGGAAATCGAAGATATCATCGGGGCCTGACGGACGGTATTCGCCGCGCCATCTGAAAGCCGGCAGGAAGAACAGCGATTTCTTGGCAAGATAGAGCGGAGTGACCGTGGCGTTGGTCTCCGACCAGAGTTTCATTCTCTCAATCGTATTGTCTTTGAAGTCTGCCGCAAGAAATGAGCTCTCTATATTCAGCACTTTGTTGATTGTCGAGTCATTCTCCTCAGGAAAAGTTATGGCAAGCACATTTCCGTTGACGTCGAGATGGCTCAGTACGCCTGCGTCAAACGTGGCTATCATCTCTTTTCCGCTCAACTGGTTGTAATATCCTTCCTCGATGAGTTCCGCCATAAATCCGCCGGTCGGAATGACGGCCCGGTCAAGCGTCATTCTTGATTTTGCCGTGGAGTCAGCTCCGGCCACGGTGTCTTTGAGATGTATCTGTATGACATCACCTGAGATCTGTCTGTTGTCGCTCCACACTATCGGACTGTAGTCCATATATATCATGGTGTCGGCCGAGACGTATGTAAGCGAGTCGCAGAGTCCCTGCATATCCTTGCGGTAGAACTTCACATGCGGCGCGGCCACGACAAATCTGATTGTGTCAGACACTTCCTTTACGCTGAATTTGCGCGGTGCGGCCACCGGAACTGCCATAGAGTCGGCGGGAACGACCGTATCGGTCTCTGTCACGGCCGGCAGTCCGGTAAAGACGGCGAGCGAGTCGGCGACCGCGGGAACAGTGTCGGTCAGCGGTGCATAAATCGTGTCGACACGCTGAGTTATCGTGCGGAAAGCACGTATAGTGTCGCCGTGCAGATAGATTGTACCAGACGAACGGGTGAATGTGTCGTTGACATAGAGCGTGTCAACCCTGTCGGGATTGAAATCGCCGTCGCCGGTGGGATTATACTGTATGACCCGCGCTCGTCCGGTGACGAAAGCGCTGTCGATCATGCTGTCGAAATATCCGTAGTCACCCTCCAGTATCATTTTGTTGACCGTGTCGGTGAGTATCATGTTGCCGAACGCCTCGCCACGGCCCAGCGTACGGTCATAAAATATCGTATCGGCAGTGAGGGTCGTGCCGGGACTCCCGCTCATGGTCGATATGACCGTCGAGCGGTTGTAGAGACGCGTGAATGTCGATTCGGTGTCATACACGCCGTTTGACGTATATATAATGCCGTCGGCATTGCGCACGGTCGACTCGTCGTCCATCTGCGCGATGTGGGTCAGTGTATTGTAATAGAGGTTGGTGGTGTATATCTGAAGGGTGTCGCCGTTGTCGGCGTTGCGGCTCTCGAGATGCACGTTGCCGGTGAATATCGCCTCCTTTGAAGTGGGGTTGTATTCGCCGTTGATTGAAGTGAGTGTGTTGAGCGCGTCATAGAGTTTGCCGCCCACATGTTCGTAATAGCCGAGGTCGATGCCCATATCGTAGTTGAACACGGGAGTCTCGAGCGTCACATCGCGGTTGATAAGACGCACTTTCCTGCCGTCGTCGGCATAGAGCACGGCGAGCTTCATGGAGTCTTCGTAGGCAAGCTGGTCGGCATAGATGAACAATGTGTCGCCCTGCTCCATGCGCACGTTGCCGAACGCGTCGAAATTGCCGGTGACTTCGCTGAAATGGGCACTGTCGCAATACATATACATGCCTCCGCGGCGGAAGCGCACGTCGCCTACAAGTATCTGATAGTTGATGCCCGGTTTCGACAGCAGCCGGTCGGCATGCTCGAGAAACACCCTGTCGGGATTGCTGTGGTCGGCCGACGGTATGACAGGCACAATCGGGGTAGTGTCGCGCTTGGCATTCTGCGCGCGCGACGGGCTGACAATCGCTGTCAGGACTAATGCCAGAACGAAAAGAAGTATGGGTACGGGACGCTTTGTCATCGCAATCGATTATGGCTCCGCACAATGCCTTTGTGCGGAGCGATTTTGGTTATCGTTTCAATTTAAGCCAGCCCTTGTGCGTAAATTCGCAGTTGTCCCAGCCATCTTCGATACGCACGTAAGTGTCATTGATTTTTTTGTCGAGCCAGTCGGTAAGTTTCTTCTTTTTGAGCGACGACTCGCACATTCCTTTTATAAGCTGATAGTCATCGGCCATATTTGCCTTATGGGCGGGAATGCGGTTGGTGAGCTTGACGATAGCCACCACTTCGCAGTTGCGCGTGGGGTCAATCATGATAAACGGTTCGGAAATCTCACCGGGCTCCAGTTTGTCGACCACTTTTGCCACCTCGGCGGGGAGCTCGCTCATCTCGAAGCGCGCACCGTTCTGGCCGTTGACCATCACGCCGCGGTTGTTGCGCGTATCCTTGTCCTGCGACAGATAGGCGGTGGCATCCTCGAAGGTGAACTTTTTGTCCATTATATCGGTGCGTATGGAGTCGAGTCGGTTGATTGCCTTCGTGAGGTCGGCGTCAGAGACTTTCGGACGCAGCAGGATATGACGGGTGTTGATGCGGTCGCCGCGCTTTTCGATAAGCTGTATGATATGGAAACCATATTGTGTCTCGACGATTTTCGACACCTTCTTGGGGTCATTGAGGTTGAAAGCGACTGCCGCATATTCCGACTCGAGCTGTGCCCGGCCGAGCAGTCCGGTCTCACCGCCGCGACGTGCGGTTCCCTCATCCTCCGAATAAAGGATAGCGAGAGTCGAGAAAGGATTCTCGCCACGGTTCACCTGATCGGTAAAGTCACGCAGACGGGCTTTCACATCCTCAATCTCGGCACGCGGAATTTCGGGATTAAGCGTCATTATCTGAGTCTCGACCTGGAGCGGCACCATCGGGATGGAGTCTTCGGGAAGGTCGTTGAAATAGCGGCGTATGTCAGACGGTGTGGTCTTGATATCGCTTGTGATATTGTCCTGCACCTGCATTATGCGGTAGTTGTCGCGTATTGTCTGCGCGAGCTGCTCGCGGAATTCGGGCAGCGGCTTGCGGAAATATTCCTCGATTTTCTCCTTCGAGCCGATGTTCTCGATGAGCATGTTGATGCGGGCCTCGACCTGCTGCGAGACCATGGCGTCCTGCACCTCCACCGTATCTATCTCGGCCTGATGCAGATAAAGTTTCTCAATCGCAAGCTGCTCGGGAATCACGCAGTAGGGGTCGCCGTTTATAGGCACACGCTCATAGCGCATCTGCTGGTAGGTTTCCTCGATCTGCGATTTATAGATTGGCTGGTCTCCGACCACCCACGCCACCTCTTCGACGATATTGTTCTGTGACGTTGCAGCCAGAGCCACTGTCACTACAGCGGCCGCTCCAAGTGCATATTTCCTGAAAAAAGACAATTGCATGATGAATTATTTATATTCCTGATATTCAATACTCCGGAATTGCATTCCGGCCACCGCGCCGCTCAGGCGCAGATATTTGTGACAAATTTAACGCTTTCTTTCAATATATCACCCAACATTGCGTCATTAATCCCGTTTTACTAAGTATTTTTAACAATAATGCAAAAAAAGCGTATTCAATCGGTGGATTTTTACAGATATTCTTTAAATTTGCATTTTCAAAATCAGTCAATTAAAAAATTTCTAACCAAATGGCGGAAACAAAGGATAACAACAATCAGCTAAACGAAACCCAAAGCGCTGACAACCAAAATTCTAAAGGCTACAATTTTGTAGAACAGCTCGTATATGACGACCTGCAGGCCGGCAAAAACGGAGGAAGACTCAACACCCGTTTCCCGCCGGAGCCCAACGGTTATCTGCATATCGGACACGCCAAGGCCATCTGCATGGACTTCGGCGTTGCCGAAAAATTCGGAGGAACATGCAATCTGCGTTTTGACGACACCAATCCCGTCAAGGAAGATGTTGAATATGTCGACTCGATCAGAGAGGACATCAAATGGCTCGGTTTCGACTGGGGCGACCGTGAATATTACGCTTCCGACTACTTCCCGCAGCTCTTCGACCTCGCCGTACGTCTCATCAAAGAGGGCAAGGCATACGTCGACGACCAGACCTCAGAGGAAATAGCCGCGCAGAAAGGCACCCCCACCACCCCCGGCACTGAAAGCCCCTACCGCAACCGCACTCCGGAAGAAAACCTCGACCTGTTCATGCGCATGAACGCCGGCGAATTTGAGGAAGGAGCACGTGTGCTCCGTGCCAAAATCGACATGGCGTCGTCAAACATGCACTTCCGCGACCCCATCATGTACCGCATAATCAAGCACCCCCACCACCGCACCGGCACCACATGGAAAGTCTACCCGATGTATGACTTCGCCCACGGCCAGAGCGACTA
>CAMWIJ010000014.1 GCA_947174275.1 uncultured Muribaculaceae bacterium
CGTCTAATAAAGGCGAGCCAACTCATCATGCCTTTCCTTTGGCTGAATAGTTACAGGGGATTTGCACGTATAAGCGGTGATCGTTATTCTACATTGCAATCAAGCCTTGGCAGAAAGCAGCCGCACGGCATGGCTCCGGGGAGAGCATATACCGTGCGGCAGTATAATATATGTTTGTGTGATATCAGCGACTTGTCACTTGTATCTTGCCCATCTCAGCAGTTCTTTCAGGTTCGGTTTTTTGCCGTACATGAAAATGCCGACACGGTAAATCTTGGCGGTAAACCAGATTATAGCCACGATTGAAGCATAGAGGATGGCAAGAGATGCGATAATTTCGCCGTCAGGCACGCCTGAGGGTATGCGTGACATCATTATCATGGGCGCAGTGAACGGAATCATTGACAGGAGCGTGGCGAGTGAAGAGTCGGGGTTTTGTCCGATTGTCATTGCGAACATAAGCCCGACAATCACGGGAACGATGCAGAATACCTGTAGTTGCGCGCCATCCTGCGCGTTGTCGACAGATGCGCCTATGGCTGCGTAGAGCGATGCGTAGAGCATAAAACCTCCGATAAGGAACAATACAAGATAGCCGAATATAGAGAATATGTAGTTCAGGGAGCTCAGCATGGCCAATACCTGAAGGACTCCGAGGTCGGTTGTGGCATCGGCGGGATTTAATGTTCCGGCGCGGAGAGCGTCAAGTTCGGCAAACATCTGTCCTCCGACAATGCCAGGCAAAACAAAGCTGATAAATCCGGCAATCAGCAATGCCCAGATTATGACCTGCGTTATGGCTACAGCTCCGATGCCGATTATTTTTCCAAGCATAAGGTGCGTCGGTTTGATTGATGTGACGATAATCTCGAGCACGCGGTTGTTTTTCTCCTCGATTATGCTCATCATCACAAGCTGTCCGTAAATGATGATGAACATATAAAGAATAAATGCCATCGCGATGCCGACGAGATAGCTTGTCATTGAGCTTGAAGAGGACTCGTTGCCGTCATCATCTATTTTATGGGTGCTGATTACGACGTCGGCTTCTACCTCGCCAAGCACCTGTTTCAGGTTGCCGAGCTGCAGGTCGTCAAGACGCCGGGCTTCTATCGCATTCTTGATGTCGTCTCTAATCAGGGATTCGGTCTCAATGGAGCCGCCTCCACGATGAAATAGCGCAACAGAGGCCGGGTTTTCAATGATATCATCTCCGATTACAATGAATGAGCTGACATTGGTGTCGGCTTTGATAGAATCGACCGGAGCTGACGAAAATATGTATGGTAAAGAATGGTGCTCGAGAAGATAAGGGGTTATTTTCCCCGAGTTGTCAATGACTGTGACTGTCGGAGTCTCGCTTCCGATGCCGCTGAGCAGAGCCGGGGCAAACATCAGAGCCAGAAAGACTACCGGCATCAGCAAAGTGGTGACGATAAATCCTTTTTTGCGTACACGCTGGGTGTATTCGCGACTTATTACGAGTAAAATATTGTTCATGATCGGCGATTGTTGTTTTCAACTGATGTTATAAAAATCTCGTCCATTGACGGCAGGTCGGCAGAGAATGCGTTTAGAGCCACGGTGTCGTTTGCGGTAGCGATAATGTCGTGGAGTGATGATCCCTGAGCAAAACGGAGTGTGAGATGGGTAGTGCCGTCGTCGGTTGTTTCGGAACTGATGTTTGATACGACACTGTCGCCAAAGGCTTTTAGCAGCGAGTCGGCGTTGCCGTTGAATGAGAAGCGGTAGCGGTCGGAGCCAAATTGCCGGCGTATTTCATTGACGTTGCCAGTCAGAATGTTGTGTGATTTGTTTATCAGGGTTATCTCATCGCAGAGGGTCTCGACCGAGGCCATGTTGTGGGTGGAGAATATAATTGTGGCTCCGTTTTTGCGGAGTTCGAGTATTTCGTCTTTGAGCAGTTTGGCATTTATCGGGTCGAAGCCGGAGAATGGTTCGTCGAAAATAAGCAGCTTTGGCTTATGAAGCACGGTGATTATGAACTGGACTTTCTGTGCCATTCCTTTTGACAGCTCTTCTACTTTTTTGTTCCACCATTCGGAGATGCCGAATTTGTCGAACCAATAGTGGAGTTGCTGTGATGCATCGTGCTTTGACATGCCTTTGAGGCGAGCAAAGAACATTGCCTGTTCGCCGACTTTCATTTTTTTGTAAAGGCCTCGCTCCTCAGGCAGATAACCGATTGAGTTGACATCAGCCTGAGTGAGCTGGTGTCCGCAGAAACTGACGGTACCGGAGTCGGGCGCGGTGATGTGGTTGATTATGCGGAGCAATGTTGTTTTTCCGGCTCCGTTGGGTCCGAGAAGTCCGTAGATAGATCCTTCGGGAACCGACAGCGACACATCGTCGAGGGCTTTGTGACCTACATATTGTTTTGATACGTGGTCAACTTTTACTATATCCATTGTAATATCAATATATTGGTTTTAATCTAATAAGTAATAAAAGTTATTGCGTATATTATGGCAAAAATTCATATATAATACGCAAATATAGACAATTTGCAACAAATAAAATGCCGGCAACGGATATTTTTTCCATTGCCGGCATTTCTACCTGATTGATATGAGGATTTTTATTGAGCGATGTCAACCGCGTAATAGACTTTGCGCGGAGAGCCGGGGTATACTCCGGAAATGAACATGACGTGGTCATATTCGTCGCTTGACACGATGGCATCATAAAGTTTCTTCATGTCGTCGGCTGACTTGACATAGACGTTGTTGACATCGACAATAATGAAGCCGTCGCGAATGCCGGCGTTTTTGAATTTGCCGTCGGTGATGCCGGTGACCTGAAGACCTGACGGGATGCGGAGTTTTGTCAGAGTGTCATCGTCGACGCTTTTGAAGCTGCATCCTAATGTGCTGACGTCGTTGCGTGTTGTTATTCCGCTGTCGCCTTTGGCGTTTTTCAGCGTCACATCTATTGTCAGCGGCTTATTGTCTCGGATTATAGACAGAGTCACGGTGTCGCCGGGGCGGTGCTTGGCAATCTCCTCCTGGAGTTGTCCGGTTGTGGTGGTCGGATTTCCGTTGATGGAAGTTATGACATCGTTAGGCTGAACGCCGGCTTCGGCGGCGCTGCTCCCATCCACAACCTCTGCGACAAAGATGCCTGCGGCTACGGCCGAGATATTGTTTTCTTTAGCAACCTGCGGATTGAGTTCGGTAAATGACACGCCGAGGAGCGCACGCTGCACGGTGCCGTATTTCTCTATATCGTCGACAATCTTGCTGACAATCGATGTGGGTATGGCAAAAGAGTTTCCGGCATAGTTTCCTGTCTGCGAATATATAGCAGTGTTGATGCCGACGAGTTCGCCGTTGAGATTGACAAGCGCGCCGCCGGAGTTACCGGGGTTTACGGCTGCATCAGTCTGGATGTATGACTCTATGCCCTGGCGTGAACGATATCCGGTGGTAGAGGATATGTTGCGAGCTTTGGCGCTGACTATGCCGGCAGTGACTGTCGAAGTGAACCCGAACGGATTTCCTACGGCAAGCACCCATTCGCCGACACGAAGGTTTTCGGAGTCGCCCATTGTGATAGCCTGAAGATTGTCGGCATCTATTTTGATGAGCGCGAGGTCGGTGGTGGCGTCAGTGCCGACAACGGTTGCGTCAAACGAGCGGTTGTCGTTGAGTGTCACTTCAAGACGGTCGGCTCCGTCGATGACATGGTTATTGGTGATAATCAATCCATCGCTGTCGATTATTACGCCTGATCCGAGTCCGCTCTGTCGCATCTGTGGTTCTTCTTTGCTTTCTTCATTCTCTTTGCTGCGCGGGCGTTGCTGGCGAGGCTGGCTCGGCCCGAAGAAAAATTCGAAGAAGGGATCGCCTTCAAAAGGATTGAAGCCGCCCATCTCTTGCGAGCGTCTTTGCCGGGCAGGCTTGACATAGCTCTTGATAGATACAACGGAATTGACCGTAGCCTCGGCCGCGCGAGTGAAATCAACGTTTTCAAATGCCGATGCTGTTGTAGTCGCGCCGACAAGCATTGCCGGGACGAATATTTTCCTTGAAAAATCTTTCAAATTCATTGCAATAAAAAATTTTGATAAATCGTTGATGAATTAGTCTGTGCAAATATAACGATGAATTTGTAAGATTATTAACAAAAACAAGCGTGGTTAAACTTATTTAATAATACACGACTTTGTTTTAAATCAAATTTTATTAAATTTGTGTAATCTATCATAAATGAGGAAGTCAGTAAAAATACTATTAGAAATTCTGTGCGCAGCGGTGTTTGCGGTAGGGTTGTCGGCATGTCACACTTCAAAGAAAACAGTCAGGGGAAGTGGGGGCGTGGCGGTGCGCGCGGTCGATTATGGGGAAATGAGATTGGATGTCAAATCCCGCCATTACGATATACCTCAGATAGGCGCTCTGATTGATGAAGCGGCCCGGTGGCTCGGAGTGCCGTACAAGTATGCCGGCAATGACAAGAAAGGGGTGGATTGCTCAGGTCTGACTTCTCAGGTATTTTTAAAGATACTAAATGAGAAGCTGCCCCGCAGTTCGCGGGAACAACAGCAGTGGTGTGCGAATGTAAAAAAGGAAAATCTTCAACCGGGTGACCTTGTGTTTTTTGCAACCGGGTCAGACCGCAAACGTGTGAGCCATGTCGGCATTTATATCGGCAACGGGGATATCATACATGCCTCTTCATCACGCGGTGTCATAATAAGCAATCTTGGGGAAAATTACTATCTTAAGCGCTATCACTCGTCAGGTCGTCCGGATGTGATAAACAAACTGTATGCTTCCGCCGGAAAGAACACGGGGAAAAGTAAGGCTGACAAGTCAAAAAAAGCAGGCGAAACAATAGCTAATGAGAAAGTGACGTCAACTCCGGCAGTGGAGGTTATATCGATATCGGCAGACAAATTGATCGAGTTACATGTAGATTCGATAGCCTCAGTTGTTAATGACCATAGTGGATCATGTCCTCTCAGGTCGGCGTCTTCGGTCATAGAGCCGCAGGTTTCGCAAATTTCAAATGAAGAGCCTACGGATACGGTGTTCAGCCAGTTTTTTGACTGATGAAAATTTTCTTGTTGGCAGTGTCTGTTTATTTGGAAAAAGTGTAACTTTGCAATCCCAAAAACTGGTTTTCAAATTGAATTTTCTATAAAGGTAAGATGAAACGGGGATTGTTTGCACTTTCATTAGGCACATTCGGGCTCGGAATCACAGAATATGTAATGATGAGTATTTTGCCTGATTTGGCGAAGGGGCTTGATGTGTCAATAGTTCAGGCCGGGCATCTGATTTCGGCATACGCGCTTGGAGTATGCGTCGGCGCTCCGCTGTTTGCGGTATTTTTGCGTAATGTCTCTCTGAAGAGAGGATTGTTGTTGCTGATGTTGGCATACATTGTCGGCAATCTTGCTTTTGCTGTAAGTCCAGGTTATATTTCAGCTTTGGCAAGCCGGTTTATTGCGGGTCTGCCGCATGGTGCGTATTTTGGGACTGGTGCTCTTGTTGCAAGCCGTATTGTTCCGGGAGAAAAAGCCACTTCGGCAGTTGCAATGATGGTTATGGGCATGACGGTGGCTAATCTTGCCGGCATACCCATAGGCAGTCTGATCGGAAATATGCTTAACTGGCGGTATATTTTTATTTTTACGACAGTGTGGGGTGTGTTGACATTTATTATGCTTCACAAGTGGGTTCCTGACATCGGGAGTCTGCCTAAAAGCAATATCAAATCACAATTCCGGTTTTTGAAATCTATATTGCCGTGGCTGCTTGTTGTGACGACCATGCTTTGCAATGGCGGAATATTCTGTATGTACAGCTATGTGTCGCCTCTGATGAGTGAAGCCGGAATGGGTGCAAGCATGATGCCGTTGCTGATGGTGCTGGTCGGCGCAGGTATGTGTCTTGGAAATTATTATGGTGGTAAAATGGGCGACAGGTACACACCTTCGAAGACGGTGCAATATATTGCGGTTACGATGGTGGCTGCGCTTCTGTTTATATTCATCGCAGCATCTAATGAGTTTCTGACGGCCGGAGGTGTAGTGCTGGCGGCAACATGTCTATTTGCCGTATCTCCGCCGATGCAGCTGCTGTTGATCAAGTATTCTCCCGGAGGCGAACTTATGGGAGGCGCAATGGTGCAGATGGCATTTAATTTCGGCAACGCGCTTGGAGCATATTTCGGAGGACTCCCGATCGCTGCCGGATATGATGCCGGGTGGTCTGCTCTGGTCGGTGCGGCATTCGCACTTGTCGGCACGGCTTTTATAATATATTTCAGAGCAAGAGTCAAGTCAAAATAACCGGCAAATAAGCGAAGTCCTGCCTCTGCGGTTAACTGAGACCCGAGGCAGGACTTCGTTTGTTTACAAAACGGTGGAAGTCGGTTGGAGATTATTTTTTATGTAATCGGCCATTGATTGTGGGTTCTTGCAGCCAAGTACGTATTTTTCTCCATTTTTCATGATGAGAATAAAGCAGTCGGATGCTCGTCCGTAATAGGCTTTATACCGGCCTATGTCATTTTCCCGAAAAATACCCCAGTATCCGAAATATCCTCCGGATGCCAGTATCCTTACAGCTCCCATAGTCGGTTTAAATAGTTCTACATGTTCTATTTCACTCAGTTGTATTCTGGTGCCGCTTAACAGACTTGATACTTTTATGAAGCGGGTATTCGCCGAAATATATATCGGAGCGTAGATGGCACTGAACAACAATATTACAATCAACAAGCCAAGTATGCATAGGAACGCAGGTAGTTCGTCAAAAGTTGCAATACATGCCGCTATAAATATACCCGTTATAATTGTAGTTAATGTAATTGAGAATTTGCTGAGTCTTACCCTTGATTTCATAATTCTTTACTGATGGAAAAGAAAAAGACCTGCCGAGAGCGGAATTGCTCCCCCGAGGCAGGTCTTTGCAAGCTGAGATTCGGGTTTATATCGTTGCTATTGTCTGTCGCTTTATTATATAAGTCTATAAGGACTGAATTTGTTTATGGCGACAGACAAATATATGCCCGGGGAAATCAGTTCGGTTTATCAGTGGCGATCTTTATAGCCCTGGTGCTCATATTTGAGCGTCAATGTGGGTTGGTCGCACACTTCGGCCGGACCGAAATACTGGATGGGGCCGGGGTAGATGTAATCTGTGTTGTAGGCCCAGTCGTCGCGCATTGCAGCGAATTTCTGGAAAGGCGCGTCGTCAAGACGGACAAGAGCTTTTTGGATTACGGGTTTCATTTCACCGTGACGACGTTCCATGTTCATCATCATTGTGATAGGTATACCGCCGGGAATCCATTGTACGGCAGGCTTGGTGAGCTTGCGGACAGAAGAGATGTAGCCGGTGACACCTGCGTTGATGAGGCAAGAAGCGTTGAATCCGAGCGCATAACAGTAGTCTGCATCAAAGTTAGAGGGGTCGGCGCAACGACCTTCATATCCGAAGAAATGGTGGAGGGCTGCGAATTTACCGGTGTAGTTTCCTTCCTCGGCCATTTTTGCGAGACGCTTGCCTACCATTTCGCTAAGAAGCTTCTCAGTCTCGATGAGTGAAACCTGAACGTTGCCGTGGGGGTCGCGGTCAAGCGAGAGCTGACGTGCTACGCCTTCGGGAAGCGATGCGTAGATTGCTGCGTTTTCAGCAGAGAGGTGGTCGATGATGTACTGACGCTGGTCAGCTGCATCAACGGCGGCAAATTCGTCGGCGTTCTTGGCGAGCAGGTCGTTGAGCTCGGCGATGAGCTTCTTCACTGCGGGAATGAATTCGATGAGACCTTCGGGAATGAGAACTGTACCGAAGTTGTTGCCACGTGCGGCACGTTCGGCAACGATGCCTGCGATGTAGTTGACAACGTCGTCGAGCGACATGTTTTTGGCTTCAACCTCTTCTGAGATTATGCAGACGTTGGGCTGGGTCTGGAGTGCGCATTCCAATGCGATGTGAGATGCCGAGCGACCCATCAGTTTGATGAAGTGCCAGTATTTCTTAGCTGAGTTGCAGTCGCGCTGGATATTACCGATAACCTCTGAATAAACTTTTGTTGCGGTGTCGAAGCCGAATGAAGTCTCGATCACATCGTTTTTGAGGTCGCCGTCAATTGTCTTGGGGCAGCCGATTACCTGCACGCCTGCTCCGATTTCCTTATAATATTCGGCGAGAATAGCGGCATTGGTGTTAGAGTCGTCACCACCGATTATCACGATGGCCGAGATATTGAGCTCACGAAGTATTTCAAGGCCTTTGTCAAACTGCTCTTTCTTTTCGAGTTTGGTGCGGCCTGAACCGATGATGTCGAAGCCGCCGGTGTTGCGGAATTCGTTTATGGTTTCTGCAGTAAGCTCTACATACTGGTGGTCAACAAGACCGCCGGGGCCCATAAGGAAGCCGTAGAGACGGCTGTCGCGATTGATTTTCTTGATACCGTCGAACAGACCGGAGATGACATTGTGTCCGCCGGGAGCCTGTCCGCCAGAGAGGATTACACCCACGTTGACCGGCTTGCGAGCGGCGGGAGCGGGATCTTTCTCGAATTTAAGTTCGGGAAGTCCGTAAGTGTTAGGGAAAAGTTTTTTGATTTCGTCCTGGTCGGCAACTGAATTTGTAGGCTGACCTTCTACTGCTTTGACCGCTCCGGTCAATACAATCGGCAACTTGGGCTGGTATGTTGCGCGAGCTTTTTGCAGAGCACTTTTTTCCATTTTTTATTTTTTGATAGTTAGAAATAATTTGCGTTGGAAACTTTCCACAAAGTTACAAATAAAATGGCAGAAAGCTATCGGATTGGCAATAAAAATATTGCCAATCCGATAAGATTTAATATTTTTTTTGATGCGCTGTGTTCAACTCAAAAAAACTGTGTTTCCGCCTGATGATATCATGTCAGGCATGTGCAGGTCTGGCTATTGAAATCAGAAGTCTGTCTATGTCAAGATATTTTTGCGACAATTCGAGGATTTGCGGTGCGCTGAGAGAATTGATAACCTCGAGTTGCTTTTCGAAATAGTTTTCGGGAGTTCCGGTGTGGAATTGCGAGATGTGTAGGTCCATTATCGAGAATGGCGTGTCGAGTGTTGCCGCGAGCGAAGTCATTGCGTTGTTTTTGACGATGAAAAGTTCGTCGTCAGGCATTGGCTGTTCGCGCAGGCGTATCAGTTCATGTTTTACTTCGTTGATTACTGCATCGATGTATTGCGGGGCAGTTTCAGTCATTATGGATATTACGCCACCTTCACGATATCCGAGAAGGTTGGCTTGAATTCCGTAAGTGTAGCCTTTGTCCTCGCGGATATTGGCCATAAGGCGACTGCCGAAATATCCGCCAAGCGCCATTATGACAAGGCGCAGAGCGATATAGTCGGGATGGTTACGGCCGATTGTCGGTATTGAAACAGCTATTGCGGCCTGATGCTCGGCGTCAACGTCAATTACAGATGTGTGACTGCCCGGAAGCGGCTGCATGTCAATTATATTCTGATCTGCAACCGTGGCATTATAGTCAAGTCGGCCGAAAAAGTCGGAGACCGCAGGCAAAATCTCTTTGATATTGCCTGCGACAAACAGGCGTGGAGCCGGAGTGAATGCCTGACGATAAGCTGCCCAGATGTCATCTGTTGACAATGTGTCTATTCCCTCTGCGTCAATCATGCGGTTGATAGGATGGCTTGCTCCGAACACCAACTTTTTGTCATTTCTGGATGCCATGAATGACACATTTTTTTGTGACAGCAGATAGCGTGATTTATGCTTGTCGCGCAATGTGGCGAACGCTTTTTCCGGGAACGACGGTTTTGTCAGAATCTCCCCAAGCAATGGCAGCAGTTTTGATGTTGACCTGTTGAGCGACCACAAATTGACGGAAGAGTTGTGTGAAAGCGCATCGCATTTAAGCCACGCGCCATGATAGTCAAGTGTTTCGGAAATTGTGCTCCCGGAATATGCTGCTGTGCCTTCGCGCAGCAGTTGCACTGCAAGCTGTAGCGAATCGGGGATGGCGGCTTCCATCAGTCCGGAACTGAAACTGACTGTTATGCGGTTGATTGGCTGGTCGCCAGCATCAAGTGCGTAGAGTTCCAGTCCGTTGGGCAGTGTCGTGACGTTGGGATATGGTATGGAAAGTCTTTCAAAACCTTTTACAACGGGCTCTTTTTTACGGTCAATCAAGCAAGTCATGGCAGATCAGTCAAGTAGATTATTGTCAGAAGCGAACTTTATGGCAGCTTCAAGATCAGCAGGCGTGTCAATGCCGATTGTCGGTCGGTCGGTTATGGCGACTTTTATATTGTATCCGTTGTCAAGCCATCTCAGTTGTTCGAGCGATTCAGCTATCTCATGGGTGGAGCGGGGTAGTGCGGTTACTTCCGCAAGTACATTTCGGCGGTAGGCATATATTCCCACATGTGAATAGAATGTGGTTTTGTCAAGCCATTCCGTCCATTCAGCGCCTCTTACGTATGGTATTATAGAACGGGAGAAATACAAAGCCTGCATTCTGCCGGAAAATGTGACCTTGACAAGATTCGGATCAAACAGAGCCTCAAATCCTTTCTGCGGATCAAATTTGCGAGCTAATGTGGCGATGTGTGCATTGTCGTCATCAAAGCATGATTTCAACAGGGCTATCTGCTCGGGACTTATGAACGGTTCGTCGCCTTGCACGTTTATGATGACATCTGATTTGCATCCGATTGCTTCTACAGCTTCGTTTATACGGTCGGTGCCGCTTTGATGGTCGGGTGATGTCATGACTACTTTGGCGCCTGTGCGCAAACATTCGTCATAGATGCGATTGTCGTCGGTGGCAACCCAGACATCGTCAACGGCTTTTTTGACCTGACGATATACGCGGCTCACCATGCTGTGACCTCCGATTTGCGCGAGCGGCTTGCCGGGGAAACGAGTGGAGGCGTATCTGGCGGGTATTACGGCAGTAAATGTGAGATTGTTCATTTCTTCAGTTTTATGAATGTCGGTATCATGCAGAATCCGATAAACAAATATACGTAATAAGTAAATATTCTCCAAATTATGGCGAGCAACATCATTATCGGGCCATATACTATATCGGAGTAATATGTCTTGAACAGCATTTCACTTACTCCGCTTCCCCCGGGCGTAGGAGTAAATGTAAGGAGTGCCCACACAATGAACTGACGTCCCAATACGGTAAGCTGGTCGGCTTCGGGGATAAAGGCAAGCATCAGCGCATTGACTACGGCAAAACGTGACAACCATGACACTATTGTGGCTGCGACCGGAGCCAGCCACCATCTTTTTGGCTTGCTTTTCAGTTCAGTCGAAGTCTCTGTCAGGTTGTCGCCCAATTCGTCAACGGCTTTTCGCCAACGGCGCAGAAACGGCAGTGAGAAAATCTTTGACAGTAAACCGGCAATAATGTGCGGCGATTTAAATATGCCGACATACAGACCAATGGCGATTACACAAATTATGCCATAAATCACCCAAAACAACACTTGCAGGTCATGGGCGGCAGCTCCTTGTGTAAATCCGAATAATTCGGAAGGGGAAATCAAGAGGAAGAGTAGCGGAGAAAACAACATGAAGAAACCTTCGTCAAGCATCAGTGTTGTCAGGGTTATAGCTGTGGCTCGTCCAAGTTTTATGCCCTCGCGCCCCATGAATATCATGGATAATGCGCTCCCGCCAACAGATGTAGGTGTTATCGCCGAGGTGAACTCGCACAGCATTGTGACTTTGGTCGCCGATTTCCATGACAGACTACCGTCGGACAGTGCTCTAAATCGCCATGCCAAACCGAAATCGCGCCCGAATAGAGCAAGCAATGCAAATGAGAGCCCTAATGCTACCTGAGGCGTAAATCGGATGTCTTTGAGTGCGTCAATATCGAACTCGCGGCCAAAAAGCCACACAACTACCGCTATCCCGATTGCTACCGGAATAATGATTTTAAGCAGGAGTTTGCTTTGGCTGCCCAATGACATAGTCAATTAAATATCACTCGCTCTATATTCAGAGGCTGAGGGCTGTCAGTATTTCTGCTGTGGCTACTGCCGGATCCGGATTGTCAAGAATCTGTCGGGACATGGCAAATCCACTGACACCGGCTTGCTTTAATCGGTTCAAATCAGCCATGTCAATGTTTGCACCTTTTACCACTATATGAATATCGAACCCTTGTCCGCGAACTTCAGATATTATCTGTTTTATGTCATCGATTGTATTCCCACGGTCCAGGTCAAGCACTGCATAGTCGATATCAAGACCTTTCAGGGCAAGAATTTCAGCCGCTGAGTCTGTGTCAATGCCGATTACGGCATGAGGTCCGAGCAGTTCTCGTGCTTCGGCCGGTTTTATATCGGTTTTTTTTAAATGAACACCATGTATGCGCATCTCTTGAGCCAGTTCGGCATCAGATTCTACCATCAGAAATACTCTATTCTCCTCGCAAAGCGGCTTTAATTCCATGAGAATATCTTTCATGGATGTTCCCTCCGGAAGTTGTTCGGATACCTGTATCCACTGACATCCACCCTCTATTACCATCTGAGCTTCTTCAGCGATGGTGTATTTATCTGATTTCGCTGTTATGAACTGGAGCATATTTCTGTTGTTTTATGGTTTTCTCAATGGCTGTTAAACAAAAAAGCCGCCTAAAAAGTTAGACGGCTCTTTTTCTTGGGGTGAAATATGGGTTTCGAACCCATGACCTTCGGAACCACAATCCGACGCTCTAACCAGCTGAGCTAATTTCACCATCTAAATATATCGACCTTCTTTCTTTGTCAGCTATTGTTGCTGATGATTTCCAGTTTCAACGCTGCAAAGGTACGAATATTTTTTTAACCTGCAATACTTTTTTGTGATTTTTTTAACTTTAAATGTAAAAATAATTTGCAGACCAAGCGAGGGTTTGTCTTATTTTGCAGGTTTATAGCTTGTTACATTTTTGTTGTATTTGTCAAATATATTATTGGCTGAAGATACAAAAGCATTTCTGCCGGTTATGACAGATGTCGGGAACGGTGTTACCGATTTGGAGCTATCTGAGCGAGATATTGTTGCGGTAACATCAAATGCCTCGTGGTCGGCCGGGTAAAGCTTGAATGTAGAGCCACGTCCGGATGGTGGAACCGTATACACAAGCTGATAGTTCAATTCATCGACATAGGCTGTGCCTATGGAGTCACGACGTAAGGTCACACGTGAAATTGCTCCTCCACGAGTATCGCGGGTTTTCATGTTGGATATGAAGTTGCCCAAAGAATAGAATAACGCGGTTTTACGTCCGGTAGCAGGATTGTCAAGTAGTTCCATTGGCTGAATGACATGTGGATGTCCTCCAAATATTATATCGACACCCTTGTCGCACAGCCATTTTGCCAATTCTTTCTGGCTACTGTTAGGCAGAAGCTTGTATTCATCACCCCAGTGCACTGCTACGCACAATATCTCCGCACCGGCCTTGCGTGTCGCGACGATATCATCAGCCATTACCTGCCTATCGATGTAGTCGACAATGACATCGCCTTGAATGGAAATGCCGTTTGTGCCGTAGGTATAATTAAGAAATCCGACTTTAAATCCTTTTATGTTGATCACAAGGGGGATTTTCTGGCTTCTCGATTCGGCATTGCGGTATGTGCCGATGTGGGGTATCGCAATCGAATCGAGTACGCTGACAGTCCGTTTCAGACCGCGGTCACGAGCATCAAGTGTATGATTGTTGGCTGTAAGCAACAGGTCAAATCCGGCTTCAACAAGAGCCTCGGCGTAGCTGTCAGGCGCGCTGAAACAGGGATATCCACGATATGGCGGTCCGCCTAAAGGAGTCTCCAGATTGACTACCGCAAAATCGGCATCACTTATGATGCTCCTGACCGGTTCGAAGCATTCCGTATAGCAGTATCTGCCGTCGCCACTATATGCGGCATCAAGCTGTGCCTTATGCTGCATAGCATCGCCGGCAAACAGAAGTACCGCCTCTGATTGCGTCATCAAGGCAATCATGGCTTTTGACAGACCGGCAAACAGAGGCAGAGGCATAACGGAGCCGTAGGTTAGTCATTGAACAGATTGCCGTCAGCTGCAAGAAGAGTATTCTTCATGAGTGATGCGATTGTCATCGGACCTACGCCACCGGGCACAGGGGTTATGTAGGCGCATTTGGGAGCTACATTTTCGAAATCGACGTCGCCGCACAGGCGGAATCCGCTTTTTTTCGATGCATCCGGAACGCGGGTTGTGCCGACATCAATTATTGTAGCACCGTCTTTAACCATGTCAGCGGTCACAAATCCGGGTTGTCCCAAAGCAGCTATGATTATATCAGCTGAACGGCATATTTCTTTGATATTCGGAGTGGCGGAATGGCATACGGTCACAGTGGCGTTGCCCGGATATCCTTTTTGCATCATCAGTGTAGCCACAGGTTTACCTACAATGTTGCTTCGACCGAGTACCACGCAATGCTTTCCTTTGGTAGGGATTTCATAGCGGGCAAGCAGTTCGAGAATTCCTGCCGGTGTTGCGGAATGAAAGCAGGGGAGTCCTATCGACTGTCTGCCGACGTTGATAGGGTGAAAGCCATCCACGTCCTTGCGATAATCGATAGCTTCTATTACTTTTTGTTCGGAGATATGTTTGGGAAGCGGCAGCTGAACGATGAAACCGTCAACTTCGGGATCATTATTTAATGAATGGACTATTGAAAGCAATTCATCTTCGGTAACGTCGGCTTCACGGCGAATAAGGGTAGATGTGAAACCGCAGGCCTCACACGCCTTTACCTTATTGGCGACGTATGTCTCCGAACCTCCGTCGTGTCCAACCAGCACGGCTGCGAGGTGAGGTCTGCGCCTACCGGCAGCTATCATGGTTTCTACCTGAGCAGCTATTTCTTCTTTAAGCTGCTGTGAAATCTTTTTACCGTCAATTAATTGCATGAGAAATATCCGTTTGAGTGGTTTTGAGAATTTTGATTTGCTGTCAGCGTCCGCGGCGCATCTGTCGCATGGCATTCATGGCTTTGAGCGGATTTTTTGAGGTGGCCGCTTTCATCATTTTCTGAGTCTGCTCGAATTGAGTCAGGAGGCGGTTGACTTCCTGAAGAGTTGTGCCCGAGCCTTTAGCTATGCGCTTGCGGCGACTTCCGTTAATTATTGCAGGAGTCTGTCGTTCGGCCGCAGTCATTGATCCGATTATCGCTTCGACACTTTTAAATGCGTTGTCATCGATATCCATATCTTTTATCTGCTTTCCGACACCCGGTATCATTGAAGCAAGATCTTTCAGGTTGCCCATTTTCTTGATCTGCTGTATCTGGGCAAGGAAGTCATTGAAGTTGAATTGGTTTTTAGCGATTTTACGCTGGAGCTCGATGGCCTGTTTTTCATCAAACTGCTGCTGCGCTTTTTCCACAAGCGACACGATATCGCCCATGCCGAGGATACGGTCGGCCATACGTGACGGGTGGAAAAGATCTACAGCGTCGAGTTTTTCTCCGGTTCCGACAAATTTGATGGGCTTTGTAACGACTGTACGGATGGAAAGAGCTGCACCACCACGGGTGTCACCGTCAAGTTTTGTTAGTACAACTCCGTCAAAATCGAGGCGGTCGTTGAATTCCTTTGCAGTGTTGACGGCGTCCTGTCCGGTCATGGAGTCGACCACAAACAGAGTTTCCTGCGGTTTGATGGCTTTCTTTATGGCCGCAATCTCATCCATCATCTGTTCGTCGACAGCCAGACGTCCTGCGGTGTCGACTATTACCAAATCAAGATGATTTAGTTTCGCGTATTTTATAGCGTTTTCCGCGATTTCTACCGGATTTTTATTACCTTCTTCCGTATATACAGGCACATCAATCTGTCCGGCAAGCACTTTGAGCTGTTCGATAGCAGCAGGACGGTATACGTCGCAAGCTACAAGAAGCGGACGTTTGCCTTTTTCACTTTTGAGCTTTCTGGCGAGTTTTCCCGAAAATGTAGTTTTACCGGAGCCTTGCAGACCCGACATGAGTATCACAGTCGGATTTCCGGAGAGGTTGATCTGTGCAGTCTCGCCGCCCATGAGCGCAGCAAGTTCGTCATGCACGATTTTTACCATAAGCTCCTGCGGCTTGATGGCGTTGATAACGTTCTGACCTATAGCTTTGGCTTTGACCGTGTCGGTAAATGTTTTGGCGACTTTGTAGTTGACGTCGGCGTCAAGGAGCGCACGGCGCACATCTTTCAAGGTTTCTGCAACGTTTATCTCGGAAATCTTTCCTTGACCCTTGAGTATTTTAAAACTCCGTTCAAGTTTCTCGCTTAGATTTTCAAACATATATTGGATGGTAAGTAACTGTTTAAATTTATTTTACTTTATCAATCTATTGGTGTCGGTGTCGGGAAATATTACCGTAGGCTTGAAATCCCGGGCCTCATCAATAGGGACTATGGCGTATGCCATTATTATGACAATGTCGCCAGGCTGCACCTTGCGGGCCGCGGCACCGTTAAGGCATATTACGCCGGAACCACGTTCACCTTTTATAGTATAGGTGTCAAAGCGCTCACCATTGTTGTTGTTGACTATATATACACGCTCTCCTTCAAATATGTTGGCGGCTTCCATCAGTTCTTCATCAATAGTTATACTGCCGATGTAGTCGAGCCGAGCCTCTGTCACGGTAACGCGATGAATTTTCGATTTGACGAGTTGAACCTGAACCATTATTTGATGTTATATTTAATGTTATCGATAAGGCGGACGTCGCCAAGGTATACAGTAACACATCCTACAGCTACTCCGTCGGCAACTTCGCTCCAATCGGTTATCGGCTGCATCGTCAATGGGTCGACTATCTGATAATACTCGACTTCCATCTCATCGTATGCGTTGATTTTGTCAGTTACAGATTTTATTGTCTGTTCAACAGTCATAGATGATGCTTCTGCTACGCTTGATTTCAGTATGGCATGAATGGCAGGTGCGATTTCACGCTGATGCGGAGTAAGCCGTACATTTCGTGAACTCATCGCAAGTCCGTCGTTTTCGCGTTTGATTGGACATGCTATTATTTCAAGGTTGTCAAAGCCTTCAATCTCCGCCATTTTGCGGATAACTGCAATCTGCTGGAAATCCTTCTCTCCGAAATATGCCCGATGTGGAGCGGTCATCGCAAAAAGACGGCTTACTATCTGAGCTACGCCGTTGAAATGCCCCGGACGCATCGCGCCTTCCATCACTTCGGCTACGGAGCCGAGATCAAAGACACGAGTGTCTTCTTCAGGATAAATCTCTTCGACTGAAGGTATAAATGCATAATCGACTCCAGCAACTTCAAGCTTAGCGCAATCAGCCTCTTCCGTACGCGGATATGTGCGAAGATCTTCGGGGTTGTTGAATTGGGTCGGATTTACAAAAACGCTCACTACGACTACGTCATTTTCTTTACGCGCTCTATCGATAAGCGAGACATGTCCGGCATGGAGCGCACCCATAGTCGGGACAAGACCGATTGTCTTGCCTTCTTCACGGGCCCGGGCACAAAGCTCCGAGATATTATTGACTGTTCTTACTATCTCCATTTTATATGTATTTATAAATACGAGTGCAAAGGTAATAAACAATCTGCAATTGGCAATCCCATAACCTGAAAAATATACCTTACTTTATGCTTTTATTCACGAGAAATCTATAACTTTACAGAAAAATATATTGACTGACTCAAATTTGTTGACCGATGGATTTGCAATTTTCCTCTTCATTGCTTGAAAATGCTGTAACAGAGCTGTCGCGACTACCCGGGGTAGGGCGCAAAACCGCTTTGCGTCTTGCTCTACATCTCTTGCGGCAGGAGGAAAGCGCAAGCGAGAAACTCGGTGAATCCATAATAAGGCTTCGCAAGGAGATAAGATATTGCTCGGTGTGCCATAATATATCCGAAACCGAAATATGCCCGATATGCGCATCTCCAGCGCGTGATTCAAAAGTGGTATGTGTGGTTGAAAATATCAATGATGTTATGATATTCGAGCGTACCGGTCAATACAGAGGGCTTTATCATGTGCTTAACGGCCTGATATCGCCGATGGACGGAATAGGTCCGGATCAGCTGGAAATCGCCTCGCTTGTATCCCGAATCAAAAACAATGATATTGAAGAGGTAATTCTTGCATTGAGTGCGACAATGGAAGGGGACACAACAAATTATTATATATACAGACTTCTCGGGCAGACAGGGGTAAAGATAACCCAGCTTGCGCGAGGCGTGGCTATAGGAAACGAAATAGAATATACCGACGAGGTCACACTTGGCCGCTCGCTTGTCAACCGCACGCTATTCGCCGATTCATTCAAACGATAAATTTTAACACAGAAGAGCGGAGTTTTTTCAGCCTCCGCTCTTCTGTGTTATTGCTCTGCCATAATTTCTCCCGTCAGAAGCCGTTGAAGGATATAAACATCTACATAACTTTCTCCTTGCCGTGACCACGAGCGCAGTTTTCCTGAGATTTTAAATTTACAACTCTGAAACAACGCAATGCTCGGTGTGTTGTCTACTGCAATTGTGGCATACAACTGATGCATGCCAAGACGCAGATAGCAATATCGGCATAGAAGCGAGAGCGCACTGCGAGCATATCCCCGCGACTGATGTGCGGCATCAATCATGATTCCTATGCCGGCACGTCGGTTTATTGCATCAAAGTCATATAAATCAATCATTCCCACCGGAGTGTCTGCGCCAACCGGCACAATCATGAGCCGAAGTTGTTGCGAGCTGAATATGTCTCCATCATAATTGTTTATATAATCAATAAGCAATTTCCTTGAAAATGGCGCGATATTATTGCCATAATGCCAAAGCGACGTGTCGTTTTCCCAAAGGTAGAGCATGTCGAGGTCTTCAACTTCGAGAGCTCTAAGTCGTATGAAATTGTCTGACAGCATTTCAACTGACAAAAATTCGCGTCTGCTTATAAATCATTTTCCACAAGATACGCCTCAGCGTCAAGTGCCGCTCTACAACCCATTCCGGCCGCAGATATTGCCTGCTGGTAACGGGAATCAGCAACATCGCCTGCCGCAAAAACTCCATCGACACTTGTCGCTGAGGTATTTCCCTTGAGTATGATGTAACCTTCGGAATCAAGTTCAAGTGAGTCGCCGAAAACTTTAGTGTTGGGCGTATGGCCTATGGCAAGGAAGAAGCCGTCGATGGCGATATCGAATATCTGTTCCATCTCCGTGCCCTTATTCTCGACAAGTTTTGCACCTTCAAGCACTTCATCTCCAAACAGCCCCACCGTATTGCAATTGAACAATACGGTGATATTTTCTTTTTTCAAAACCCGTTGCTGCATCACTTTTGACGCACGCAATGCCGGCTTTCTGACTATGAGGTATACTTTCTTGGCAATATTGCTGAGATAAAGCGCTTCCTCGCACGCGGAGTCTCCGCCACCGACAACGGCGACATTCTTTCCACGATAAAAGAATCCGTCGCAAGTCGCACAAGCCGATACGCCCATCCCCATGTATTTCTGCTCGTCCGGTAGACCGAGATAGCGCGCGGATGCTCCTGTGGCAATAATTACTGTATGTGCATAATATTTATCTGCGCCGTTGACTGTGACCTCAAACGGACGTTTCGAGAAATCCACTTCAGTGACACTCCCGGATTTTATATCAGCTCCAAATCTGAGCGCCTGGCGGCGAAGGTCGTCCATGAGAGTCGGACCGCTGACACCTTCAGGATATCCGGGAAAATTTTCCACCTCTGAAGTTGTTGTCAACTGTCCTCCGGGCTGAATGCCCTCGAAGAGGATAGGGAAGAGGTTGGCTCTCGATGCATATATCGCGGCTGTATATCCGGCTGGGCCGGCTCCTATGATAAGACATTTTGAAATTTCCATGATGTGTTGGTATATGAGGGTTTTATGTTTTACAATAACTGTCTGCTTAACGGAGATCTATGATTTCGTATCCTGGATAATCTTTGGCGGATACTGAAAATATAGCCGCGGAAATGTCTGCGTTTGTCTTTATGTCATTTATCGAGACATTCAGCACAGTGCCGTCATCAAGTGTGATTGTCATGTGCTGCGGCATTTTTGATGCCGCTCCGAATGTAATGTTGATTGTCCTGATTGAAGAATCGACACTTTTAGGCGTGAGCTGCATTTTAACAATGGAGTTGTCAGATTGCAGCATTTTAAGATTATAATCACGGTTATAGCTTTTGATAATAGAGAAAGGATTAACCTGTGCGATTTCATCTGCTGTAGGTTCGAATATCGATATTTCGCGGTCAGCGGCAGAAATCGTCCATTGTGTGGCTCCGTCATATATAGTGGAATTTGACGAGGTGGTGACTGCGAAACATGAGCCTTTCACAGCTATTGTGCCAGTGATGTCCTGTTGTCCGGCACTTGATATTCTGAACGATGCCGTAATCGATTTTGAAGATGTAATCTTATCGGATGCTTCTTTCATGAATGCGGAAGCATTAATCGCAGCACCTGCATAATTCACTCCTATCGCAAACAGGAGCAATATGAATATGGTTTTAATTTTCATAAGGTCTCGGGAATGTTATGGTTTTATTATTATGACATCGGCACAGCCAAAAGGTTGCACCGATAGTCTTTAATAAACGTTAAAGTGAGTCGAGCATCATCTCCAGCTGAGTCGGGTCGACCAAAACCGTACGCGGTTTTCCGCCTTGCGCCGGGCCGACAATTCCGGCAGCCTCAAGCTGGTCCATGATTTTTCCAGCGCGATTATATCCGATGGAATACTTGCGCTGGATGTTTGATGTAGAGGCTGTGTTTCCCTGAACTACGAGACGGGCGATTTCATCAAACAACGCATCACGTTCGGCAAGCGAACCGGCAGGGATTTCACCCGCTTCCGATGGCGGCTCAGGAAGAAGGTACGCGTGGTCAAATCCTATTTGGTCGTCAATATGATGGCATATAGCGTCGACTTCATCGGTGTCAATAAATGCGCATTGCACACGCTCAACGACCCCTCCGGTAGATATAAGCATATCACCGCGTCCGATAAGCTGATTGGCGCCGGGAGAGTCGAGTATGGTACGTGAGTCAACCATCTGGCTTACACGGAAACCTATACGGCCGGGGAAGTTGGCTTTGATTATACCTGTAATGACGTTTGTCGACGGGCGTTGCGTTGCGATAATCATGTGCATGCCCACAGCACGAGCCTTCTGGGCGATACGTGCAATCGGGGTTTCTACAGCCTTTCCTGCCATCATTATAAGGTCGGCAAACTCATCGACAATCATCACTATATAGGGCATATATCGATGACCTTTTTCCGGGTTGAGACGACGGTTGACAAACTTCTCGTTATATTCTATTACAGAACGGCAGCCGGCGTCTTTAAGCAACGAGTATCTGGAATCCATCTCCACACATAGAGAGTTTAGAGTGTCAACAACTTTATTCGGGTCGGTGACTACAGGCTCTTCTTCATTGGGAAGTTTTGCCAGATAATGCTTTTCCAACCGAGCATAGAGACTGAATTCAACCATTTTCGGGTCGACAAGCACAAATTTCAGCTCAGACGGGTGGCGTTTGTATAGAAGGGATGCGATTATTGTATTCAGTCCGACCGATTTACCCTGGCCCGTAGCTCCGGCCACCAGCAGGTGTGGCATTTTTGTGAGGTCGGCTATGTACACATCATTTGAAATGGTAGCGCCCAATGCCATAGGCAGCGGGTATTTGCATTCCTGAAACGCTCTTGACCCAAGAATAGAGCGAATTGATACAGTCTGCGGGTCCTTGTTGGGAACTTCTATACCAATCGTTCCTTTTCCCGGTATAGGTGCTATTATGCGTATTCCCAAAGCCGCAAGGCTCATTGCGATGTCATCTTCAAGGCGCTTAATGCGGGCTATTCTGACACCCTCGGCAGGTACTATCTCATACAAAGTGACTGTAGGGCCTACGGTGGCCTCAATTTTTACAATCTGAATGCCGTAGTCGTTCAGCGTTTTAGTGATACGCTCTTTATTTTCTTCCTGCTCTGACAGATCCACAGAATTGGTTTTGCGCGGACGGTCATGAAGCAGGTCAAGCGGCGGCATTCGGTAGCGTGACAATTCTGCGCGTGGATCGTATGGTCCCTGAAGTTGTACCGCACGGTTGATATTTTGTACCTGTTCGATTTCTGCGGCTGCATTTATTTCAAATCCGGGAGCCGTCAAGGAGTTATCTTTAGTTTCAGATGCGTCATGACTTTTTGGCTCAGTCTTCTGCACAGTGACCGGGAGTAATGTTTCTATCGGATTTTCCGCATCACTTGTCTCATGCACCTCAACATGGATTGCGTTGCGAGGCGTTTCTGTCATGTATCTGTCATCATTCTCAAGAGCGGTGGCCGATTCGATGTTGTCAAAACTATGACGTTGCGGATCTGTGCGAGGTGTTTCTTCGGCGGCGGAATTTTTCCTGTCTGTATTTTCTTCCATCACGACATTTATCGGACCTACGGAAAGGGCATTTTCCATTACCTCTTGAGCGTAAGTCCGGCGGTCATCATCATGAATTTTCTTTGCCTGGACAATGCGGATTTTTTCTCTTGACTTCTGGTAAAAGCGTGTAAGTTCGGTTATGTATATTGTCACGAGGACTGCAACAAGCAAACAACTGACAATAAATGCTCCGATCCATCCCACACGCGAAATCAGCAATATGTTGATATATCGGCCGTGATATCCTCCCGGAGGTATGTCGGCCGAGGAATTGACAGTCAGCAATCCAAGCACGAAAGAAATCGTGATGGCGAATATCAGAGACTTGAACGTAAGCGACCAGAAGTTTATCTTCTTCATTCCAAGCAACCCGAGACCAAGAATTACCATGTAGACGATAAGGACCACTGATCCGAGACCAAGTCCTTCTACGAAAAGATGGTGTGAGGCTTTGGCTCCGACCGGGCCGGCTATATTTTCAACAGATTCGGGCGATTGAGACATCTGCTCAATTGTCTGATTGAGAATTTCGCTCTGATCCGCGCCACTGTGTTTTAAAAACGATAGTGCAGCCACCGACAGATATGCGGCAAGAAGTATCAAAGCAATTCCTGCTACAGATCTCACCTTACGGCTCGTGAAAAAATCAATTGGCCGAGATATGAACCGTGGCAATCCGGATTCTGCCTCGTCGCGTGATGATAAGTTGGGATTCTTTCGCTTGCGGCGATTGTTATTATCGTTGCCACGTGATGTTGCAGCATCGTCAGTATCGAAGCCGGCACGTCTGTCACGCGCTCTTTTGTCGGGCTCAAAATCTGTGCCCGAATATGTATAGTCGTTCATTATGTGTATACGTATGAAATTTTCGTAACTTTGTGTTTCCTGACAAAGTTACGAAAATAACATGTATTTTCAGCCTTTGCGTGATAATATTTTGTGAAAAATCACAAAGATTTCAGTAAATCTATTGTGAGGCCCGGATTGCTGCTTTTGAAGATGTAGCTACCGGCTACAAGTATGTCTGCTCCGGCCTCGGCAAGGCTTCGGCCCGTCTCTTCGTTCACACCGCCGTCAACCTCTATCAGAGCTTTCGATCCGGATTTCCGTATAAGTTCTCTCAGCTGTTGTGTTTTCTTGATTGAGTTCTTGATAAACTTCTGACCGCCAAAGCCTGGATTGACAGACATAAGAAGCACCATGTCAAGATCGGCAATGACATCTTCAAGCATTACCACAGGTGTTGACGGATTAAGCGTCACGGCAGCTTTCATGCCGGCACTCTTGATGGCCTGGATCGTGCGGTCAAGATGCACGCATGCCTCCTGATGAACATTCATAATGGCAGCTCCGGCATCGCGCACCTGATTTATATAGTTTTGCGGATTTACAATCATGAGATGGACGTCCAATGGTTTTGACGCCTTTTTTGCAACGGCCTCGATTACAGGAAATCCGAATGAAATATTCGGCACAAAGACTCCGTCCATAACGTCAAGGTGTATCATGTCGGCATTTGACCGGTTCAGCATCTCGACTTCATCATTCAGACGGCCGAAATCAGCCGATAATAGGGATGGAGAAACTAACATACTATAACTGCTTTTTGGCTAAAAAAGTAATTGGTAATATAAATTATAAATACGGCAGTTATTATGCGCCGGTTTTTGTTTTTTTTGCCGTCAGCGCTTTATATATCATATAAAGGATACAGATGCCGAGCAGGCAAAGGCCTCCGATGGTCAGATACCCGTTATATTTTTCTACTGTGGCATATAGAGCCTCGCGGTCAACAGCAGTAAACAACCATACGCCAAGTCCGGCAAGTATGCAGTTCCACACAAAAGCTCCCAGCGAAGTGAAAGCACAGAATTTCGCTATATTCATGCGTGATAATCCCGCAGGAATGGATATCAATTGACGTACGGCAGGTATAAGTCGTCCGATAAAAGTGGCTACCGGACCATGTTTGTCAAAATAAGCTTCCGATTTCTTCACCTTTTCTTCTGTGATAAGGAAGAAATGTCCGACGCGGCTATTGGCAAAACTGTATACGATAGGGCGTCCGAGCCATAATGACAGATAATAGTTCACGAGTGCACCTACCAGAGCGCCGGCTGTAGCGGCGAGAACGATGAGAATGACGATGCCGATATTTATTGTTCCGGCAGCTCCGAGCATGAAATATACTGCGGGGGGTACAACTGCTTCAGATGGGAAAGGAATAAAAGAGCTTTCAACAGCCATAAGCAGAAAAACAAACAGATAGCCGGCATGAGCATCAACAAAGTTGATTATATCCAAGGCATTGAAGCCTATTGATAAGGGTATGGTTAATTCCTCCATATACGTTTGAAATAATGTTGTTGCGAAAAATTTATGCAAATGTAGGATTTTTTTTTAACATTTCTACTGTATTTGATCAAGCATTAAGACTTGTTCGCGTATTACGACCGATATATCAGGTCTGTCAGTCGCAAAGGTTTAGTCCGGCAAGCATTGACCGATAGATTTCCGCTTTTTGAGTTAATGGCATCGGATATGCCCGTGATGTGGATGGCATACGATATATTTTCAGGTTTCTTCCTGCAAATTCGGCTTCAATGAATGAGCCGGTCCGGGGCATTTCTGTATTCGTGATCTCGGCCACGACCCGTGCGGCTTTCTCTCCTGTAGTGGCAACGGCGATGCATTCCGGCATCTGTTCAAGAGTTTCAGCAAGAGGTATCGGTTTTATTATATCAAGATATTTATCAGATGCGTTACCTTTAAGGCGCACCACTTCCAATCCGGTGTCACCCATGGCGATATGCCGCGTTTCAAGCAATTTTTTGATTTTTTCCAAATCAAAAGTTTTGAGATGAGGCAGATATAAGCTATCTTTGTCATTAAAGTATATGATACCCATCACTCTCCAGAAGTCGTTTATAGGATTTGGATAGAAAAATGGCATCGACCATCTGTGCTGACCGGGAGGGAATGTGCCCATTATAAGAATGCGGGCACCATTAGGTATGAAAGGAGGCCACGGATGCCTCTCTGTTGTAATTGTATTATTGTTCATAGCGTAAAATTAGTCAACTATTTTGAAAATTAAACGTTTTTAAATTAAAAACGTTGCTTTAATAAATTGTTTTATTAATATTTAAATTTATGAGAAAGTATTTAGCGGAAGGCGTCGGCACAATGTTTCTTGTGCTCCTCGCATGCGGAAGTGCAGTTCTTGCCGGCCCGGCGATCGGGGTGCTTGGCATTGGCCTATGTTTCGGTCTGGTGCTTATTTGCTTGTGTTACTGCATTGGTAACATTTCCGGTTGCCATGTCAATCCGGCGGTGTCGCTGGCAGTGTGGTTAAGCGGACGAATGAGTGGAAAAGAGTGTGTTGGATATGTTATTTCGCAGTTGATTGGCGCTGCCGTAGGCGGAGCGTTCCTGTATCTGCTTTACAAATCAGGCAATGATGATTATAACTTTGGCGGTATCACTGGTGAGAACTCACTTGCCACCAATGTGCTTCAGCCCGGTGCTACTTCAGGTATGGCGCTTATCACGGAGGCATTGCTCACATTCTTCTTCGTAATGATTGTGCTTGGAGCTACTGACGCAAAAGTCGGCGCAGGCAAATTCGCTGGTCTTGCTATCGGTATCGGTCTCGGACTGGTAAATATTGTCGGTATTCCCGTGGATAACTGCTCGGTCAACCCTGCACGTTCTTTCGGCCCGGCCCTATTCAGCCCAGATGCATTCGGCGATTTTTGGATTATGGTCGTAGGCCCCTGTATCGGTGCTATTGTAGCTGTGCTCTGCTGGAAAGCGGTATCCGGCTATATTAACAAGCAGGCCGTAGAGGGCTAACTCATAAAACGGGCAAGACTTCTGTTGGACGGATGTCTTGCCCGTTTTCTATCCCAACCGATTGATATTACGCTTAAATCGGTTAACGTTACTTGTAATAACCCACAATTGCAATAAGTTATGAAAGACCTGGATAACACACTTTTCAATATCGATATATCTACATTGACCCCCCGGGAGGGCTCCCTTCTTGTCGCAGAACCGTTTCTTTCAGATGAATATTTCAATCATGCCGTCATAACTTTGATTGATTATGAACCCGGGGCCAATTCAATGGGCATTGTCATGAACCGTACTTCAGGATATACGCTTGGTCAGATGATTGAGGGATTTGATGATGATATCGAAATCCCGGTATACATCGGAGGCCCTATGTCGCGCAACCGTATGTTTTATATTCACAGGTTAGGCCAGTTGTTCTCCGGGGCGGTAGAGATTATGCCGGGATTATGGATCGGTGGAGATTATGATCAGGTTTTGCAATACGTGCGAGAAGGCTATCCGGCCGACGATCTGATACGTTTCTTTGTCGGATATAGCGGATGGGATGCCGGTCAGCTTGAAGAGGAAATCAAACAACATGTCTGGGCTGTCGCTTCTCCAATGGTGCCGGAGCAGATGCTGTCGGGATGCGATGACGGCTATTGGCATAAGGTGGTAAGAAAAATGGGCGCAAGATACCGCGGCTGGCAGATGCAGCCTATGTTTCCTGCCGCAAATTGAAAAAAAGACTGTATCAGGCAACATTTCATACGCTCTCATTGTTAAAATATCATAACGAAATGTATGCCAACATGAAGCGTCTGTTTTTAGCAATATTTACAATATCGGCTGTTTTTTGCCTGCAGTCGTGTCATAATTCGGTATGGGACGAAATGCCTGCTCCGATTTCAGAGTTCGTTTCAAGATACTTTCCAGAACAGGATGTTACGGAATTCGGAAGCACAGATGATGGATATCATGTGCGACTGCGTAATAGTGCGGCAATCACATTCAACAATAATTATTACTGGCTGTCAATAAACGGTTATGGCGGGACGTTGCCGCAGATGCTGCTTTTCGATGAGTTTCCTCCGGCGCTTTACGAGCATTTGCAGGCGATAGAAGAGTTGAATAATGTATATGCCGTCAGCCGTGATACCAAAAGCTATTTTGTCAGATTGCTTGACTCTGACATTAACTATGATATCGCTACCGGCGATATTACCCGTAAGAATTGACCGTGGTCAGTTTGCACGTACAAATCGGAACTTAGCTTTCTGTAGAGGAAAGACAAGCGACATTATTGCTCCTTCAATTGTAGCATATGGCGTAAGGTCGTCAATCCTTTTCCCTGCGCTGTCAATCCATTGCATATTATAGGTGTCAACAAACGGAGTTGGTATCAGGTGCCCTTTAAGTGCTCCTGTGCGCCATCTGTGGGGCTCTATTTCTGCTCCTGACATGTATATGATATCATATCCTCCGGTCTCTGACGGCAGCAGAGCCACTTTATATCGGCCGCCTTTAACCGCAATATCTGTCTCAACATCTTCGTCAAAATATTCCCATATCGAGCATCTGACGTCATTACATTCGCGCAAGGCCTCACGTATGGCGCATTCGTCAGCATAAATCTGAGGAATTTCAGGTTTCGGAATATATAAATATGAATGTCTGTTAACTACGATGTCATATTCCGATGTCACAGATGCTTTATCGACAAAACCATGATATTCCACTTTTCCGACAATATCCAACATTCCGTCTCCGACAGCAAGTGTGATTTCTTTTCCGTTGAATTGAGCGCGTAAATATATCGGTGACCGTGTAATCGGAAGTTGCCGGCCGAAATCCTTGCTCCAAATCATCCGGCCATCCATGCTCATCGTAATCTCAATACTTTCGTCATGGTCGAAATCATATCTGTTACGCTCGATTTTGCGTGTGTTGAACGCAATGGAATGTTGCTCAGTCTCAAGTATCAGTGTCCAGTCTGTCTTGCCGGTAACTACAGGGTGAATTCCGACTTCAATGCGCTGACACTCTACGTTTGCACCGTCGCATTTGAAACTGAATATATCGCCTTGTTTCAATTCTATCGGATTTATCACGACCATGCCGTCGTAATCTCCGATATACGCTTTTGTAATGGCAGGACAGCATGTTATCCAGACAAACATAATCATACGGACCATCATGGAAATATGGTTCGGTATACGATTGTATGTATTGCCATGTCTAAACATGTCGGTCAATTATGTTTCTGACACTTTGAGTGAATTCATTATCTGACAATTCTGCTGACAGCCAATGTATAGTATATCCGCGTCGTTCCATACCCCTGAACCATGTCATCTGACGTTTGGCAAACTGATGTATCGCAATTTCCAGTTTTGACACCATTTCATCGTATGACAGAATTCCGGTCACGTATTCTGTTATATACTTGTATTCAAGTCCGTAGTATATAAGGTCGTCCGGCGAGACTCCTGATGCAATAAGTCCTTTGATTTCGTCAACCATTCCCTCTTTGAGCCGTTGGTGGAGCCTGCGTGTTATTTTCTGACGTCGCAGTTCACGGTCGATGTCAACACCTATAACTATCGCATCAATGGGCGAGGGGACTGTTTCGCCAGACAGCTCCGGATGCTCGGCATAATATGATTGTATTTCAATCGCACGTATCGCTCGCTTTGCGGTGTCTACATCTGTCACATTATGAAGGCGTTTCATTGATGACAGTATTTTAGTGAGTTCTTCAAGTGATTTCCCTCCCAGTTCCGCACGCAGGGCTTTGTTCTCGGGAACATCCGGCAATCTTAATCCGTTCAGTAATGATTCAATATAAAGACCTGTGCCGCCGCATACTATTGGCCTGCGTCCCCGGCTACGGATGTCGGATATCGCATTGCTCGCATCTTTAAGGAAACGGTGAAGGTTGTATTTCTCCCCTGCATCAGCAATATCTATAAGATGATATCGTATGCTCCCGTATTCATTCAAATCCTTTCCGGTACCGATTGTCATGCCTTTGTATACCTGACGGGAATCTCCGCTTATAATTTCTCCGTCAAAAGCTTCAGCCACTGCCACCGCACGGTGTGTCTTGCCCGATGCAGTCGGGCCGATTATCGCTATTACGGGATCTTGTCGATGTGTTTCCTGTTTGTCCATAATCCGCCTATTCACCTAAACCTTTGGTAATTTTATGCCATAGCCTGCGCAGACGGTAGAACGGTCTGTCCTCGTTGATTTCCGCAACATAAAGCCAGTTGGAGTCATTATAGTCAACATCCCATGTGGGCATATCCTTTAAGCGGAAAGTCGGCTTGTAATGCTTGATTTCATAAAGTCTGTGTCCGTGTCTGTCATACGCCTTCCATGCCATTGTAATGGTATATATACGGCTTAATTCGGCCGCAAGAGCCATTGCCACGAGCCCCTCCCTGATCATTTCGTTTGTTTCCTGAAGTGAGAACCATTGCCCCTTGAGGGTTTCCGCCGTCTTTTCCGCATCGTTGACAAAGGCCACGAAATGGAACATATTGTTATACATGCCGGGGTCGCAGCTTTTGAAAATAAGGCGTGTTTCAGCATCCGGCATTTCTGACGCGTCAATGAAGTAGTTGTGCGCTTCAAGATCGGTGATTGTCTCTTTAAACGGGAGCGATACTTTCAGCGGCACGTCAATCTTAAGCTCGTCTGAAAATATAGCGTCGCTGGTCGGCTCCGGTATATTAAGCAGGATTCTGTCATTGCATATCACGAGATAGCGTATGGTTGTTCCCTGTCGCTCGATAACTTTTGCAGTAGCGTTGTTCTGGCAATAATATACCCATAAAGTATAGTAACGGGCACCGAAATATATCAGAGAAAGAACATAGCACATCAACGGACACAATATAAAGAAATAGCTGTCAGACTTGTTGATGTTTATATTTACATAGAAAAATAAATAGTAAGTCCAGGTTGTGACGGCAAGTGCCAGCGACAGCCAGAACAGGAATTTCAGTTGTATCTTTGATTCGCGGTTATACAACATTCCTATCAGACCGCGGTCAATGGCCTCTCCGAGGCGGTTATGGCACGAGCGACATGAGCGGGGATTGTTCCCACGGAAGATATTGAAGAGGCAAACCACGACAGCGACAACTGATATGTCGAGCACCGGGAGTAACGGATTTGCGAGGTTGATAGGCTGACCGATTATACCGTTTACGTCGCTGTGAGTCTTGTAAAATATATCCGCCAGCATGACTGCCGCACTTATGATAAGTATAACCTGAACAATATGTGGCATACGGAAACATGTCGGTGACGGCTGAATACGGTTACGGCGGTCAAGAATGGTCAGTATGCCGGCCAATAGGAGTGGCACTGCCGGCAATATACGAGCAGAAACCAAAGGGGTGATTAATATCGGCAAGGCAAGAAAGCCTACCGATACGGCCCAATTCGCCCATAGGGAGAATATGCCTTGTGCAAGAGTTTGTCGACGTTGATGTGAGTGAAACATTTATAACGACATTTTTATCATGGCAATTTGTGGTGCCATATTAAAACTGTAACAATACTTTATTTGTAACTTCCGATTCAGATGCTTACAGATTCTTCATGAAGAAGTCAATCATTTTGCCGTAGACCACGGCTCTTGCATTACATCCGTTGATTGAATGATTCATGTTCGGGAAAAGCAGCATGTCACACAAAGTGCCATCAGACTGAAGCCGTGAAACATATTCCATTGTGTTGGCCATGTGAACGTTGTCATCTGCAGTGCCGCTCATAATCAAAAGCGCGCAGTCTACTCCGGCTGTTTTTAGCAACGGAGCGGAGTTATTATACCCATCTTCGTTGGCACGCGGAGTCAGCATATAGCGTTCGGCATAAACGGTATCATAATACCTCCAGTCAGTTACAGGAGCAATGGCAACGGCAGCCTTGTATGGATTTCCAAGAGCTGAAATCGCCATAAGAGTCTCATATCCGCCATAACTCCATCCGCATATACCGATACGCTCAGCATCGACGTATGGAAGTGATGCCATATATTTTGCCGCATTAATCTGATCGACGGTTTCGTAATAACCAAGATTACGGTAGACGCATGTCTCGAAGTCTCGTCCGCGACTTCCGGTGCCGCGACCATCCACACATGCCACAATAAATCCTTTCTTTGCTGCAAAATACTGCCAGTCAAAGCTCCAGCGATTAAGAACTTCCTGTGAGCCCGGGCCGCTATATTGCCACATTATGACCGGATACTTTTGGGTCTGTTTAAAATCCGGCGGTAATATTATATAACCGTTAAGTTCGTTGCCGTCAGAGTTTACTGTAATGAATTTCTTTTCGGGCAGCGAAGTGTAGCGCGACTTGAAATTCTCATTGTTGCCAAGTTCGCGCATCACTTTGCCGTTTGAACCGAGCAGAGTATAGTGAGGCGGCGTCATTGCGTCTGATACGGTCAATACCATAGAGTTGCAGCCCGGAGTAAACTCTGCTGAAGAAAAAGTTCCGGCAGGAGACAAATCTGTAATCTTTCCTTTGATATCGATTTTGCTCACTACGCGGTTAAGCGGACCTGAAGCAGTTGACTGGAAATATACATTTCCGGCTTTGTCAACTCCATAGCATTGCTTGACATCATAGTCGCCTGATGTAATCTGGCGCAGTTGCGCTCCGGCAAGGCTGTATTCATAAAGATGATTGAAGCCGGAACGAGCCGAATTTATGATTACTGATTTATCCGTAATCACAATATTTTCGTAAGTCAAGGGCGATATCCACGCTTTTGACTCCTCCACATATAGAGACTTGACTACAGTCGATTTCGGGTTGACGCTGTAAATCTCCATACGGTTCTGGTCTCTGTTTAGCGTTGTCACCAGCAACTGCTCCGCCGTAGCGGCATATTCAATCCGAGGTATATATTCAATTTCAGTATCAGGCAAAGTGATGTCTTTTGTTTTGCGTGTAGAGACATCATAGCTGTGCAGCGTGACGATAGAATTATTGGCTCCGGCTACCGGATATTTATATGACAGTTGGCCGGGGTAGAGCGCATAATCGTTTTTAGGATCGCAGGAGCCCTGATAAAGCGCTATGTTATAGAGCGGCACGTCTGTCTCATCAAAACTGACGTATGAGAGGGTCTCGCTGTCAGGAGCCCATGCCAGAGTCGAAGTTGTCGAGAACTCTTCTTCGTAGGTCCAATCGGTTGCTCCATTGATTACGGAATTTTTTATGCCGTTTGTGGTTACGGCCACCTCTGTATCATAATCGAGTTTCTTTATATATATATTATTGTCAGACACAAATGCCACTGACCTTCCGTCAGGAGAGAATTGCGGAATTTGCTGATAGCCATGCTCCTTTGACAGAGGTTTCAATATATTGCGTTTGATTTCAAAAACATAATATCGGGCTTTATATGAACGGCGATATACCATTTCTTTGTCAATGGAAATCAATAGTTTTGTTCCGTCAGGGCTGATTGAAAAATTTTCAAAGCCGCTGATTGACGCTTCTCGGGTCTTTGCTGCATTAAACACAGTCTCGATTTCTTTACCTGACGCAAGATCATATTTTATTATGCGGGTATTGTCAGCGCTTGGCGCCAGATATGTCAGCCCGTCAGGCATGAATGTCATGTCAGGTGATGTTTCCAATCTGTTGGCAGGATATACATAAGGTGCAATATCGCTGACTATTGTATTTTTGCCTAAGCTATCTACCGGGATAGCAATCGCTGTAAGAGAAAGAGCTGCAAGTATATTGGCATTAATTTTCATAATTTATCAATTGGTCTTTTAACCGTTTGTTTTTCTTTAAAACATTATTGAAAAATCGGTATTCCCATTTTCTTAAGGTTTACCACAACAGCATTTGAGCCGGATTATTAGGCTCGTCACGATGATGAGGCGCCTGATATCCGAATTCCGAGTCTGAAACGCCACCGGGGCGTGCGTTAGTCCCTTCCGGAGGTGTCGGTACCAACCAGTTTGTGTCATCAAGCGATTGATCGATAGATGATATCTGCGGCGCCTTTTTGCGCTTTTGGCGTGATTGGGTCTCCGGAGATTTACGCAGACGCTCGATTTCCTCCCGCAACAATGCCTCCGATGCAGCCTGAAGCTGAAGATTATTATCTATTGTAGCCTTAAGTGAGGTTATTTCCGAGTCTTTTTGGCTAATCAACAATTCCTTTTCTGAAAGTGTCTTAGTCGTTAAGTCAAGCTCACTGTCTTTTTCCTTGATCTGTTGTTGTAATTCCGCGATCCGGTTTTGGCGTGCCTCATTGATTTCATCAATTTTAACGAGCGATTCTTCAAATGCCGTCAATGATGTCCGTGATTCCTCTACTTCATCTTTCGCTTCCTGAAGCTCTTTCCTGACTTGTGCCAGAGACTCCTGCAATTGGGCAATCATGGCATCACGCGCTGCAATCTCTTCTGCTGAATTGTCGGCGACAGGCTGACTGATGCTGAGCGCCTCTTTGGCTGAACGTAACTCATCAGTCAGTTGTTGCACTTTGACTGATTCGTTGTGCAGTTCGCTGTTTACGCGTTGCAATTCAACAAGAGCACTCTCAAGGTTTTCATGCACGGAGTCAAGTTCAGCCTGCTTACGGTCAGAGAGTTCTGTCGCTTCCTGCAACCGGAGTCCAAGATCCGATACCCCGGCGGCAGACGCTTCAAGTGCGTCAAATTTAGATTGCAGCTCCTTATATTGTGTTTCCTTTTCAGCAAGAGCCAGTTTGGCTGACGACGCCTTGTGATTGAGGTCGTTGATCATTGCGTCAGAAATTTCACACTTTTTTTTCAATACCACGATATCATTTGCCAGGATATTGCGTTCGCGTGTAAGTGTTTCCTTTTGGGCGGTAAGATCTTCAACGCTGTCTTTCAACGAATTCAATTGATTTGTCGTGTCATTGTCAATTGTTTTAGACGCATTTTCCTTAAGCGCTTTAATCTCATTTCTGAGAGCGTCATTATCATTGCGCAATGCCTCGATATCTCCATCTTGTATTGACATGGCCCGGAGTTTGTTGACGAGGCTTTTATTCTCAAGTTCGTATTGTTCCTTTTCTGCGTGGAATGCATCTATCTGCTTTTCGAGGTCATGCACGCGTTCGCTCAGGGCTCTCTTCTGGCGTTCGGCCGACAGTTTCTGCTCTTTCCATTCTGCACTTGCATCCTCAATTTTTTTTGCTTTTTCACGAAGGGTTTCAATTTCACGCCTAAGAGAAATCTGCCCGCTTTCCAATTTTGTTTTTACACGGGTGTCAGCTTCTTTGTCAAGTTGAGCCACATATTCTCTCATTGAACTGTCAAGAGCGTCATGAATATAACGTGCCTGCTTGTCAGGATCAACGCTTTCGCGTAAGAATGGCGGCAGTGATTCGTTGAATATCTCGACAACCTTATTAAATATGGCTTCCGGACAAGTATGTTCAACGGCCTCTGCTATAGATATCTGAGAGTCGGCAGAGTCGTCGCAATGCGATGTGTTGCGATTGTCCGGCATATCGGCTGATGACGGCTGCTGCTTCCGTTGTGCCAGAGGTGTCACGGTTGCATCACGTTGCAGCAATTCGTTCTCTTCTATTTCGTATTCGTCGTTTGAAAAGCCGAATACTGATTTTATTTTTCCTAAAAAAGCCATGGCAGATTAAATGTTTTTCTTGACGACACCGACGCCTTTACGTCCGTTGATGCCTATTGTGAGAGGATTTGGGAATTCGACAATGCGGATATACTCACTTTCGTAAGTTGCAGGAAGAGAATTGAGATAGTCAATGTCATATATGCCGTCGTTTGACGATGGGTTGATTGTGAAATAACCCACTCCGAATGACGTGAGGTTCTGGAAGAAGTGAGTCCCTTGACTCGGTTCGATGCGGTAATTACTCAAAGATGCCTCGACAATGAGTTTGGCATTAGAGATGTGGGGCCACTTGACCGGAATGCCGAGTGCGGTATCTGATGAGCCCCAACGTCCCGGACCGATAAGCACATATCCCTTTTGCTCTTTTGTAAAATCGCGGTTTAACCGCTCTATCTCTTCAGCGATCTTCTGGTTGTTGATTGACGAGAAATTATCGGGACGGACATAAACTATAGTCGACACATTTTCGATATTACCATGCCCGAGAGCAGTATTGCTCTTAAGTATAAGCTGATTGTCAGGGATCTCAAGTATTGTATCGTCAACGAGTTCTTTCCTGTCGATTATAGGCCTTATCTGAAGCCAATATATTTTACCTTTCGTATTGCCAGAATGGTCAACGACTCCGGCAAATTCAATTTCAATCGGTCTCTGCATCTTTTCCTGACCGGTGACAAGCATGAAGTCGATGGCTTCGGCAAGTGGGAATACATTGTGCTGTAGCATATTGGCAAAAGTGACCACTTTGCGGCCAAAACCTATGTCGGTGTCTCTTATCACCTGGTCCTGCGGGTCAAATGTCGAGACAAGATACTTCAAAGCGTTGGTGTCGGCGAATTTCTGCACCCTTATGTTCTCGATATTGAACCCGTCGTCGACCCGGAAATCATCGTCAGCCTCATTCATGTTAAGTGCGTAGAGCCGGGTTTGAGTATCGCGCAGTGCAAGGTCAAGTTCCGATGTCTGAAGCACCTTGTCGGGATGGCGCGGCGAGAAGCGGAGGCTCAGGCCTCCGTCTACGATATATTTGCCGAGACCGACTGCTATTTCTGCTACTCCGTCCTCCGGTTGCTCGTCATTGATGGGGTAGTAGTTGAGCGAACGGCCTACGCCGGAGAACGACGGGAAATAATATCCGTTGGTTTCCTCTCCGACAACCTCCTGGATTATCACGGCCATTTTCTCCTGGTCTATGACATTGGAAGTTGCCGTCATGTATGCTTTTGAGTCACGATAGAATACCGATGCGTAAACGCTTTTTATCGCATCCGAAAGCAGTTTGAGCATACGATATTTATCATCGACATGCGGTATCATATAAGTGGAATATATTCCGGCAAACGGCTGATAATGCGAATCCTCAAGCAAACTTGACGATCTGATGGCCAGAGGGCGGTCGACAACCTCGAACAATGACATGAAATCTTCGATCAGTCGCTCGGGAAGGCGTGCCTGCAGAAAGTACCTTAGTATCTCGTCATCGCTTCTGTCGCTTAAAGCTATGGCATAAAGGTCGTTTGTACTCATGAATTCGTCGAAGATGTCAGTACACAAAACGACCGTACGCGGTATTGAAATAGTAATTCCATCGAAGTTGTCACACACCGGATTGGCTTTAATGATAGAATCAATGAACGCCAGACCGCGGCCTTTGCCGCCAAGAGAGCCTTGTCCGATGCGGGCAAAATTGGAATAATAGTCAAACCTGTCTTTTCTGAACACAGCAACTACTCCGCGGTTTTTCATCTTGCGATACTTGACAATCAGGTCGAAGAACAACTGTTTCACTGCAGGAGCTTCATCGATTGATGTAAATCTGTGCGTCTTTATGATTTCCGCGATCGGGAACATGGCTCTGGAGTATAGCCATCGGGATATGTCGTTGTGTGAGGCATGCATATAGAGCGATTCAGCAGGCACTTTTTTGATGTGCTTCTGCATGTCGTTCAACGACTTTATTCGCATAATCTCTTCTCCTGTTTCGGGATCTCTGAATACGAAATCGCCAAATCCGAAGTTGTCAGTAATAGCTTTGCCGAGGTCGACGGGAAGTTTTTTCGAGTTCTTATCAAGGAAGATGCCATTGAAATCATCGACGCTGTCGCGTAACTCGCTTTGAGTCGATTCAATTATTATTGGCAGGTATGGGTCGCGTTTACGAAACTCACGGGCGAGTTTAAGGCCGGCAGCGGCATCTTTTACTCCATCGCGCATAAATGACACATCGGAAATCACCCCGAGAATGTGTTCGCTGTATTTTTCATACAGGCTCATGGCTTCCTCATAATCGCGTGCGAGCATCACTTTCGGACGTCCGCGCATACGCAACATCTGCTCATGTTCGTTAAGAGCTTCTGTCGAGAATACCATCGATTGCCTGAGCAGGTATTTATACAGGTGCGGAAGTATCGAAGAATAAAACCTCACAGAGTCCTCGACAAGCAATATCATCTGCACGCCGACATCAAGAATGTCTGCGTCAGCATTCATCCTGTCCTCAAGCAGTTTTATGATAGCTAAAAGCAGTTCTACATTGCCAAGCCATGAGAAAACATAGTCTATGCCGGTGAAATCTTCGTGAGCCAATCTGCGGGACACCTCTTTGGAGAAAGGTGTAAGCACAACGAAAGGTATGTCGGGATAATTCTCTTTAATAACACGTGCGCCGATGAAAGTTTCAGATATATCCACACCGGGCATTGCGATTATAAGGTCGTAATGCTTTTCAGAAAGCGCAGCCTGAGCCTCATTGATGTGCGACACAAGCGTTACACGTGGGGGAGAGCTCAGATTTAGAGCTACATATTCAAAATACAACTGCTCCTCCACACGTCCGTCATCTTCCATCATAAACGCATCGTATGGCGATGCGATGAGTAGCACGTTGAAGATGCGGCGTTGCATGAGCCGCTGAAATTCGGTGTCCTTAAGATATAACTGGCTAAGCGATTTCTCGTTCATTGGGCTAATATTCAAAAATATAGCAATCGACAGCAGAAACAGTTCCCATAAAGGTTATTTCTACAGCCTATTATATTTGCAATTTATTTTTCAAATTTACGAAATATATTCAAAATTCGCCCCATAATAATTTAAAAATATTGTTTATTTGAAATCCCACGTCGAAAAAACGTAAAAATAAATTGATGATATATGCTATATCGGGGATTTTTTATAAATTTGTGGTCGCAAATATAATAATTATTATAAAACATAAATAAGTTTATGGCAACTACTGCTGACTTTAAAAATGGAATGTGCCTCGATATAGACGGCAATTATTTCTTCATTGTAGAATTTCTTCACGTTAAGCCCGGCAAAGGCCCGGCTTTCGTCCGCACTAAATTGAAAAACGTACGTACCGGCCGCGTCCTTGACAAGACCTGGAACTCCGGAGTGAAAGTAGAAGAAGTTCGCATCGAGCGTCGCCCCTACCAGTATCTCTACAAAGACGAGATGGGTTACAACTTTATGCATACCGAGACATTCGAACAGGTTGCTCTTCCCGGTGAAAGCATTGATGGCGTTCAGTTCCTCAAAGAAGGAGATATCTGCGAGGCTATGGTACAGGCTGCAACTGAAGAAATCCTCACTTGCGAGATGCCCACGAGTGTTGTGCTCGAAGTTACCTATACCGAGCCCGGCCTCAAAGGTGACACTGCAACCAACACCCTTAAACCCGCAACAGTGGAGACCGGAGCGGAAGTTCGCGTTCCATTGTTCATCAACACTGGCGACAAAGTGAAAATTGACACTCGTGACGGTTCATACGTAGAGCGTGTAAAATAATCATTTTCCCCATAAAAATAATGCGGAAGTCTTTAAAATCAAGGCTTCCGCATTATTTTTATGATTATTGTCAGTTATCGTGTCGGGATGAACAGATAATCGTAGTTGTTAAGCATCTCATCAAATCGCGGGTCATTGCGCAACGGCGCAACCGATAGGTTGGCTACGTCATAGTGCTTCCAATCATAGAGATTAGCGTATCCACGTTCAAGAGCCTGCTGCATGCAGTCAAATGCTTTATCAATATCTCCGGTCTGGCTGTAAAGCGCTGCTGCTATATAATGTATGCGACCGTCGATATCGGCCGGACGGCTTTCAAGAATATTGTCAATCCACACTCGCGCCTGGTCGTTCTGCCCCATAAGATTAATGGCAAATCCGAGATATGAATTGTAATCGGAGTCCTCATAATCAAGCGAGATACAACGGGAAAGAAAACCGATGGCATCAGATTGCTGTTTAAGCTTATCTGCCATTATCCATGCTCTTATTATATAGTTGACCGGACTCTCGGGATTATTTATGATGAGTTCGCCAAACTGGTTTGAAGCAAGAGCAAAATCGCCATCCGCAAGCGAGCACAATGCCGATTGGGTCAGCGCGGCCTGATTGTCCGACTCAAGCAACGCTCGCTCGGCATATAATTTTGCGAGTTCCGTATTTCCAAGCGCAAGATAAATTCTTGAACTGGTCAGATAATACGAGCCCTTGCGTGACGCACCCAAAGCGATGTTTATCTGATCGAGAGCCGACGTGTAGTCGCAAAGCGAGTAATAGCATTCGGCAAGCCGGGCATGTATGCCGTGATAATCATACAGTTTCTTTTCTATAATCGTATTGTAATCGGCGATTGCTGACACATAACGATAGTGCGCCTGGGCAATCATCGCACGGATATAATAGTAAACTCCAACTTCAGGCGCTTGTGTTATAGCATTGCTAAGTCCGGAAATTACTGCATTGTAATCACTGTTAGCCATATTCACTATTTCTGCAATTGCCTTGCTGTTATTTTTGTCAACCGCAATTGCAAGTATCATATCGTCGACTGCGCCATTGTTGTTGCCCATTAGCCGGCGCACGGATGCACGGCGCAGATATGCCTCGCTCTCGGCAGGATAAAATGCGACAGCTTCATCCACATATTCATTGGCGAGCCCGAGATTATTTTCTTTTACTGCCACGCGGGCAAGTCCGATAAGCGATTCAAGTGAGCGGTTGTGTATGCGGTTTAGTCGTGTGAAATCTTCTTTGGCGCTTGCATATTTGCCGAGTTCATACTCAAGATTGGCTTTCTGATAAAGCAGAGCATACGATGTCGGTTCATATTCAAGAGCTTTGGTTATATCATCCAATGCATCTTCGGCCCGTTCGGTCATAATATATATGTTGGCGCGCAATGCATATTCCTGCGAAAGCAGGTCGCGGTCATCAGCCGGAGTATATTTGATGGCATTGTCAATATCCGACAAAGCTCTCAGATATTGATTCTGTCCGTAATAAAGATGCGCGCGCCGGAAGTATACGTTATAGTTTGTCGCATCCTCCAGGAGTTCCTCGTTATATACTTTCTCCACGGCATTGATTACCTCCTGAGATTTGGATGTTTGCGGCGATTGTGCGTCAATCAGACCAGGGATAATCAGAATGGATGACGAAAGCAACAGTTTCGAAAATGTATTCATCGTTATTCGTTCAGAAATTATTGATGGTTAATCGTATTGCTGACAAACGTTCGAGCAGACCGGGCAATAGATCTAGACGCAACATATTGGCTCCGTCGCTTTTTGCTACTGACGGATTGGGGTGCGTTTCAATGAACAGTCCGTCCGCTCCTACAGCTATGGCTGCGCGGGCTATAGTCTCTATCATATCAGGTCGACCGCCGGTCACACCCTCAGTCTGGTTCGGTTGCTGTAACGAGTGGGTCACATCGACTATCACAGGACAATCGAATTTCTGCATCTCGGGAACTCCGCGGAAATCGACAATCAGATCCTGATATCCGAAGGTGGTACCCCGTTCTGTTACCGCAACATTGCAATTTCCTGCATCTCTCACTTTTGCAACTGCATGTTTCATCGCTCCGGGCGCAAGAAATTGCCCCTTTTTGATATTCACCATTTTGCCGGTATTGGCTGCGGCTATCAGAAGGTCGGTCTGACGGCACAGGAACGCCGGAATCTGGAGTATATCCACAAAGGGGGCTGCAAGTTCAGCTTCTTCCGGCTGATGAATGTCTGTCACAGCAGGAATGTTGTATGTCTTGCGTACTTTATCGAGTATTTCGAGAGCCTTCAAGTCTCCTATCCCGGTAAATGAATCGAGTCTTGACCTGTTGGCCTTGCGGTATGAACCTTTGAATACATACGGAATGTTGAGCCGGTCGGTGACCTCCTTGATTTGTCCGGCAATATCCATTGCCATCTGTTCTCCCTCAATCACACACGGTCCGGCAAGCAGAAAGAAATTGCCTGTCGGTGATGAATGTAAGTATTGGTTTATGTCTGTCATATTTTTGACTTTTAATATATATTCGGAAATGATTGGCTTCTGAAAATTCAAAGGTGCAACTGGTTTATGACATGTATCGTCTGACATGCTGCCAAGGCTGCTGTTTCGGTGCGTAGCCGGCAGTCGCCGAGGCTTACGGGATTAAATCCGGAATCGATTGTCGCCTTTATCTCCTGGGGCGAAAAATCGCCTTCGGGTCCTATTAATATAACCGTATCCCTTTTCGGCTTTATCGCTTGCGCAAGGATGCGGCGTGGTATCTCCGGGTCGCAGTATGCAACAAATCTGTCGGCAGTGCTATCTCTTAACTCCTCAATAAAAGTTTTAAGAGGCGTCATTTCGTCAATTTGTGGCAGGCGTGTCTTAAGTGACTGTTTCATTGCCGAGACTGCAATCTTTTCTATGCGTTCGCGCTTGATTTCTTTCCGTTCGGAATGCGTGCACAAAAGAGGAACAAAACGGTTGATGCCGATTTCGACAAGCTTTTCAACGAGCCACTCCATGCGGTCGAGATGTTTTGTCGGTGCGACCGCGATTGTGATGTCTCCTGTCCATGGATTAAGAATATCCTCACACTCGACTATTTCGACAAGGGTATGCTTGGAGTGCGGGTCAAGTATACGGCATTTCAATCTATGCCCCCGACCGTCTATTACATCGATAATATCACCCTGCTGCTTGCGCAATACTCTTATGCAATGTTGCGAGTCGCTCTCAGGCAACAGCGGATTGGTCAATATGTCGGGGGCATAAAATTGTATCATAATTTTTTTAGTCTGTTAGTTTCTTTCGGGTTCTACATATCCGTCGGGCGCGCTGTCCTCGAGTTCAATACTCTCTTTTGCTGTCGCAGTATTGACACTGCCGTTATCCTTAAAGAGGAATACGAACGCGATGGCTACTATGAGGGCGAATGCTGCGAAGATAAGCCATGTCGCAGACCAGTTGCCAAGCAAGAAGTCGACATTACCGTCTCCGTCTACATCAACCCACTGACAGAATTTCTCTACTACAGCGCCGGCCGAGAGGGTTCCAACTGTAGCTCCGATGCCGTTTGTCATAAGCATGAAAATACCCTGGGCGGATGCCTGTATTGAACGGTCTGTCTCGCGTTCCACATAGAGCGCTCCCGATACATTGAAGAAATCGAAAGCTACACCGTAGACAATCATGGAGAGGATAAAGAGTATGACTCCCGGGAAATCAGGCGAGCCGATACCGAAGAAACCGAATCTCAACACCCATGCGATCATAGCCATCAACATCACACGTTTGATGCCGAAGCGACGAAGGAAGAATGGAATCATCAGTATACAAAGTGCCTCAGAAATCTGGGAGAGCGACGTGAGCAGGGGCGCATTGTTGGCCACAAACGAATCTGCAAATCCTGAGCCAATAAAGCTTGAAATGAACGGATTGGCATAGCCGTTGGTTACCTGGAGACACATGCCGAGAAGCATGGAGAAGATAAAGAATATCGCCATCTTCCTGACTTTGAAAAGCTTGAACGCGTCAAGGCCCAAAGTTTGCGCAAGAGTGCGTTTTTGCTCGGTTTTGACAATCGGGCATTTGGGCAGCGTAAAACAATATATACCAAGTATCAGGCCGAGAATGCCGGATACGAATAGCTGCCAATATGTGTATTGAAAAGGAGAGCCTTCACCTTCTAACGTAAAGAAGAAGCTGCCGTCAGTATTGAATGACGCACAGTTTACGAACCACATTGCGGCGATAAAACCGACTGTCCCGAATACGCGTATCGGAGGGAATGCCTTGACGGTATCTTGTCCGTCGGCACGCAATGCGGAAAATGCGACCGTATTGGAAAGAGCGATTGTAGGCATGTAGAAGGCCACACTGATGGTATATAGTGTAAGGAATAACCCATGAGATACGGATTCACCCGATACGTTTGCCTGATATCCTAATGTGAAACAGCCGAGCATGAATGCCGCTGCAATAAGCTGACATCCGCCAAGTACTTTCTGCGGTTGTATCCACCTGTCGGCTATTATGCCCATTAAAGTGGGCATGAAAATCGATACAATTCCCTGTATTGCGTATGCCCAAGGGATAAGATTCCCCATTCCGGCGCGTCCGAGATAATTGCCGATGCATGTCAGATAGGCTCCCCACACTGCAAATTGCAGGAAGTTCATAATGATGAGCTTGGACTTTAGATTTTTCATGATTATTAAATTTATGTTTATTTGTTTGATGAGTTGCGTTTGCGGTTTATAATTTCTTGAATGACAGCCGCCTCTTCGTATTCCTCGTTGTCAATATGCTTTGCGAGGAGGGTCTCGAGTTCCTCTATGGCGTAGTTTTCAATCTTCGGCTCTGCGTTGATTGCATCATCGTCACTGTCAGAATGTAGGGGCGCGGCATCGGAGTCGAGCACAAAACCTGTAGTGGTCAGAATTTCAGACGTGGTGTATATCGGAGATTTCGTGCGGATTGCAATGGCAATAGCATCAGAAGTGCGGGAGTCAAGCACAATCTGTCGGTCGCCATCGCTGAATGTCAGCTCGGAGTAAAAAATGCCGTCCTCAAATTTATATATGTATACTTGCAGCAACTTGATGCCGAAAGCATGTGTAAAACTCTCAAACAGGTCGTGTGTCATAGGTCGAGGGGGTATTATGCCTTCGAGCTCTATGGCAATCGACTGGGCTTCAGGCGCCCCGATTACAACAGGTATGCGATATGGCCCGTCAATCTGGCCAAGAATAAGTGCGTACGCTCCCGATTGTATCTGCGAGTAAGTGAGCCCCACTACTTTAAGTTTTATTTTTTCTTTCATTGTCATAATAATGAAACGTCATTGGGCATATTTGTGTTGACACAGATATGCTCAAGTGAAACTTTGTCCGGTTATGATGCCGCTTCCATAGCAAATTTTACTGTCGGGTGAGTATATCACGCCGAATTGACCGGGAGCTATGCCCTGAACTTTTCGCTCTGATTTGATGATGTATTCATCATCATCGATGCGATGCAGGATGGCATTGAAAAATTCCGGCATGTGACGGTTTTTGAATGTTACTGCTATTTCGTTGGCATCATCGCTCCACGGCTTGCCGGATATGAAGTGCATCTGATTCATGTGGATACTGTTGCCATATTGCTTTTGTGTATCATATCCGTTGCTCACATAAATCACGTTGTCACGTATATTCTTCTTTACGACATACCATGGGCCGCCGCTCAGGCCGAGTCCTTTGCGCTGTCCGATGGTATGGAACCAATATCCGCGGTGCGTCCCTATCTTACGACCGGTCTCAAGTTCGACAATCGCACCCGGTTTTTCTCCCAGATGTCGTTTGATAAAGTCATTATAGTCAATTTTGCCCAGGAAACAAATGCCCTGCGAATCCTTTCTATAGGCATTCGGCATTTTGGTTTCTACTGCTATTTCCCTTACGCGCGATTTCGGGATATCTCCGATTGGAAATATTATGTGCTCAAGCTGCTTATATGTAATGCGGGCAAGGAAATCGGTCTGATCTTTAACCGGATCGACTGCAGTCGCAAGCCACTTTTTGCCGTCGCGCATAATCGTTGTGGCATAGTGGCCGGTAGCGGTCAGATCGAATTCATGCCCCCAGCGCTCTTCAAAGAATCCGAATTTTATCATCTTGTTACACATAATGTCAGGATTGGGGGTCAATCCGTCGCGCACGGCATTAAGCGCATACTCCATTACATTCTCCCAATATTCATTATGCAGAGACACCACATCAAACGGAAGATTGTATTTACGTGCGATGTAACGGCACATTTCGATATCTTCTTCTGCAGAACAGTCGCCTTCTCCGTTGTCCAGACCTATGCGGATGTAGAACAGATGCAGGTTGTGGCCCTGTTCAAGCAGAGTGTGCACGGCAACGGCGCTGTCAACGCCTCCTGAAATCAATACTGCTATATTCATGTATCAGCGGGTCATTTTTGAGTTGGCGATATGGAATGCCTCGAGAAGGTTGTCGGGATTGAGCGATTTTGACAGGATTACGCCGTCAGGATTGAGATAATACAATGTTGGGGTTGACCGCATATCATATATTTCATCAATATCAGCCGTTGCGCCCACAATCCAGCGAGGATTGTAACCTGATACTTCCTGTGCCCATTCCGCGGAATAGCTGTCGGGATATATGCTGACAATACGGAGCAGCCCCTCATCGAGAAGCTGATTGATATTGTGGTCAGCCGAAAGGCGTATACGTGTCATCCTGCATTCATCACACTCCGGATCGTTGACAAACAGCAGAACATGTGCTCCGCGGGTCGAGCTCAATTGCGATGTACTTCCGTCACGCAATGTATATTTTAACTCCGGCGCGGTACGTCCGACTTGTGTCTGCTCCACGACCTTTGCCTCGTGTGCAAGTCTGGCCTTCTTGGTCTTGGATATTTTCTTGTTGTTTACCACAGCATTGGCAAACGGAAGAAACACTTCGTCAGAGGTGAAATCCGCCTCGCCATTATAAACTGCGTCCTCGGCAAGCTCGGCGAGCGTAAGAAGGTGCTCGGGTGATTTCTCATACGACGAAATAAGCCTGGCTATTGATTCATGCACAGTCGAAGCATCAGCATAGGGCAAAAATGACACGTAGTCCATAAATGCGGACTTGAATGCTTCACGATTTAGAATAGCACTTTGCATATTGCATCTGTCCCAGAAATGATTTACAAGATATGAAGCACGTTCCTGAAGGGTGACGAGCTCTTCCGGTGGCTCCGGATATGCGAAAAGCTTGCCGGTGGCATTATTTTGCGCCTGACATATTATACTGCCAAAAAGGCAGAGTGCGGTTATTGCTTTGCGGAGTTTCATTTTTGTAGAAATAACTGTCAATCATATTGCCAATAAGCATTTTGATATTTATCGGCAAAAGTTATATGCAAAGTTAATGTAAGTTTGGTTGACTTCAAAACATTACGGCATATAGTTTGTTAAAGAAATAAAAGAGATTTTATTTCACTACTTTTTAATTGATATAATAATCAAACTTCATTATATATGAATTTCAACAGTTTCACTATCAAATCGCAGGAAGCCATTCAGAAAGCGGTAGAGATGACGCGTGCCGCCGGTCAGCAGCAGATTGAGCCGGTGCATCTACTGAAAGGCATAATGGCAGAGGGGGAGTCGCTCATCAATTTTATCTTCCAGAAGATTGGCGCGAATCCCGCGAATGTCACGCGTCTTGTCGACGAAGAGATTGCCCGCCAGCCCAAAGTCAGCGGAGGCGAGCCATATCTTAGTCGCACGTCAAATGATGTTTTGCAAAAATCGCTTGATATTGCCAAAAAGCAAGGTGACGAATACGTTACGCTCGAAGCTATGCTGCTGGCCTTATTTGCTATAAACTCTCCGGCGTCTGCAATATTGAAAGATGCAGGCTTGACAGAGAAAGAACTTGAAGCTGCCGTGGCTGAACTCCGAAAGGGGAAAAAGGCTACAGACCAAAGCGCAGAAGACACATACAATGCGCTTGGCAAATATGCAATTAATCTTAATGAACGGGCCCGTGCCGGTAAACTTGATCCCGTAATCGGACGAGACGATGAGATACGGCGAGTGTTGCAGATACTGTCACGCAGAACAAAAAACAACCCTATGCTTATCGGAGAACCTGGCACGGGAAAAACGGCTATTGCCGAAGGTCTTGCACAGCGCATCGTGCGAGGCGACGTGCCGGAAAATTTGCGCTCAAAGCAGATTTTCTCACTTGACATGGGGGCGCTGGTCGCAGGCGCAAAGTATAAGGGCGAATTCGAGGAACGACTGAAGGCTATTGTCAACGAAGTGACTCAGAGCGACGGCGAGATAATATTGTTTATCGATGAAATACATACGCTTGTCGGTGCAGGCAAAGGTGAGGGTGCGATGGATGCCGCTAATATTCTCAAGCCGGCGTTGGCACGAGGCGAACTACGTTCGATCGGTGCGACTACCCTTGATGAGTATCAGAAGTATTTTGAGAAAGACAAGGCGCTTGAACGCCGTTTCCAGAAAGTAATGGTCAACGAGCCTGATGAAATGAGCGCGATATCAATATTGCGAGGACTGAAAGAGCGCTATGAGAACCACCACCACGTACGCATCCGCGATGAGGCTGTGGTGGCGGCAGTGCAACTTTCTGAGCGATATATCACAGACCGCTTCCTTCCGGACAAGGCTATTGACTTGGTGGATGAGGCTGCCTCGAAACTTAGGCTGGAGATTGACTCTGTGCCCCAGGCGCTTGACGAGATTACCCGATTGATAGCCCAGAAAGAAATTGAAAGGGAGGCTATCAAACGTGAAGGCGACAAAGCCAAGGTAAAGGATCTCGAAAAGGAAATCGCCACACTCAAAGAGGAGGAAAAAGAATATACCGCAAAATGGAAAGCGGAAAAAGACCTCATAAACCGCATTCAGCAGAACAAGGTGGATATCGAGCAGCTGAATTTTGAGGCCGACAAAGCCGAACGCGAAGGTGATTATGCAAAGGTCGCCGAAATCCGATATTCGAAAGTCCAGCAAAAAGAGCAGGAAAACAAGGATATCCAGGAACAACTCAAAATGATGCAGGGGGAAAAGGCCCTGATTAAAGAAGAGGTGGATGCGGAAGATATTGCAGACGTGGTTTCCCGATGGACCGGCATCCCTGTCAACAAGATGGTGCAGAGTGAAAAAGAGAAACTGTTGCATCTTGAGGCAGAACTCCATAATAGGGTCGTGGGTCAGAATGAAGCTATACAGGCAATAGCTGACGCAGTACGTCGCTCACGCGCCGGCCTTAACGATCCGCGCCGGCCTATAGGCTCATTCATATTCCTCGGCACAACCGGTGTCGGTAAGACAGAGCTTGCCAAAGCATTGGCAGAATATCTGTTTGACGACGAGAATATGATGACCCGAATAGATATGAGCGAATATCAGGAAAAGCATGCGGTGTCAAGACTTGTCGGAGCACCTCCCGGATATGTAGGATATGACGAAGGCGGCCAACTGACCGAGGCTGTACGTCGCAAACCTTACTCGGTAGTGCTGTTTGATGAAATCGAGAAAGCACACCCTGATGTGTTCAATATCCTTCTGCAGGTACTTGATGACGGACGTCTGACCGACAATAAAGGCCGAATGGTCAATTTCAAGAACACGATTATCATTATGACTTCCAATATGGGTTCCAATGTAATACGTGAAAACTTTTCAAAGATGACTCCTGAAAACAAGGATGTGACCGTCGAAAAGACCAAAGAGGAAGTGCTTGAAATGTTGAAGCAGACAATCCGGCCTGAATTCCTCAATCGAATAGATGAGATTATAATGTTCACGCCGCTCAATGAAAATGAGATAGAGGAAATCGTCGGCCTGCAGATAAAATCGATACAGAAAATGCTCGCCACATCCGGCATAAGGCTTGAAGTCACTCCGCAGGCATTGCATTATCTTGCCGAAGAAGGGTATGATCCCGAATTTGGTGCACGTCCTGTCAAACGTGTCATTCACAGAGTCGTTCTCAACCGGCTGTCGAAAGATATTCTGGCGCAAAAGGTAGATAAAGACAAGCCTATTGTCATAGATGTCAAAGATGATGAGCTGGTGTTCAAGAACTGATAGTTACGCGAATTATTCTGAAGCCGCGTTTTTAAACAACGACGCGGCTTCATGACTTTTAAGGATAAATATAAACACGTTAAAACTATGAAAAAGCTACTTTACCTATTAATTCTGGCATTACCTCTTGTTGCGATGAATTCATGCGATGATGACGACGATGTCCCCAACGTCTCACTGTCAGCAACGATAGATGGAGCCACCCGTGTCGACAATACTTTATACGTAGTCTCCGGCGAAACGCTTGATATTGAGTCAATCAATATAATAGACAATACTAAAAAAGGTGCTGTCATCGGCTCGGCAAGTTATTTCTGGGATTATTACCGGCTTGGAGGTACGATTGTAGCCCCATACGGAATGGAGATTGACACCGAGGATATTCCGTTGGGCAATCATCTGTTGCAAATCAAAGTAAGCATATATGCAGTAGATTATTCGCCATGTATCGGATATATGGAGTATCCTGTCAAGATTGTCGCTTCAGAAGATGATATCCCAACTGATGGCGATATCGAACCGTCGCCTACATTAAATCTTGTAGTCACTACAGATGATGATGCTGACTGACGATTACTATGTATAAAACCGGCTCTCTCGTCTCAAATTAATCGATAGGCGAGAGGGCTTTGCAATTGGAGATATCATAGCGAAAGGCGGTAGTCTGAATCATGACAAAGCATTCTAATAACAAGAAAATAATTTTTTTTCAAAAAAATGTCGCAAAAATTTTGTCAGAATAAAAAATGTTACTACCTTTGTGGTGTCGAAAGCGAAGGCTTAGCTAAATGGCGATTTAGTGTAGTGGCCTAGCACGCCACCCTCTCACGGTGGAGACCCGGGTTCGATTCCCGGATTCGCTAC